>JBKOUM010000058.1:0-5026 GCA_046723385.1 Actinomycetota bacterium
CGCTTCGGTGAAGTGTCGCTCGGGGTCGTGCCTTCGCGCGACCCCGAGCGGCGCGCAGTACATCACCGAGCCGTTGCCCGCCGACACTTCCGGGCCGCGGCGCTCGAAGATCGCTCGAGCCGCGTCCGGCGTTCCCCGCATCGCCTCCAGCAGCGCGGCGCGGGTCTGGTTCCCCACGCCGGGCGGGTCCGTCGCCAGCCAGCGGAAGTGTCGGGCGAGCACGTCCTGGGGCTCGAACGCACCCCCCTGCTCGATCAAGGAGGCCCAGAGGTTCCGCGCCATCGCCGTGTCGTCGGTCCAGGTCCCGGGCGGGAGACCCATCCACCGCTCTTCGAAGGCGGGCAACGGATCGGGGATCTCGGTCCGTCGGCGGAACTCGAACGGGGCGCCGAGCGCGTCGCCGATCGCGAGGCCGATGATCGACCCGGCCGCGCGATCGCGAAGGTCCTCGCTCACGGGCGCGAGGATACGTACGATGCGAGCGTGCGGATCGCGCTCGGGCTGCTGTTCATCATCTTGGGTCTCGCGGCGATCTCCGCGGGGTCGTTCTCGGGAGACTTCGGCGACCGAGACCTCTGGTGGCTGATGATCGGGGGCGCGGCGGTGTTCTTCGGGATCGGGATGATGATCCGCGGCGCGATCCGGATGGCGATCTGGGCGCTCGCGGCGGTGATCTTCGTGGTCGGGGGCTTCTTCGCGCTGTTCCGGAACGTCTTCTGAGGCATCCGCGCAGGTCAGCACAGTTGAGCGTCTGGTAGCCTTGCCAGCGGCATGGACAGAACCGGCCCCAAGCACAAGACCTGCCGCCGCGTGGGCGCGCCCCTCTGCGGGCGCCCCAACTGCCCTTCCAACAAGCGACCCTACCCACCGGGACAGCACGGACGCGGGCGCAAGCGGATCTCGGAATACCAGACGCGGCTGCTCGAGAAGCAGAAGCTCCGCCACATCTACGGCGTGAACGAGAAGCAGATGCGCCGCTATTACGAACGGGCCAACCGGAGCACCGCCGTCACCGGTGAGGAGATGATCCGCCTCCTCGAGACCCGTCTCGACACCGTCTGCCTCCGCCTCGGGCTCGCCCTCACCAGCAGCCAGGCCCGCCAGCTCGTCTCGCACGGCCACGTCTCGATCGACGGCCGCCGCAACGACGTCCCGAGCGCCCAGGTCAAGCCCGGCCAAACGATCACCCTGTCGCCCAAGGCGAGGAACTTCATCTACGTCCGCGAGGCACTCGAGGTGACGCCCGAGCCGCCCTCTTACCTGTACCGGAACAAGGACGAGGTTTCGGGGACGCTCTCGCGGGTACCGGAGCGGGACGAGGTCCCACTCCCCGTTCCGCTCGAAGAGCGCCTCATCGTCGAGTTCTACTCGTAGGCAAGCACGGCGGAGGGGGCGACCCGAAGGCCGCCCCCTCGCATGTCCGTCCGTCCTCGGAACGCTCGCTCCGAAAACGCTATCCGATCGCTAGAACGTCCCCGGGAACGTGAACTCCAGGAACGTCCCGTCATCAGGAACCGTCGTGACGGTCACGGTCACGTTGGAGTACTGAAGCGTCATCGGCGGGCTGCACGACGGCGCGATGTCGGGGACGCCAGTCGTGACGCTGAAGTTCGCCTTCCCGTTCTGCACCGGGAAGTTCCCTCCCGCGGTGATGGCCTCCTTGTTCGCGGCCTTCGGGTGCTTCGAGCCCGGGTTGATGCACGCCACGTCGGCGTTGACGTCGACGTGGATCTCATTCACTTGGCCCAGACCGGCAACCTTCCCCTGTACCGTGAGGGAACCGTCGGCGTTCAGCGTTGCGGTGGGCGTTCCGACGAAGTGCGCGTTGCTCACCGCCCATGCCGAACTCGCGGTCAACATCAGCGCCATGAATACGCCGATCGTGATGACACCTACTCTGGCTGACCTACGCATCCTGTCTCCTTCCTGTCTAGACCGGCCGGTTCGCATCTCTCCTCTGCGGCGGCCGTGTCACCCCTCCCGTCGAACCGGCGCCGCCGCCTCGACTCTCTAGCTAACGCGCTGCGCCGCACCGGCAACAGTCGGTGGATGAAGGAGATGGCACCCAAGAGAAATCCTCCGGAATGCGTACTCTCTCCCTACTACACAACACGTAGTCATCTGGAGTACGCTTTGAGAGGCGCTCGGAGAGCAGCCTGGCTTGGGTCCATCCAGGGGGGAGAGGCGACGTGGGCGCCGTAGTCCAGGAAGGTGACGTACTCATCGCCACCCTGGACGACGACGTCCGCGACATGGCGACCCGGCTCTTCACCAGGGCGGGCTTCGGGACCGTCGAGGTGACCACCGGCGAGGAGGCTCTTTCCTCCGCGTTGCGACGGCGGCCATCGCTGGTCCTCCTCGACCTGCAACTGGCCGACATGACGGGTTACGAGGTCTGCTACGAGCTCCGAGAGCGAGCCGGCCAAGACATCCCCATCATCTTCGTCTCGGGCGATCGGACGGAATCCTCGGACCGGGTCGCCGGCCTGCTGATCGGAGCCGACGACTACGTTTCCAAGCCCTTCGATCCCGACGAGCTGCTCGCGCGGGCGCGCAGGGTCTTGGCCCGATCCCCCGGTCCGACGCGGACGATGGATACGCCCCTCACCGGCCGCGAGATCCAGGTCCTGCAGCTGCTGGCGAACGGTTCGAACCAGGACGCGATCGCGAAGGAGCTCTTCATCAGCTCGAAGACCGTCGGGACCCATATCCAGCGCATCCTGACGAAACTGGACGTGCACAGCAGGACCGAGGCCGTGGCCCTGGCGTACCGCGAAGGACTCGTGCGCGACCCGAACGGGTCGCGCGGATCCGGCCGGTGACCTCTGCTGGGCTACTCCGGTGGGCGCAGGGCGCCACGGACCAGCTCGACCACCTCGGCCTCCCGCCGTTTGAGCGAAGAGCGCGCGTCGTCCGCCCCGACGAAGGACGACAGGACGCTCGCCTCCGTCAGCGACCCCACGACCGCCGTGTAGAGCGTGAACAGGAGGAGCGCCGGGTCCTGCTTGCGGATCTGGCCGGCGTCCATCCCCACTTGGAGGAACTCGATGGCGCTTCGGCGCAGGGGATCGAGCGCTCCGCCGAAGCGCTCGAACGCCGTCGGGCCCAGGCGGCCGGCCTCCCTGATGAACATCGGGAACTCCGGCCACTCCTCGGCGAGCCCGTAGACCGCGTGGATCACACGCTCCGCGCGTTCCTCGAGCGTCGCGGGACCCTCCAGCGCCGCGGCGATCTCCTCCGCGACACGTTGCCCCGCGGCGGCGAGGCACGCCTCCAGCAGATCGTCCTTCGTGGGGAAGTAGTACAGGAGGGTCTGCTTGCGCACGCCGACCCCCTGCGCGATCCGCTCGAGGGAGGCGCCCCCGTATCCCTCGCGACCGAACTGGCGGATCGCCTCTTCGACGATCGTGGTACGGCGCCGCTCCCCGCCGGTCCGAGGCACGCCCTACTCCCAGGCCTTCGGCCGCCCGCGCCGGGCGATCGGGCGAGAACCCTCCCACGTCCGGCGCCACGCGGGGCCGACCGGGCCGGCGAGCGACGGCGTCTCGCTCTTCTCGGCTCGCGAGACCGCTTCGAACCACGTCGTCCGGTCCTCATCGAACAGCTCCGACACCGCCTGCTGCATCCGGAGCGACAGGCTCTGGTGCGACTCTCCCTCCGTCACGCGGATCGGATCGCCGTAGCGGATCGTGACGACCGGGCGACCCGGTCCGGGCCACCAGCGCCCCTTGGGCATCGCCTGGTACGCGCCCACGATCGCGATCGGGATCAGGTCGACGTCGAGCTCCAGCGCGAGCCGCGCGGCGCCGTGACGGAACCGCTGCATGTGACCGTCCGGCGAGCGCGTCCCCTCGGGGAACACGACGATCGACCAGCCGTCGCGGACCAGCTCACGCGCCTTGTCGATCGCGCCTTTCCCACCTCTCGACCGGTCGATCGGGAACCCCGCGTAGACGAGCGCCGTGAACGCTTGACGCCACCACACATCGAAGAAGTAGTCACGTGCCGCCCCGACGGCCGTCTTCCGCTGCCACCGGTCCGGCAGCGTGCACATGATGAGCGTCGCGTCGAGGTGGCTCGAGTGGTTCGAGAAGAAGATCACCGGGCCGCGGACGTCGTCCAGGTGGTCCAGCCCGTACACGCGGAGCGACAGCTCGTTCTTGACGAGCGGATGCATGAACCCCTGAAGGATCACTTGCCGTGCAGCCACTCCCGCCTTGGTCCGCGCCCAGTCGGTCGGGAAGCCGTCATCCTCGCGTTCCTCGGTGAACGGCTCGGCGGAGCGCGGGACCATGGGGCGGCGGCCCCAACGGAAGCCCTGCGCCATCTCCTTGAGGTCGTCGCGCACGCTCATCTGAGCCTCCTTAGCGGACGTCCGCGATCATGATCGGCGGCGCGTGGAAGTACGTGATGGACGGCGACGGACCGACGGAATCCTTCGCCATCTCGAGCGCGTCGCGGAGCGAATCGGCGCGGCGATACCCGAGCCGTGCGACGCTCTTCGGCTCCCCGCCCACGAAGATCACGTCCCCGCAGTGATCGCGCCCGTGCGCGCCCCAGTACCACATGTAGAAGGGGTGGACACCGTGGTACGCGTTCGATGTCCGGTACAGATGGATGTACCACGGGTCGGTGGCGTAGCGCTCCTCGTAGCGGTCCTCGATCTCCTTCGGATCGTTCGTGTCGGCGAGCACCTCTTCGAAGAAGTCGATGTAGCTCGGGTGATGGATCGTGTGGAACTCCCACGGGACCGGGTGGTACATGATCGCGACGCCGCCCTCGCGGACGAGCGGCATGTTCCGGTACATGTTGAACAGGTAGCCGAGCCCGAGGCAGTGCACCAGGATCGGGTTGAGGATCGAGTTCACGTTGTACGGGCCGACGTACGGGATCCCCATCACGACGATGTCCGACTGCCCCTCGACCTCGACGAGCTGCTGGCGGTGCAGGTTCTCGAGGGTCCGCTCGTGCACCGGCTCGACCTCGCCCGCGTTGATCCCGGTCACCTTGTACGACGCCTCGACCC
>JBKOUM010000220.1:0-13673 GCA_046723385.1 Actinomycetota bacterium
CAGCTGAGGGGCCCGTCCGTGAGCCACCTCGCAACCGCCATCACGCCGACCACGGCAACCCCGACGACAGCGGCGACCCCGTCACCGAGCGAGCCTTCGTCGTTCCCATCGGCCGCCGTCGAGGTGAGTTCGTTCAGGGAGCAGGGACGAACGATCACGCTGTTCGCGTGGGTCAACGAGGGCGGTTTCTGCGTCGGCGTTCAGCCATCCGGCAACGCCTTCTGCGACCACCCTACGCCGGCCCCGAACGACGAACCGATGGTTGGGGCGTTCCGCATCGATCCGGCGAACTCCGCCGTGGTGGTGTTCGGCATCACCGGACCCGACGTCCGCACCGTGAAGGTCGCGTGGCCCGACGGAAGTCGGAACCAAGCGTCGACGACCGCGGGTCCGTCGCCGTTCGACCGCTTCCGATTCTTCTTGTGGTCAACCGATGCACCCGCGCCCGTCGCGGAAGCGACGTTCGAGTTCTTCGATGCGAGTGGCCGTCAGCTCTTCGCCTAGACCTGGTTCGCGCCGCCGAAGATCTCGGACACGCTCGTGTCCTCGAACACGGCGCGGAGCGCGCTCGCGATCAGCGGCGCGATCGACAGGACGCGTAGCTTGTCGAACTGCTTCTCCTCGGGGATCGGAACGGTGTTCGTCACGATCACCTGCTCGATCGGAGCTTCCTCGAGGTTCTGCCGGGCCTTGCCGCTGAAGATCGCGTGCGTCGCGCCGGTGTAGATCGGACCCGCGCCCATCGCCGCGAGCACCTTGACGCCTTCGACCAAGGTGCCGGCCGTGTCGATCATGTCGTCGACCATGACGCACGGCTTCCCGGCGATGTCCTCCTCGTAGACCAACCGCATCTCCGAGATCTTGTGCGCCTCGTGACGCGACCTTCGCTTGTAGATGTACGCCAGGTCGGCGTGCAGGTACTCGCGGAGCTTCTCCGAGGTCCTGATCCGACCGGCGTCGGGAGCCACCACGACGACGTCGTCGCCATGCAGGCCCAGCTGGTCCTTGAGGTAGGAGGACAGCAGCGGCAACGCCGTGAGATGGTCGAAAGGAGCGTTGTAGAAGCCCTGGATCTGACCCGAGTGCAGGTCGACGGAGACGATCCGGTCGGCCCCCGCCGTCGAGAGCATGTCGGCGACCAGCTTCGCGCTGATCGGCTCGCGAGACAGGACCTTCTTGTCCTGGCGGGAGTAGCCGTAGTAGGGCACGACCGCCGTGATGCGTTTGGCGCTCGCCCGCTTGATCGCGTCGATCATGATGAGCTGTTCCATGATCGCTTCGTTCACCGGCTCGTAGTGCGACTGCACGACGAACACGTCGGCGCCACGGACGGACTCATCGGCGCGGAAATAGATCTCGCCCGACGCGAACCGGCGGATCTCACCCTTGCTCACCGGGATCGCCAGGTTGTCCGCGATCTCGCGGGCGAGCGTCGGATGGATCGTGCCCGTGTAGAGCATCATGCGCTTCTTCGTCATGATCTCCACGCTCAGCGCCTCCTCGTTCCTCTGCTCCCTCGGCGGCGGTGCTCGGCGTCCTTGCGCTTCCGGTACCCCGGGACGGTCCGCTGCTCGGCTCGCTCGACGGCGAGGGCCCCGGGCGGCACGTCCTTCGTGATCACGGATCCGGCGCCCGTCGTCGCGTCTCGACCTATCTGTATCGGCGCCACGAGCATGGTATCCGAACCGATGCTGGCCCGGTCTTCGATCCGGGTCGCATGTTTGCGATACCCGTCGTAGTTGACGGTGACCGTCCCCGCACCGACGTTGACGCCGTCCCCGATCTCCGCGTCGCCGAGGTACGTCAGATGCTTCGCCTTGGAGCCCCGCCCCACACGCGACGCCTTCGCCTCCACGAAGTTCCCGATCGTCGCCCCGTCGGCAAGGACGACGCCGTCGCGGAGGCGGGCGAACGGCCCGACGTGCGCGTCCCGGCCGACGACCGAACCGGTGATCACCGAGAACGTGACCTCGCTCCGATCCCCGACCGTGGCGTCCTGCAAGCGCGTCGAGGGCCCGATCGTGCATCCGGCGCCGATCCTGGTGACACCCTCGATGAAGGTGTTCGGATAGATCGTGGTGTCGCGACCGATCGCCGCATCGACGTCGATGTAGGTCGCGCCGGGGTCGAGCATCGAGACGCCCGCTGCCAGGTGCCCTTCGTTGATGCGCTCGCGGACGACGGCCGTGACCGCGGCCAGGCCACCCCGCGAGTTCAGGCCGAGCGTTCCTCCCGTGTCGCAGGCGATCGCGTCGACCCGCTCGCCCTCCGCCAGCAGGAGGGAGACCGCGCGGTTCAGGTAGTACTCACGCAGACGGTTCCGGCGATCCACGCGTGGGAGCGTGGCGAAGAGCGGACCTCGACGGAACACCATCCAGTTGGTCCCGACCTCGGAGATGCGGCGGACGTCCGGCGGTGCGTCGCGCCCCTCGATCACGTCGACGACGCGCCGGCCGTTCCGGATGATGCGCGCGTACGTCCCGGGATCCGTCAGCTCCGTCGACGCGATCGTGACCGCGGTGCTCGACCGGCGATGGTGACGGACGATCGCCCGCACGTCCGCCGGGAGCACCGGATCGAAGTCGCCGTTCGCGATCAGGACGTCGTCGACGCGACCGACCGCCGTCTTCGCGATCAGGACGGCATGCCCGGTGCCCTGCTGCTTCGCTTGCTCGACGAAGACGGGCTTCGGCGACATCTTCCACGACGCGACCTCGGCGCGGACGTCGTCCGCGCCGTGGCCGACCACGATCACGACCTTGGTCGGCTCGGCGGCGAGCGCGGTCTGGACGACGTGCCAAAGGGCGGTGCGGCCGCAGATCGGATGCAGGACCTTGGGCCGAGCGGAGCGGAGCCGCTTGCCCTTTCCAGCCGCGAGGATCACCGCGGCGAGCGATCGTGTGCGTGTGGTCGTCGTCGTGGCCAACACGAGGTCCCTGCGAAGGGGTCCACATGCTCGCGGATGCGGGCCACGGCGGCAACCCGCGGGCGGATCGAGCCGACCCGGCGGCGAGACCTCGAGGAGGCGGTCGAAGCTCGCCCGATCGGCTAGCTCCTCGCCTCCGCCATCAGGTCGTGCTTGCGGCTCTCCATGCGGGATCCGAGCTCGTCCAGCTCGTCACGCTCGAAGACCTGCCGAGCCTGCTTGAACATCTCCGTCTCTTCCTCCTCGATGTGGTGCTCGAGGTTCTCCTTCAGCACGGTCATCTTGGCGCCCCACCGCTCGTCGTCGTACGCGACGCCTTCGATCTCGGACATGACGGTGTCGACGACGTTGTGCTCCTCGTAGGCCTCGAGCACGAGCTCTTTCGCCTTCGGGTGTTCCTTGAGAGCGGGATAGAAGATCTCTTCCTCGATCGCCTCGTGGACCTGGAGCTCGCCCTTCAGCTTGGTGAAGAGCTCTTCGCGCGTCTTGACCCCCCGCTCCGTGGTCCGATCCAGCTCGGCCAGCATCTTCTTCACCTTCTGGTGGTCTTCCTTCAGAAGCGACAGCGCGTCCATCGAGCCCTCCCCTCGTCGGATGCGAACGTTCGCGTTCGCCTGGCTCGGGCTCGTACCCGGCGAGCGCGCGAGAGAAACCGCACAGAGATGCGCCCTCCTCAGACCTGGGAAGGAGAGGGGTTCCTGATCCGAGGAGGACGCACCCTCACGGTACGAAGGCAGTCATCTCCGCAGGTCAGGACCGGAAGAGCCGGGGACGAGCCGACCGGACATCACGTCGGCGCTGGCGGGATCTTCAGCCGGCGTGGTGCGGCGGCGTCGTGTCGGCGTGGACGGGCGCCACACTGAGCGGCGGCACCTCGCCCGACGCAACCTGCCGAACCGCCCGGACGATCCCGCGGTACCCCGTGCATCGGCAGAGGTTCCCGGACAGCCCGATCCGGATCTCCTCCTCGGTGGGATCGGGGTTGGCGCGCAGGAGCGCGGTCGCCGAGACGAGCATCCCCGGTGTGCAGAAGCCGCACTGGACGCCGAACTGTTGGAGGAACGCTCGCTGCAGCGGTCCGACCTCCTCGTCCCCCGCGAGCCCTTCGACCGTCGTGACCTCGCGGCTCTCCGCCTGCAGGGCGAGGTACGAGCACGCGTTCACCGGTTCGCCGTCGAGGAGCATCATGCAGGCACCGCACTCCGAGTCGTCACAGCCTTCCTTCGATCCGGTGAGGCCGAGCTCCTCGCGCACGGCATCGAGCAGGCTGACGTGGGGATCGAGCTCGACCGGGTAGTCGGTGCCGTTCACGCGGAGGGTCGCAGCTACCTTCACCATTTCGCTCCTCAACTCGCGCCGTGCAAGGCGGGGCTCGCGGGGATCGGGACGGTGCCGCCACGCGCGCGGGTGACCGCGGCGGTGATCGCTCGGCTCGCGATCACCTGGGCCATTGCTCGGCGATAGTCGGCCGAGCCACGGACGTCGGAGATCGGCGTCGAGGCCGCGGCGGCGGCCGCGGCGGCGGCCGCGACCGCGTCGGCGCCGCCATCACTGTCGGCGAGGGCCGACTCCGCCTCGGGGACCCGCCGGATGATCGGGGCGAGCGCGGTGATGGCCACGCGCGCGTCGGCGATCCGATCGCCGTCGATCGTCACGACCACGGTCGCGCCGACGACGGCGATCTCCATCTGGCGGCGGTACTCCAGCCGGACGTAGCACGAGCCCGTGCCATCGGCCGGAGCCGGGAGGTCGAGCGACACCAGCAGTTCGTCCGGCTGCGCCGAGGTCTGTCCCGGGCCGGTCCAGAGCTCGTCGAGCCCGACCGAGCGCTCCCCAGACGGCGAACGCAGCGTGGCCGTGGCGCCGAAACAGAGCAGCGGACCGCCGGTGTCCATGGCCGGCGACGCGTTCATCACGTTGCCACCGATCGTGCCCTGCGCGCGCGTGGCGTGGGACCCGACGATCGCGGACGCATCGGCGATCGCCGTGAACCGCCGACGGACGTCCTCGTTCGCCACGAGGTCACCGTGCGTCACGAGCGTGCCCAGCCGGAGGCCGCCGCCGGCTGCATCGATCGAGCGCAGGGCGTCGATCCGATCGATCGCGACGATCGCGTCCGGCAGGGGGGCCTTCCCCTGCCGGGCACCGACGACCAGATCGGTGCCACCCGCCACGGGACGAGCCCCACTTGCCATCGCCGACAGCGCGTCGTCCACGGTCGCGGCCGACGTGAACGACCGCGTCATCCCGAGACCTCCGTGACTGCCGCCCAGACGCGCTCGGGCGTCATCGGGAGCTGCGACACGGGCCGACCGATCACCTTCGAGATCGCGTTCGCGACCGCACCCGCGGTCGGCACCTGCGGCGGCTCGCCGACTCCCTTCGATCCGCGCGGCCCGACCGAGTCGTACTCGATCCACTCCACCTCGATCTCCGGCACGTCCGAGCACGTGAGCAGCTTGTAGTCGAGGAGGTGCGGGTTCCGCTGGCGTCCCTGCTCGTCGAGCATCGTGCCCTCGGAGAGCGCGAGACCCACGCCCATCACCACGCCGCCGAGCACCTGGCCGTCTGCGCCCGCGCGGTTCAGGATCCGCCCCGAGTCGTGCGCCGCCGCCACCTTCAGCACGCGGACCACGCCGGTCGCGCGGTCCACCTTCACGTGCGCGGCCTGGGTGATGAGCTGGGGCGCGAGGAACGTCTCGTTGCCGAGCCGGCCGACGCACCCGCCCGTGTCACCGGTGGGTGCCTCGGGCACCTCGCCCGAGCCCTTCCCGTGCACGGTCCCGATCTCGCCCACCAGATCGGCGACGGCGACCGATCGCTCGGGCGAGCCCTTCACGCGCGCGACGCCCTCGGTGAGCTCGAGGTCCTCGCGGTCGACCTCGAGCTGGTCGGCCGCCGCGTCCAGGAGTTGCTCGCGGACCTCCTTCGCAGCCGCGAGGATGGCGCGGCCGCTGTTGAGCGTGGTCTGCGAGCCGCACGAGCCCATATCCCACGGGGCGACGTCGGTGTCCTGGTACACGATCGAGACGTCGTTCGGATCGATGCCGAGCTCCTGGCCCACGAACATCGGCATCGCCATCACCGCACCGCTGCCGTTCTCCTGGGCGCCCGTGACGATCGTGGCGCTGCCGTCGCCGTTCATCTGCACGTAGGCGCCCGACGGAGCCGCCATGGTCGGCCACCAGCCGACCGCGACGCCGATCGCCTCGTCGTCGGGGAGCTCGCGGCCGTAACCGATCATCTCGACCGCCTTGTCGAGGGTGTCGCGGACGCCGACCTTCTCGAAGACCTGACGCGTGGGGCCCTCGGCCCCCTCCTCGATGAGCGTCCGGCGTCGGAGCTCGACGGGGTCCATGCCGATCGCGGCCGCGACCTCGTCCATGTGCTGTTCGAGGCCCCAGCACACCTGTGGGGCGGTCGGCGCACGCACGGAGCCCGACGGCTGGTTGTTCGTGTAGTTCAGGTGCGCCTCGACGAAGACGTGATCGATGACGTAGGGGCCGCATGCATGCATCGCCGCCATCTGCCCGAGGAACCCGCCCTCGCCGCTGTAGGCGCCCTTGTCGAGCACGAGCTTGGCTCGCCGCGCCACGATGTGCCCGTCGCGCGAGATGCCCGTCTCGAAGTCCATCGAGATCCCCTCGCGCCGCTGCGCGATAGCCTTGAACTCCTCCTCTCTGGAGAACACCAGGCGGACCGGGCGCTGTGCCGCCCGGGCGAGCGCCGCGACCTGGCCCTCGAAGTGCAGGTCGCACTTGGCGCCGAAGCCGCCGCCGAGCAGCGGCACGACGATGCGCACGTCGGCCTCGGGGATCGAGAGGGTCTGCGCGACGCCGGCCCGGGCGGCGTACGGGACCTGCGTCGAGGACCAGATCGTGACCTTGTCGCCCTGCCACTGCACCACGACCGCGCGCGGCTCGATCGGCACGCCCTGGGATGCATCGGACTCGTAGTGGCTCTTCACGGTGACCTCGGCGCCGCTCATCGCGGCGTCGGCGTCGCCTTTCACGATGGTGTGGTACGCCATCGTGTTCCCGCTGGCGACGATGTTCTCGTCCTTCTCATAGGACTCGAGGTCCGGGTGCACGAGCGGCGCGTCCGGCTCCATGGCCGCGACGAAGTCGGTGACGACGGGGAGCGGTTCGTACTCGACCTCGATCAACCGGGCAGCCTCGGCGGCGATCTCCTCGGTGAGCGCCGCGACCCCCGCGACGATCTCGCCCTCGAAGCGCACGCGATCCTTCGCGAACAGGTTCCGGTCCTGCACGAAGGCGCCGAAGCGCACATCCGGCAGATCGGCCTGCGTCACGACGGCGACCACGCCGGGCAGCGCCTTCGCCTTCGAGGTGTCGATCTTCAGGATCTTCGCGTGGGAGTGATCGGCGTAGCGGAACTTCGCGTGGGCCATGCCGGTGAAACTGAGGTCGGCGGTGTAGCGACCGGTGCCGGTCACCTTCTCCTTCCCGTCCTGGCGCACGAACCCCGTCGGAACCGCTTCGACCGTCGCCACAGAACCCCCTCCTTCGTCCGCCGCCGCATCCTAGGGGATACGCGAGGGGCGCGGATCGTCACCCGTCGCGCGGTTCGTGAGGTCGCTCACCTCTGCTCTCGTTCTTGTCGGCGAGCCTCATGAAGGACTCGTTCAAGAGCCGCTGGGGCGCGCGAGCGGGCAAGCCCTCCAGACGTTGGAGACCGTCGTACGCCGCGTACTTGAAGGCCTCCGCGTACGTCGGGACGTTGAAGGTGGTGTGGATGAACCGATCGATCGTGCTCCCTGCATGCAGCGCGTCTTGGCCGATGTGGACCAGTTCGGAGGCGATGTCGCCCATGACGTGTGCGCCGAGCAGCTTGCGATCTTCGCGAGCGAACACGAGCTTCACCAGACCGTCCGTCCCTCCCGCGATCCGCGCCCTGGCGTTCTGCGTGAACCATCCTCGACCGACCTCGTATCCGATCCCCGCTGCCGCAGCGGCCTCTTCGGTCATCCCCACCATCCCGACCTCCGGGATCGAGTAGACGCCGTACGGCGCGAGCGGATCGACGGTCTCCTTGAAGGAGATCCCGAACGCGTGACAGATGGCCACCCGTCCCTGCTCCATCGACACCGAGGCGAGCGCAGGTGGCCCGATCACGTCCCCAGCGGCGAAGATCCCCTCGACGCTCGTCTGGTATCGGTCGTCCACCACGATCCGGCCGCGCCCGTCGACCTCGACCCCTGCCTCGGCCAGCCCGAGACCCTCCGTGTTGCCCGCCCTGCCCGCCGCGAACAGGACCCGCTCCGGTCGCACGATCTCGCCGTCGCGCAAGATCACCGCGAGCTCCCGTTGCTCCCGCGTGATCGTCGCGACGCCATGGCCGAGCACGAGCCGGATCCCCAACCGGGCGAACGTCTCCGCCAGCAGGCGGGACAACTCGGCGTCCATGAACGGCAGGAGCCGTTGCCCGGCATCGATCAACGTCACCTCCACGCCGAGGGCCGCCCCCAGTGACGCGTATTCGCAACCGACAGCTCCACCGCCGACGACGACGAGGCTACGGGGCAACTCGTCGAGTTCGAGGATCGACTCGGAGTCGTCCACGTCGGGATCGTCGAAGGGCACCGTGGCGGGGTGGAACGGCCGCGACCCGGCGGCGATCAGCACCACGGAACCGTTCAGGACCCGCTGTCTCTCGCCCCGCACGACCACCGAACGGTCCGGACCCAGACGTGCGTCCCCCCGCACCACTTCGATCCCGTGCCGATCGAGGTTCTCCCTCACCGTGTCGGTGCTGAGCCGGACGAGCTCCTCAGCGCGAGCGCGGATCCGCCGTAACGAGATCTCGGCCGACATATCCAGCCCGACGCCATAGACCTCACGCCGCCGGAACCCCGTGAGGTACAGGGCCGCCTCCCGCATCGTCTTGGTCGGGATGCCGCCGGTCGTCGCCGGCGTTCCTCCGGCGACCTGCGACCGCTCGACCAGAGCAACGTGCTTCCCGAAATAGGCGGCTTGCGCGGCGCCCTTCTCGCCGGCGGGTCCAGCACCGATCACGACGAGGTCGAAGCGCTCCTCCATGGATCCCCCTCCGGAAGGGTCGGGGTCGCGAGTCAAGCGCGACAGGTAGGGCGCCGACCCGCCGCACATAGGCACATTAGGTCGTCGGTCCCATCGACGTGCTCGACGAGCTCCGCACCAGCTCCATGCGCGTCAGGTACTCCTCCTCTTAAGCTCTTGCGGTGGGCATGGGCTCGTCGCTCCGCCCTCGCTATGAATGCTCCGTTGCGTGCGCTGACGAGCACGTCCTGCCTCCGGATACGATCGATGCACCTTGAAGGAGCGCTCGCGACACGAGGTGGGCCAGAGGGCCGGCGTCGACCCCGACTACATCGGGCGATTGGTCGAGCTCGGGATCCTCGAACCCGGCCCGGGGGATGCGTTCTCGCCGGGTGACATCCGCAGGGCGCGTTGGGTTCGAAGCTTGGAGCTGGCCGGCGTGTCGCTCGATGGGATCGCCGCCGCCGTCCAGCAAGGGACGCTGTCGTTTTCGTTCCTGGATCTGGCCGTGTTCGATCGGTTCACCCCACTCAGTGACACGACGTTCCGCGAGCTGAGCGAACGGACGGGTGTTCCCCTGGAGCTCCTCAACGTGGTCCGAGAGGCCGTCGGTTTCGCGGAGCCCCGGCCAGAGGACCGCCTCCGGGAGGACGAGCTGTCCGTGGTGCGGGCGATCGAACTCCAGCTCTCCGAGGGGTTCCGACCCGTCGTCATCGAAAGGTGGCTCCGGGTCTGTGAGGACAGCCTGCGCCGGATCACCGAGACGGAAACGGATTGGTACCGAACCGAGGTCGTCCAGCCCCTCCTCGAATCGGGCATGACCGAAGCCGAGATGCTGGGGGCACAGGGGGATCTGGGCTCGCGCATCGCGCAACACACCGAGCAGGCGACCCTGGGGATCTACCACGGGCAGCAGGAACACGCCTGGAGCGCGGCGTTGGTCGAATACGTGGAAGGGGCGCTGGACAAGGCCGGCCAGCTCACGCGGTTGCGGCATCCGCCGGCCATGGTGTTCCTCGACCTCACCGGGTACACGAGGCTGACCGAGGAGCGCGGAGACCAGGAGGCGGCGGACCTGGCGGCGAGGCTCGCCAGCCTGGTCCGGGGCTCCGCTCAGGAACGCGGAGGGCAGCCGGTAAAGTGGCTCGGAGACGGCGTGATGTTCTATTTCCAGGACCCAGGCCAAGGCGTGATGGCCGCGCTCGAGATGGTGGAGGCCGTCCCCACCCGCGCCCTTCCGCCTGCACACGTCGGGATCCACGCCGGGCCGGTGGTCTTCCAGGAGGGGGACTACTTCGGCCGGACGGTAAACCTCGCGGCGAGGATCGCTGACTACGCGAGAGCGGGTGAAGTGCTCGTGACCCAGGAAGTGGTCGACGCTGCCGAGGGGATGCCGGTTCGGTTCACGGAGATCGGGCCCGTCGAGTTGAAGGGCGTGTCTGACGCCCTCCGTCTTCACCGGGCGCGGAAGATGGCCTGACGCTCGGCGCCGCTCCGATCCTGCGAGCGTGATGTCTCGGTGCCCAGTCCCAGGATGCTCCCGTATCGGGTCGTGGAAGCTGGCGGCAGTCGTAGGGAGCGACGATGCCACGTTCGGTCATCGCCTTTTGAAACTCGAACGAGAGACGCCACCTTGATGACGGTTGGAGATCACGGTCACGGATGACCGGCGACGATGTCTCATCCAGACGTTCCGGGGGGAGGAATCGAACCTCCATTTCAGGCTCCAAAGGCCCGCGTCTTGCCGTTAGACGACCCCGGAGGGCGACGTCATCGTACGAGGCGGGGTGGGAGGGAGACTGGAGGTGACGAAGGAGCCGGGGACCGCCGCGGCGAGGGAGTCGGCGTGACCGAGGTCGCGCGCCAGCGCCACCACGGTCGGGCCGCTCCCGGACATGATCGCGCCGAGCGCGCCGGCGTCGCCGAAGGCGACGACGGCGCGCTCGACCTCGGCGTGGCGCCGGACCACGCTCGGCTGGAGATCGTTGAACATCGCCGAGCCGAGGAGCGCGTCGTCGCCGACCTCGATCGCCGCGATCAATGCGCCGGGGTCCGGTCCGGTCGTCGGCGTCTCGTCCCACCAGCCGTACGCGTCGGCGGCTCTGACGGTGAAGGGGAACGGCTTCACGACCCAATGCGTCGTCACGCAGTGCAGCGGCACGACCCGCTCGCCCCTCCCGTCCGCGAAGGCGGCTCCCTCGACGAGCAGCGCGGGGACGTCCGAGCCGACCGAGGAGGCGGCCTCGAACAGGGCCCCGGACGGCAACAGCGTGCCGAACAGTTCGTCGAGCGCCAGGAGCGTCGCCGCGGCGTCGGCGCTTCCTCCGCCGAGCCCGGCGCCGACCGGGATCCGCTTGTCGATCGTGATCCGGACGCGCGGTTCCGGCACCCCGGCGGCGACCGC
The DNA here is from genome assembly GCA_046723385.1 of Actinomycetota bacterium. Lineage (GTDB taxonomy): Bacteria > Actinomycetota > UBA4738 > UBA4738 > HRBIN12 > AC-51. The sequence goes on from JBKOUM010000220.1 coordinate 11,369, forward strand.
CCATCCGCGGGCCGCGCGCGCCGTGAGCGATTCGCCGCCGGAGTCGGCCAGCGCTCCCGCCTCGGGCCCCGTGACGATCACCTCGAAGCCGTCCGCCTCTTCGACGGTGACGACGTCGTGAAGGTCGAGGGGCAGGATCGCTGTCTGGATGTCGTGGAACCCATCCTCGCGCGTCCCGAGCACGCGCAGGAAGACGTTGAGCTTCGCGTGTGCCCGCTGCGTGACCGACCTCATGCCGGCAGCGCGGACGCCACGCGAGCGAAGTCCTCGAGCGAGAGCTCCTCGGGCCGCGACCGAGGGTCGACGACGGCCGCGGCGAGGACGTCGTCGGCATCGGCCGCGTCGAGACCCAGCCGTCGGACCGCGTTCCGCATCGTCTTCCGGCGCTGCGAGAACGCGCCGTCGACCACGCGCCACAGCAGCGTTTCGTCGACCGCGACGGGGGGCTCCAAGAGCCGGTCGATGCGCACGACGACCGAGTCCACCTTGGGACGCGGCCAGAAGACGTCCCGTCCGACGCGGCGAACGATGGAGGCCGAGGAGCGGTACGCGACCCGGACGCTGACGGCGCCGTACGCCTCGTCGCCCGGACGGGCGACGAGGCGTTCGCCGACCTCGCGCTGCACCATCACGACCATCCGCCGCACGCGAGCGACGCCCAGGAGCACGTCGAGCACGAGCGGCGCGGCGATGTTGTACGGGAGGTTGGCGCACAGCGTCCACGGGTCGTCGCCGGCGCCGAGCACCGCGCTCCAGTCCAGCCGCATCGCGTCCGCCTGCACCACCCGCACGCCGGGAGCGTCCTCGGCCACCTCCCGGAGGGCCGGCACCACGCCGCGATCGAACTCGACCGCGGTCACCTCCGCGCCGGCCGCCGCGAGCCCGAGGGTGAGCGACCCGAACCCCGCCCCGATCTCGATCACGCGTTCCCCGGGCGCCACCCGCGCGTCGCGGACGATCGCCCGGGCCACGTTCGGATCGATCAGGAAGTTCTGACCGAGGGCCTTCGAGGGCACCACCCCGTGGCGATCCGCCAGGTCGCGGATCCGTGCCGCCCCGATCCCGGATGGGCTACCAGCTGAGGGAGACGTGAAGGACGCCGTGGCCGAGCGGCGCGAGGTCCGAGAAGGCCTCGGGTGAGAGGTCGATGACGCGCCCCGGCGCGAACGGTCCTCGGTCATCGATCACCACGGTAACGGAGCGCCCCGTCGCCAGATCGGTGACCGTGACGTAGGTCCCGAACGGGAGCCACGGATGCGCCGCCGTCAGACCCGACCAGGGCGGGTCGTACCACGTGGCCTGCCCCTGCTGGGTGGTCGCGCCGGTGCCGGGCTCCGTCACGGTCCCGTCGTACATCGACCACGGCGCGGACATCCGCTCCTCGGTCTGGGGACGCAGGTAGATCGTGCGCGTGAGGAGCTGCCTGTTCTCGATCAGGCCGTTCACGAGCGTGAGACGGAGGGTCCGGTCCACGACCCCGGGGACGCCGCGATGCAGGACCACCGAGGTCCCCGGAACCATGCGGCTCGTGTACTCGGTGTGGACGTCGTACGGGACGACGTGGAACTGACGAACGTCTCTCACGTCGACGCGGTCGTACCGGACCGTGATCCCCGAGAGGAGGGGGGTGCTGGGTGGTGGGACGACGCGATCGTCAGCGTCGGGTTCGATCCCCATGGCCGAGAGGAGCTCCCCAACCGTGTTCGCGTTCGTCGAGACGTCGTGCACCTTCCCCGACACGACGGCTCGAACGGACGTGGTCGAGGGACCGACGGCTCCGAGTGCCGCGGCTTGACCGGAGAGAGGGGCCGCCTTCCCAAACAGCCCCTCCCTCGGTTGCTCCACCACCCAGACCCCCACACCGTGAGGGCCGACCGCCGCGGTGAACGCGTCCGCCGGCATGCCCGGCGGCTGGCTCACCATGACGGTCATCCCGTCCGCCAGCGCGGTGGCCGGCGGAGGTTGAACCTGCAGACCGAGGGAGAGCGGAAGGCCCTCCGACTGCAGAAGATCCCCGACGTTGGACGACGTCGTGCTCACCGACGCCGGCGTGCCCGCGACGACGAGCGTCACGTGCTTCTGCCAGGCGAAGGCGACGGTCGCTCCCACGATGACGAAGCCGGTCGCAAGGACGACGACCCGCAGCGCGCGCTGGATCCTCAGCCGACGCACCCGCGTAGGTCGAACCACCCTGCCTCCGATCGCTCGGGGAGGGCTCCTGGGGGAAGCGGCTCGGTGGAAAACGTCCGGACCGGACGGAAGCCTCCGTTCGCATGAGCGCCCACACTACCGAACCCTCAACCCT
>JBKOUM010000004.1:0-15129 GCA_046723385.1 Actinomycetota bacterium
CGGCTACGACGTGGCGGTCGCGGGCGACGGCGAAGAGGCGCTCGACAAGGCCTCCGAGATCCGGCCGGACCTCGTCCTGCTCGACGTGATGATGCCCAGGATCGACGGCTTCGAGGTGGCTCAGCGGCTACGCAGGAGTCCCCAGACCGCGAACACGAGCATCACCATGCTGACCGCCAAAGCCTTGTCCGCGGACAAGGTCACCGGGCTCCAATCGGGGGCCGACGATTACATCATCAAGCCCTTCGATCCGATCGAGCTGCTCGCCCGCGTCAAAGGGACGCTTCGGCGCGCGAAGGAGATGCGTAACCTGTCGCCGCTCACCGGGCTCCCTGGCAACATCCGGATCCAGGAGGAGATCGAGCGCCAGGTGCGGGACGGCGAGCCCTTCTCCGTCCTGTACTGCGACCTGGACAACTTCAAGGCGTACAACGATCAGAAGGGGTTCGTGCGCGGCGACCGGCTGATCCAGTCCGTCGCTCGGATCATCCAGGACGCGGTCGTCGAGCACGTCGGGACCGAGGGGTTCGTCGGACACGTCGGGGGCGACGACTTCGTCGCCGTGCTGGACCCGGAGCCGTCGGAAGCGGTCGCCAAGCGGATCTGCGAGCGGTTCGACGAAGCCCGGTCGGAGTTCTACGAGCCGGAGGACCTGGAGCGCGGCTTCGTTCGGATCGAAGACCGCAAGGGGGTCCTGCAGGATATCCCGCTCGTGGCGGTGTCGATCGGCATCGCGAGCACCGACCGCCGACGGTTCGCCCACTACGGCGAGGCGGTCGCGGTCGCGACCGAGATGAAGTCGTTCGCGAAGCGCCAGCCCGGGTCGAGCTACGCGGTCGACCGCCGCGGCGACTGACCTCCGACGGCGGCCGAAGTCGACCGGCCGACTCGACCCGCCAACTCGACCGGCCGTCACGGTTTTGTGCTCGGATCGAGGGCGCTCCTATACTGCGGTGAAGCCTGTTTCCGGGGCGGGGTGGAACTCCCCACCGGCGGTGACAGTCCGCGACCCCTCGGCTGCCAGCCGTGGGTGGATCCGGTGCGATACCGGAACCGACCGTGAGAGTCGGGATGGGAGGAGCGGGCGGACCGTCGCGCTGCCGCGGGCAGCGCCCGACGTGTCGTCCACGCCCCGGCGAGGAGCGGCCGAGGCAACGGATGGACGGACACGAAGCGGACATGTGGCGAGCGCTGGATCTCGCCGAACGCGGGTTCGGTCGCGTGTCGCCCAACCCCCTCGTCGGCGCGGTCGTGCGATCGCCCGAGGGCGTCGTGGGCGAGGGATGGCACGAAGGCCCGGGTACCTACCATGCGGAGGTCATGGCGCTTCGCGCCGCGGGCCCACGGGCCCGCGGCGCGACCGTCGTGTCCACGTTGGAGCCGTGCGATCACGTCGGGCGGACGCCGCCGTGCACGAGGGCGCTGATCGAGGCCGGCGTGTCGCACGTCGTCGTGGGTGCCACCGACCCCAACCTGGGCGAAGGCGCGCCCGGCATCGCCGAGCTCCGGCGGGCGGGCATCGAGGTCTCGACGGGGGTGCTCGAGGACGAGTGTCGTGAGCTCAACGTCGCGTTCGAGCATCACGTGCGGACCGGCCGACCCTTCGTGATCCTGAAGGAAGCGGCGTCGCTCGACGGGAGGATCACCGCGGCGGACGGCTCGTCGCGATGGATCACCTCCGTGGAGGCGCGCGCCGACGCGCAGCGGCTGCGCGCCTGGTCGGACGCGATCCTGGTCGGATCCGGAACCGTCGCGCACGACGACCCCCAGCTCACCGTGCGGGACGAGCGATTCGCGGAGGCCCGGGCGCCGATCCGAGTCGTCGTCGACTCCTCCGGCCACGTGCACCCCTCCGCTCGGCTCTTCGACGCGTCGGCCCCGACCCTGGTCGCGACGACCGACGCTCCCGGGGACGCAACCCTGGATGCATGGCGGGAGGCGGGGGCCGAGGTGCTCGTCCTCGACCGCGAGGCCGACGGTCGTGTCTCGCTCGGCCCGCTGCTCGAGGTCCTCGCCAAGCGTGACGTGCAAGGGGTCCTCGTCGAGGGCGGCGCCCGCCTCGCCTGGTCGTTCCTGCGGGACGACCTCGTCGATCGGATCGTGCTGTACGTGGCGCCCAAGGTGCTCGGGGGCTCGGCCGCGGCCGGCGTCGTCGGCGGCGAAGGCTTCGCGTCCGTCGACTCCGCCCTTCCCTTGTCGTTCCGTCGTGTGGAACGGATCGGCCCTGACCTGAAGGTGGTGGCGGATGTTCACCGGGATCGTTGAGGAACTCGGGGTCGTGGAAGGGCTCCGCGACCATCGGTTGACCGTCGCGTGTCGGACGGTGCCGGCCGATTCGGCCATCGGCTCCTCGATCGCGGTCAACGGTGTGTGCTTGACCGTCGTCGAACGCGCCGACGCGTCTCTCGCCTTCGACCTGACGGACGAGACGCTGGAGCGATCCAGCTTGTCAGGGCTCCAGCCGGGGGATCCCGTGAACCTGGAGCGACCGGTGTCGCTCGCCGCTCGGCTGGGTGGACACCTGGTCCAGGGTCACGTCGACGGCGTCGGCTCCGTGATCTCCCTGGCGCCCGACGACGACGGCGGAGCCACCCTTCGCGTCCGGGTCCCTGCGGACCTGAGCCGAGCGATGGTCGAGAAGGGATCCGTCGCGCTCGACGGCGTGAGCCTCACGATCACGTCACTGGACGACGACGCCATCACGATCGCGGTGATCCCGCATACACGGGCCGTGACGACGTTCGGAGCGATCCGGGAGGGCGATCCGGTCAACATCGAGACGGACGTGCTGGCGAAGTACGTCGAACGGCTGATGGAAAGGGCGGGCTGATGAGCGAGCGACCGCACGAGGTGGACGCCGGCGTGTTCGCGACGATCCCCGAGGCGATCGACGACATCGCCCGGGGTCGGATCGTGATCGTCGTCGACGACGCCGATCGCGAGAACGAGGGCGACCTGATCGTGGCCGCCGAGAAGGTCACGCCCGAGACGATCGCCTTCATGGTCCGGTACACGAGCGGTGTGATCTGCATGCCCGTGCTGGGCGAGCGGCTCGACGAGCTCCGGATCCCGCTGATGGTCGCCGCCAACACCGATCACCAGGGCACGGCATTCACCGTGTCCGTGGACGCTCGGCGCGGGGTCACGACCGGCATCTCCGCGGCGGACCGCGCCATGACGATCCGCACGCTGATCGACCCCGCGACGCTCCCCGAAGACGTGCTCCGACCGGGCCACATCTTTCCCCTGCGGTACCGGGAGGGCGGGGTCCTGCGGCGGGCCGGGCACACGGAGGCCGCGGTGGACCTCGCGCGCCTCGCCGGTCTGTACCCGGCCGGGGTCCTGTGCGAGACGGTCAACGACGACGGCACCATGGCCCGCCTCCCTGACCTCGCGCGGTTCGCCAAGGAGCACGACCTCCGCCTCATCTCGATCGCCGACCTGATCGAGTATCGGCGTCGTCGGGAGGTCCTCGTCGAGCGCGTCGCGACGGCCACGATCCCGACCTCGTGGGGCGAGTTCCGGACGTACGCCTACGAGAGCGTCGTCGATGGCCGCACGCACGTCGCGCTCGTGCTGGGCGAGATCGGAGACGGTGTCGACGTGATGACCCGCGTGCACTCGGAGTGCCTCACCGGCGACGTGTTCGGTTCCCTCCGGTGTGACTGCGGGGGCCAACTGGAGCGCGCCTTCGAGCTGATCGGGAAGCAGGGGCGTGGCGTCGTGCTGTACATCCGGGGTCACGAGGGTCGGGCGATCGGCCTCACGCACAAGCTCCAAGCGTACGAACTCCAGGATCAGGGACGCGACACGGTTGAGGCGAACCTCGAGCTCGGGTTCGCAGCGGATCAGCGGGAGTACGGGATCGGGGCGCAGATCCTGACGGATCTCGGTGTCCGAACGATGCGGCTGCTGACGAACAACCCGGACAAGAGAGCGGGGCTCGAAGGCCACGGTCTCTCGATCGTGGAACGGATCCCGCTGGAGACGGAGCCGACGCCGCACAACATCGGGTACCTCCGGACGAAGGCGGAGAAGCTCGGCCACCTGCTGGACGTTCCCGGGGAGTCCGGGTGAGCGTCGTCCGCGGCGAGTCCCTCGGCGCCGACCGGCGGGTCGCGGTCGTGGCCGGCCGATTCAACGAGCTCGTGACGACCAAGCTCGTCGACGGTGCCCGCGCGGGCCTCGCGCACCACGGGGTGCCCGAGGACGCCGTCACCGTCGCGTGGGTCCCCGGCGCCTTCGAGATCCCGTTGGTGGCTCAGCGCTTCGCTTCGTCCGGACGCTTCGACGCCGTGATCTGCCTCGGCGCGGTGGTCCGCGGGGAGACCGCGCACTTCGACCTCGTCGCCGCCGAGGCCGCGCGCGGGATCGCGGACGTGAGTCGGTCGACCGGCGTCCCGTGCATCTTCGAGATCCTCGCCACCGACACCCTTGACCAGGCCGAGGCACGTGCGGGCGGGATCCACGGCAACAAGGGATGGGAGGCCGCGGCGGCCGCGCTCGAGATGGCGTCGGTCCTCGACCGGGTGTCGGAGGCCGGATCGGGATGATCGTCGACCGACCGTGGGGACGACTCGCGACGTACGCGCTCAACCAGCCCGTCACCGTCCGCCTCGTGACGGTCGACCCGGGGGCCAGGACGGGGGCGCACTATCACCGGCTCCGCGAGGAGATGTGGATCGTCCTCGACCCCGGGCTCACGGTCGAGATCGGCAACCGCACGGTGGACGCGGCGGTCGGCGAGGAGTTCACCGTGCCCGCCGAGGAGGCGCATCGCGTCCGGTGCACCGGCCCGGGCCCCGGCCGGATCCTGCAGATCGCGTTCGGGTACTCGAGCGAGGACGACCGGTTGCTCGTGGACGAGGGCGACGCCGACGACGAATGGTGAGCCGCAGGTCGACGCGCCCGGCCGCCTGCCCCTATACTCCAGCAGCGCAACACGCGTGGTCATGTTCCGCATGCACCGGCGAACCTGCCGGTGCTCGTTCGTCATAGGAGGTGATGCGGGGTCTCCACCGATCCGCGGATCAACGACAGGATCAGGGCTCCACGGGTTCGTCTGGTAGGAGCCGACGGCCAGCAGATCGGCGTGGTGGACACGCGCGAGGCGCTCCGCCAGGCACAAGAGCTCGATCTGGACCTCGTCGAAGTCGCGCCGCAGGCCGATCCACCGGTGTGTCGGATCATGGACTACGGCAAGTTCAAGTACGAGCGCGACGTCCGACAGAAGGAAGCGCGGAAGAAGCAATCGCGGACCGGGCTCAAGGAGATCAAGTTCCGCCCCAAGATCGACCCGCACGACTACGCCACCAAGAAAGGGCACGTCACGCGCTTCCTGGAGGCGGGGAACAAGGTCAAGGTGACGATCATGTTCCGCGGGCGCGAGATGGCGCACACGGACCTCGGTCGCAGGATCCTCGATCGTCTCGTGTCGGACCTCGGCGAGCTCGTGGTCGTCGAGGCGATGCCGAAGCAGGAAGGGCGCAACATGATCATGGTGATCAGCCCCAACCGCCGGCACCTCGACGGACTCGCCAAGCAACGGGCGCAGGAGACGAAGGTCGTGGGAACGGCCGCCGCATCCGACGAAGGCAGATAGAAGGACAGACAGCGATGCCGAAGACGAAGACCCACCGCGCGGCCGCCAAACGGTTCCGCGTCACGCGGAACGGCAAGGTGCTCCACCGGAAGGCGACCGGCAACCACATGCTCACCAAGAAGAGCGGGAGCCGCCGCCGCCGGGTCGAGGGGATGACCGAGGTCACCGCGACCAAAGAGCAGAAGAAGCTGAAGCGCCTGCTGGCGCGGTGATGTCATGGCCAGGGTGAAGCGATCGGTCCACGCCAAGAAGAAGCGCCGCGAGGTGCTGGAGGCGGCCAAGGGGTACACGGGTAGCCGCCGGATCCGCTACCGCATCGCCAAGGAGCAGGTTCGGCACTCGGGCATGTACGCGTACCGCGACCGGCGGGATCGCAAGGGTCAGTTCCGCCGACTCTGGATCACCCGCATCAACGCCGCGGTCCGCCCGCATGGGCTGTCGTATTCGCGCTTCATCAACGGGTTGAAGGCCCAGGGCATCGAGATCGATCGCAAGGTGTTGGCTGACCTCGCCGTCAACGACCCGACGGCGTTCGCGTCGCTCGTCGCCACGGTGAAGGACGCGCGAGCCCCGTAGACTCCGCACGCCGGAGCCGGGTCCGGTGGGGGAAGCGCGTTGCTCACCAGCCTCAAGAATCCCAAGGTCTCGGCGGTCGCGCGGTTGCGCAAACGCGCGTACCGGGAGGACGCACGGGCCTTCATCGTCGAGGGCGCCCGGGCGGTCGTCGAGGCGCTCGGCGGGGAGCCGCCCGGATTGACGACCCTGGTCGTGGACGATCCCCTCGACCCGCTCGCGCTCCGCGCCTCGGAACGCGGGGTCGACGTGCTCCACGTGGCTCCGGAGCTGATCCGCGCGATCACCTCGACCGTCACGCCGCCGGGGATCCTCGGAGTGGCTCCGTACCTCGACGTGCCGATCCACGAGATCGTCCACGACGATCCCGCATGCGTCGCGGTCCTGCACGAGGTCCGGGACCCCGGCAACGCCGGCACGATCCTTCGATCCGCCGATGCCTCGGGTGCGTCCGGGGTGGTGTTCACGAGCTCATCGGTCGACGCCTACAACCCCAAGACCGTCCGCGCCTCGGCAGGTTCGATCTTCCACCTGCCGCTGGTCCGCGGGATCGGAACGCCGGACGCGATCGGTTCGCTCCGGGAGCGTGGCTATCGCACGTTCGCGATGGACGCACGTGGGTCGGAGAACCTCTACGGGTTGGACCTCGCGGGGCGGATCGCCTTCGTGTTCGGCAACGAAGCCCACGGGCTGCCGCAGGACGTCGTCCGGCTCGCCGACGCGACGGTCCGTGTGCCGCAGGCCGGGGGAGCCGAGAGCCTCAACCTCGCCGCGGCCGCGACCGTGTGCCTGTTCGAGTGGGCGCGCCGGCGGGTGGGCAAGGGCGCGGCGCTCGAAGCATTGATCGCGGCGGCCGCGCACGACATCCGGTCGCCGCTGACCGCGATGAAGGGGTTCGGCTACGCGCTCGAGAAGCGCTGGGATCAGCTGCCCGACGATCAGCGAGCGATGATGCTCCGAGGGATCGTCCATGACGCGGATCGGATGGACCAGATCGTCCGTCTCCTCGTCGACGCCGCGAGGGTGGCTTCGGGATCGCTCGAGCTGTTCCCCGAACAGACGGACATGGCCGACCTGGCGAGCGCGATCTCCGAGCTCCTCGTTCGCGATCCCGCCCACCCCCCCGCCAGCTGGACCGGCGACGCCGGGCCGTTCTTCGTGGATCAGGCGCGGCTCCGGTCGACGCTGCTGTCCTACGAGGACGCGCTCGCGTGGTGGGCCGGCGACGGCGGCACTGCGATCTCCGCCGAACGCGTCGACGGCGACCTCCACGTCTGGGCCGCACGATCCGGAGCGGCGATCGACGCGGCGGGAGCCGATGCCCTGTTCACGCCGCGGAGACCCGGCTCGGGCGCGGGCAGCAAGATCGGGCTCTACGTCGCTCGGGCGGTGGCCGAGGCGCAGGGCGGCCGCGCCTGGGCGGAGGTGGACGGCGACGTGCTGTCGTTCCACGTGCGCCTTCCGCTCCCGCGCTGAAGCGGGCGCCCGAGACGCGGCGGCTACACTCGGCGGACCGATGGACGTCTCCGAGCTCCGACGCACCCTCGAACGCGAACGAGCGCGAGGTCTGGAGGCGTTCGCGTCCGCGTCGACGTTCGAGGAGCTCGACGCTGCGAGCGTGTCGATCCTCGGCCGGCGATCGGCGCTCGGCGACGTCCAGCGGTCCCTGGGCTCGCTCGAGGAGGAACAGCGGCGTGAGCTGGGGAAGCTGGTCAACGAGATCCGCCAGGAGCTCACCGACGCGCGGGACGCGCGCCGCACCGAGCTCGAGGGTGATGCGGAAGCGGGGCTGCTCGCCGCCGACGCGCTCGATCTGAGCCTGCCGGGAAGGCGGGCGCCCGCCGGGTCGCTCCATCCGATGACGCTCGTCGAGAACGAGATCGTGGAGGTGTTCCTCCGACTCGGGTTCCGCGTCGCCGAGGGTCCGGAGATCGAGGACGACTGGCACAACTTCGAGGCGCTGAACATCTCACCGGACCATCCGGCCCGCACGATGCGTGACACCCTGTACGTCTCGATCCCGGGTCATCCGGAGCTGCTGCTGCGCACCGAGACCTCGGCCGTGCAGATCCGGACGATGCAGTCGCAGCCGCCGCCGGTGTACATCGTCGCGCCCGGCCGGGTGTACCGGCATGAGACGGCCGACGCGACGCATCTGCCCGTCTTCGCACAGGTGGAGGCCCTCGTCGTGGACGAGGGCATCACGTTCGCGGACCTCAAGGGGACCCTCGAGGCGCTGGTGAAGAACCTCTTCGGCGAGGAGCGGCGCATCCGTTTCACGCCTTCGTACTTCCCGTTCGTCGAACCGGGCGCGCAGATCGGGGTCACGTGCTTCAAGTGCGGCGGCGTCGGCTGTCCGACGTGCGGGAACGGGTGGATCGAACTGCTCGGGGCGGGGATGGTGCACCCGACGGTGCTGGAGAACTGCGGCTACGACAGCGAGCGCTACACGGGGTTCGCGTTCGGGCTCGGTATCGAACGCGTCGCGATCCTGAAGTACGCGATCCCGGACATGCGCATGCTGATCGATGGCGACGTGCGGTTCCTCGAACAGTTCGGAGCGGCCTGATGCTCGTCCCGCTCTCGTGGCTGCGGGAGTTCGCTCCGACCGACATGGACCCAGACGCGCTCGCCGAACTGCTGATCCCTCGGGGCGTGCTGATCGAAGCGATCGAGCGACCGTGGAGCGGCCTCGAGGGGGTGGTCGTGGCGGAGGTCGTGGAGGTCCGGGACCACCCGAACGCCGACACGCTCTGCGTCGCGAGGATCCGGCACGCGGGCGGTGAGATCGAGCTCGTGGTGGGGGTCCGCAACATGCACGAGGGCGATCTGGTCCCGTGGGCTCCGCCGGGTTCGCGCGTTCCGGCCCTCATCGAGCCGCTCGCGGTCCGGCCGGTTCGGGGCGTCGACTCGCCGGGCATGCTGTGTTCGCCGCGCGAGCTCGCGATCAACCAGGACCATGGCGGGATCCTCCTGCTCAACGGCGAGGGCCTGGCCGTCGGGGACGACGTGAAGGCGTCGCTCGGCCTCGACGAGGTCGTGTTCGACATCGAGATCGAGCCGAACCGTCCCGACTTCCTCAGCGTGTTCGGGGTGGCGCGGGAGGTGGCGGCCGCCACCGGGGTCCCACTCGCTCCCCTCGATCTCGACGTGAAGGAGATCGACGAGACGACCGCCGACGTCGTCACGATCGCGATCGAGGACCGGGCGGCGTGCCCCCGGTACGTCGCCCGGGCCGTTCGGGGCGCCGCCCATCGGCCGGCGCCGCTGCGGACGCAGGCGCGCCTCACCGCGTGCGGCGTCCGCCCGATCGACGCGATTGTGGATGCGACGAACCACACGATGCTCGAGGTCGGCCAGCCGCTGCATGCCTTCGACCTGCAGCGGCTGGCGGGACCCGGGATCGTGGTGCGGAAGGCGACCGATGGCGAGCACCTCACGACGCTCGACGGCGTCGAGCGGACGCTCACGCCCGACGACCTGCTGATCTGCGACGTGAGCGAACCCGTCGCGATCGCGGGGGTGATGGGGGGGCGGACATCGGAGGTCTCCCAGGAGACCTCCGACGTCCTGCTGGAGAGCGCGTCCTTCGCGCGCGGTGGCATCCTGCTCACCGCGCGCCGCCTCGACCTCCACACGGAGGCGTCGCACCGCTTCGAGCGAGGGGTCGACCCGGAAGGCTGTGAGGACGCCGCGACGCGATGCGCGGCGCTGATCGCCCGGTGGGCGGGCGGACAGGTCCTTCGCGGTTCGGCGCACGACGGCGAGGCGCCCGCGCGGCGATGGGTGGGGTTCCGTCCGGCCCGTGCGACGGCGTTGCTCGGCTACGAGGTGGGCCCACGGTCGGCGACGGAGGTCTTCGAGACCCTCGGTCTGCGGACCCGGGCCGACGGCGATCGGATCGATGTCGAGGTGCCCGGGTACCGCCCGGACATCGAGCGCGAGGTGGACCTGATCGAAGAGGTCGTCCGGGTCCAGGGATACGGCAAGGTCGGCACGACGCTCCCGCGCTCGCCGCATGCCGGCGGCCTGCCGGCGCCGTACGCGTTCGCTCGGCGCGTCAAGGAGGGGCTCGCGCGAGCAGGTCTCCACGAGATACGCCCCATCCCGTTCGCTTCGGAGGCGGATCTGTCGCTCTTCGATGATCGCGACGCGGTCGTGGTGACGAATCCGCTGCGCGCGGAGGAGGGGTTCCTCCGCACCCGTCTGACGCCCGGTCTGCTCCGCGCCGTCGCGTTGAACCGCGCTCGCGGGGTGCAGACCGTCCGCCTATTCGAGGTCGGGACGACGTTCCGCGTCGCCGATCCATTCGTCGAGGTGGGCAAGGCCGGGTTCGCGATCTCCGGGCCGGCGGCCGAAGGGTGGTACGGCGAGCGTCGGGAGCTCGACGTCCTCGATGCGAAAGGCATCCTCGAAGGGCTGCTCGCGGCGCTCGGGATCCGGGGGTGGAGCCTCGGTCAGCCGCCGGAAGGGCCGTTCCATCCCGGCCGGTCCGCGGTCGTCTCGATCGGCGGTGCACCGGCGGGCGTGATCGGGGAGATCCATCCGCGCGTGGCCGGATCGTTCGAGATCGAGGGTCGCGTGGCCGTCTGCGTCGTCGGGGTCGGGTCGCTCCTGCGAGCCGCGGACCCGGAGGTCGAGTTCCACGACATCCCGCGATACCCGCCGGTCCGCCGGGACCTCGCGTTCCTCGTGCCCGAGGCCACGCCCGCGGGGACCGTCCACCGGGTCCTCCGCGACGCGGGCGGCCCGCTCCTCGACGCGAGCACCCTGTTCGACGTCTACGTCGGCGACCGGATCCCGAACGGAACCAAGAGCCTCGCGTTCTCGGTCGACCTCCGTGCGCCCGATCGGACGCTCACGGATGACGAGGCTCAGCGCGTCGTCGACGGGATCGTCGAACGGCTCGCGTCGGAGCTCGACGCGAGGCTCCGGACCGGCTGAGTACTCCCGTCCCGGACACCCCGGCTAGACTCCCGCGACATGACCCGCGACTACCTATCGGTCGATGACCTGGACGCCACCGAGCTCCTCCACATCCTCGACCTGGCGGCCGCCCTCAAGGCGGATCGCACCCTCTACCGGGATGCGCTCGAGGGCAAGACGGTTGCGCTGATCTTCGAGAAGGCGTCGACGAGGACCAGGGTCTCGTTCGAGGTCGGCGTCGATCAACTCGGCGCCCGTCCCCTGACGCTCGGGTCCTCCGACATCCAGCTCGGACGCGGCGAGACGATCGAGGACACCGGCCGGGTCCTCTCGCGATACGTCGACGCGATCGTGCTGCGGACCTTCGAGCAGGAGCGCCTGGAGGCGCTCGCGGACGCCGCCTCGGTGCCCGTGATCAACTCGCTCTCGGACTTCGAGCATCCGTGCCAGGCGCTCGCCGACCTCTTGACGATCCGAGAGCGGTCCGGTCCGCTGCCGGGTCGCATCCTCGCGTACGTCGGGGACGGGAACAACGTCGCGCACTCGCTCCTCCTCGCGGGCGCGAAGACCGGGATGACCGTGCGCGTGGCCGCTCCCACGGGCTTCGAGCCGATCCCGCAGATCGTGCAGCGGGCCTCGGAGATCGCGCAGGAGACCGGCGGTGCGATCGAGGTCCTCCCCGATCCGCAGAGCGCCGTGAAGGGCGCGCACGTCGTCTACACGGACGTCTGGGCCAGCATGGGCCAGGAGGACGAGTCCGAAGAGCGTTCGCTCGTGTTCCGCGCCTACCAGGTGAACCGCGCCCTCGTGGAGTCCGCCGACCCCGACGCGATCGTGCTGCACTGCCTGCCCGCACATCGGGGGCTCGAGATCACCGACGAGGTGATCGATGGACCGCGGTCCGTGGTGTGGGATCAGGCCGAGAACCGGCTGCACACGCAGAAGGCGTTGCTCCTGCTGCTGTTCGGCATCGCCTGAGGGCCGGAAGGGATGGCCCGCTCCAACGACGAGGTCGCTCGCGCCTTCGAGGAGTTCGCCGACCTGCTCGCGATCGTCTCCGGCGACCCGTACAAGCCGCGTGCCTACGAGAAGGCCGCCCGCTCGATCGGCGGGTACGCCCGGGAGCTGCGGGGACTGGACGAGGCCGGGATCCTTGCGATCCCGAACGTGGGGAAGTCGATCGCGGAGAAGGTGCACGCCGTGCTCGAGACCGGCAGCTTCCCGGAGCTCGACGACCTCCGGGCACAGGTACCGCCGGGGGTTCGGGAGATGACGGCGATCCCGGGCTTCGGGCCCAAGAAGGCGGTCGTCGTCTACCGCGAGCTCGGGATCGAGGACCTCGACGCACTCGTCGCCGCGGCAAACGAAGGTCGCCTCCGGGGACTGAAGGGGTTCTCCGCCAAGACCGAAGAGAACGTCCTGCACGCGGTGGAACGCGCTTCTCTCGACACGGGACGCGTCCTCATCGACGTCGCCCTGGACGTCGCCGAGACCTTCCTCGGACGACTCCGAGAGATCCGTGGCGTGCGCCGGGCGGAGTACGCCGGGTCGCTCCGTCGGATGGCCGAGACCATCGGCGACGTCGATCTCCTCGTCGCGAGCGACGACCCGACCCCGGTGATGGACGTGTTCGTCGGCGCCGACGACGTTGCCAAGGTCCTCGCGCACGGGGACGCCAAGTCCTCCGTCGTGACGCGCACGGGGCTGCAGGTCGACCTTCGGGTGGTCCCGATCGAAGCATGGGGCGCCGCGATGATCTACTTCACCGGATCCAAGGCCCACAACGTCCGCATCCGGGAGATGGCCGTTCGCAAGGGCATGAAGCTGAACGAGTACGGGCTGTTCCGGGTGGAGGGCGACGAGCTGATCGCCGCCGAGACCGAGCAGGTGGTCTACGAGCGCCTCGGGCTCCCGTACATCGAACCGACGCTCCGCGAAGACCGTGGCGAGGTCGAGACCGCGCTCGCCGGCGACCTCCCCGCGGTCGTGACGCTGCGGCAGATCCGCGGGGACCTCCACACGCACACGGACCTCACCGACGGCGTCGCGACGTTGGAGCAGATGCTCGAGGCGGCCTCCGGGAAGGGATACACGTACTACGCGGTGACCGATCACGCGCCGAACCTGTTCATGCAGCGGATGACGGACGAGAAGATGCTCGCGCAGCGCGCGCGCATCGCCGCCCTGCAGCCCCGGTTCCCCAAGATGACGCTGCTCCACGGGACCGAGCTGAACATCGATCCCGGCGGCGACGTCGATTGGCCGCCGGAGTTCCTCGAGGGCTTCGACGTGACGGTGGCGTCGATCCATTCGCATTTCCATCAATCGCGCGACGAGATGACGCGGCGCCTGATCCGCGCGATGGAGCACCCGAACGTCAACGTGATCGGTCACCCGACGACCCGCAAGATCGGCCGCCGCGACCCCGTCGACCTGGACCTCGAGGCGGTCTTCGAAGCCGCCGCCCGGACGGGCACGGCCCTGGAGATCGACGCCTATCCCGATCGGCTGGACCTCCGGGACGAGCACGTGCGATGGGCACACCGGCATGGGGTCCGGTTCGCGATCGACACGGATTCTCATGCCGTCGGACATCTGGATGCGATGCGGTACGGCGTCGGGATCGCCCAGCGAGGATGGCTGACCAAGGACGATGTGATCAACGCGTGGCCGCTGTCGAAGCTCCGCCGCTTCCTGAGCAAGCGCGGACGATGACCGGTCTCCCACGACGCTTCTACGCGCGGCCGCCCACGATCGTGGCGCCCGAGCTGCTGGGGCACGTCCTCGTCAGGGCGCTCCCGACCGGCGAACGGCTCCGGGTCCGGATCGTCGAGACGGAGGCCTACGAGCAGGACGATCCGGCGAGCCACGCGTTCCGAGGGATCACGGCTCGCAACGAGGTCATGTTCGGGCCGGCGGGTCATCTGTACGTGTATTTCACCTACGGGATGCACCACTGCATGAACGTCGTCACCGGACTGAAAGGGGAGGGCAGTGCCGTGCTGCTTCGCGCGGCACAGCCGATCGACGGCCTCGAGACGATGGGGCGGGCCCGCGGCACCTTTCTAAACCGCTATTTGTGCCCGGGGCCCGCCCGCCTCACCCAAGCGCTCGGCGTCGATCGCTCTCTCAACGGGAGCGACCTGGTCGCCGGCGACGACGTGTGGATCGAGCGAGGGAGCGGACCGGCCCGGCGCGCGGTGCTCTCTGGGCCAAGGATCGGCATCCGGATGGGGGTCGACACGCCCTGGCGCTTCTGGCTCGATGAACCGTGGGTTTCGGCTAACCGACCGGTGGCGGCGTCCTCGCGATCGTGATCGTGATCGTGCTCGTCTGCAGCTCGGAGATGCCGCCGGACGGCGTCTGGTAGATCACGGTCCCTGCCGGCTGCGTAGACGCATCCGCGCGAACCTGGACGTAGAAGCCGCTCTGTTCGAGCGTCGTGCGGGCCTCGTCTTCGGCGAACCCGACGACCGATGGAACGATGACCCGTTGGACGGATCTCGGCGATGTGCAGACCTGGCTCGGTTCGGTCCCCGAGATGAAGTGGAGGATCTCGATGTCCATCGGAAGGGTGTTCTCGTTCGGAAGGCAGTACGGGTGCTGCGTGGCGTCGACGGCGATGTCCACGTAGCGAACCTCCGGCGTCGGGAACTGTTCGGGGGCGAGGTCGGCGGTCGCCCGCAGCATCAGCAGCCGCCAGATCTGGGCGGGGAACGTGCCGCCGAAGACGGTGATCCGGGTGCGCGGTGGCTCCATCGGGATCTGGCCGCGGTGGAACCCGACCCACACGGCGGCGGTGAGCTGTGGCACCGAGCCGATGAACCATGCGTTGTCGTGGTGATCGTCGGTCCCGGTCTTCCCGATCTGCGGCCGACCGATGTTCGCGGCCGTTCCCGTCCCGTACAGCACCGCGTCTCGGAGGATCCCGTCCGCCGCGGACGCCACGTCGGGGCTGACGACCTGCTGCGGCCGGGGGTCCGCTTGCCACAGGATCTTCCCGTTCGCGTCCGTGATCGTGATCGCCG
>JBKOUM010000012.1:0-14755 GCA_046723385.1 Actinomycetota bacterium
CGAGGCGATTGCCGCCGAACAGCATCAGGCCGAGGAATCCGGCCTCGAGGAAGAACGCGAAGACGCCCTCGGCCGCCAGCAGGCTCCCGAAGACGTTGCCGACGAAGCGCGAGTACGCGGACCAGTTCGTCCCGAACTCGAACTCCTGCACGACGCCCGTCGCGATCCCCAGCGCGAACACCAGACCGTAGACCTTCACCCAGAAGAACGAGGCCTCGCGCCAGGTCTGATCCCTGGTGCGGAGGTACTTCCAGCTCATCACCAGGATCATCAGGCCCAGACCCATAGAGATAGGCGGGAAGATGAAATGGAAACTGATGGTGAGAGCGAACTGCAGCCGCGACAGGAACTCCGGGTTCACGCAGCCATCCCCCCCATCCCGAGCACCACCCTACCGGCAGCGAGGTGAACGTGTGCTCCGGTTCGTCTAGCTGATCCGCGCGAGCCCTGCCAGACCGATCGCGTAGGCGATCAGCACCATGACCGAGTCCGGGCCGATCAGGCCCCAGACCTTCTTCGGCGGACGCAGCACGAGCCCGGCCGAGAAGATCGCCGTGACGACCACCCCGATCGCGCCGAGCCAGGCGGAGTTCGCCGCGACGGTCTGGAGGACAGGTTTCCCGGCCAGGAGATCCGCGATGAGGAAGAGGGTCATCTGTACCTGGTTGCCGCCGAAGATGTCGCCCATCGCGAGCCCGACCTGGCCGAGCTGGACGGCCCGGATCCCGCTGCTGATCTCCGGGAGCGACGTCGCCGCCGCCAGGACGGTCGCGCCGAAGATCACGCCGTTGATCCCCCAGCGGTCGGCGAGCGCATTGCTGCTCCGCTCGAGCGCCACCCCGGCGACGAGCGTCGCGATCGCGGCGACCGCGAAGGCGACGATCACGGTTCGGGTGCTCGAGCGTTGGTATCGGTTCGGACGAACGGGCTTGGAGGGCCTCGGTTGCTTCGCCACCATCGCAGAATCCACCTGCCCGGTGACGACGCTCCAGCGTTCGCTCGACCGCAGCCGATTCAGGATCAGCAGGCCGCCGAACCACGTGATCACGATGATGATCGAGATCGGGCTCACGGGGCCGATCGCGACCGAAGGGGGAAGGAGCGGCCCGAGCAGTGCGATCGTCACGAGCAGGATCACGAAGATCGCCTCGATGATCGGCTCGAGCACCTTCGACAACGCCGAGAGCGGCGTCGGGCTGCGCGAGATCGCATCCAACAACACGAGGACGAGCGTCTGCATCGCGATGCCGCCGAGGAGGTTCCCCGTGACGAGCGCCAGGTTCCCCTGGAGCGCGCCGGACACAGTGATCGCGATCTCGGGGAGCGTCCCGGCGATCCCTAGCAGGATCAGGCCGCCGAGGGCTTCGCCGAGATCGAACCGATCGTCCACGACGTCCGTCGCGTCAGAGAGGAAGATCCCGGCCACCCAGGTCACGGCGACCGCGATGACGAACACGACGACGAGAACCGCGGTGCTCGCCTGATCCACCAGGCCCTCCCCTCGAACCCGTTGCGGAGTCAACCCTCTGGGTGTCCGGCGGTCAAACGGATGCAACCGGATGCGTTACCGTACGGCCGCCAACAGCCTGCGGGGGCGCGGGCAGAGAGGACGGACACATGCTGGCAACCGAATGGACACCGGGAAGCGTGCTCCTGGTGATGATCGAGTTCTTCTTCCTGTTCCTCGCGATCTGGATCTTCATCGCCGTGTTCTCCGACATCTTCCGTCGGCGGGATCTCTCCGGCGGGGCGAAGGCGGGGTGGATCATCCTGATCTTCCTCGTGCCGTTCCTGGGTGCCCTGATCTACCTGATCGCCCGTCCGAAGATGACCGAGCAGGACAAGGAAGACCTGGAGCGGATGCAACAGGCCCAGGCGCGCCTCGAGGGGTACTCGGCGGCGGACGAGATCGCGAAGCTCGCGAAGCTCCGCGACGACGGTCAGATCTCCGCTGAGGAGTACGAGGACATGAAGCGCAAGGCGATGATGCAGATCTGAGGCCTGGTTCGGGGCGGCCTCGTCGCTCGCGACGCGGCCGCCCCGTTCCCAACCCGACCGACACCCGATGCCCGAGGGCAGCAACGTCGAGGTCGCTCAGCACCTGAGCGGGCACGAGCATCACCTGCGCGCCGAGCCGTGGCAGGAGAAGGTCGAGATCGTCGAGGTGATCATCCTCGCGATCGTGGCGATCGCGACGGCGTGGAGCGGCTATCAAGCGGCCAGATGGGACGGGAAGCAGTCCCTGGACTACGGCATCTCGGCCCGCATCCGGACCGAGGCGAACGACGCCTCCACGCTGGGAGGACAGCAGCGGCTGCTCGACGTCTCGACGTTCAACACGTGGATCCAGGCGGTGGAGCAGGGCGATGAGAAGCTCGCCGATCTCTACGTCGATCGATTCAGCCCTGAGTATCGGGTCGCGTTCGACGCGTGGCTGAAGACCCATCCGTTCACGAACGCGAACGCACCGCCGGGCCCCATCTTCATGCCCGTGTACCACAATGCCCAGAGCGAGAAGGCCTCGGAGCTCAACGCCCAAGCGACGGAGATCTTCGATCAAGGCACCGAGGCGCGCGAAACCGCGGACCGGTACATAAGGCAGACTGTCCTGTTCGCGATGGCGCTGTTCCTGGTCGCGATCGCGCAGCGGTTCCGCTACAAGGGTGTGCGGATCGCGGCGGTCGCCCTCGCCGGAACTGTCGCGGTGTTCGCGCTCATCGGCACGATCGGGCTTCCCAGGATCTGAGGCACTAGGAAGCCGGACGGGAACGCGTCATCGTCCGTTCCGGATCGGCCCGTCGGAACCCGAATCGCTCGTACAGCTCATGAGCGTCGCGCGTGTTGAGGTACCAGAGACAGTCGCGGAACCGAGGGTCCTCGACGGCCTCGCCGACGAGCTCGACGCCGATCCCGCGTCCGCGGTGCGGCTCGAGCACGAACACGTCGCCGAGCCACGCCATGTTCGACGCATCGGACATCACGCGGGCGAATCCGACGAGCGACCCGCCGCCGTCGTACGCGGCGATCACCCGGGTGGAGCCGCGGACGAGTCGCTCGATCGTCTCGCGCGTCCGTCCGCGGACCCAGTAGGCCTCCTCGTTCAGGAAGCGGAACACCGCGTCCACGTCGATCCGGTCCGGGTCGTCGTCCAGCTGATAGCCGCCGTCGAGCTCGCGCCGCATCAGCAGACCGGTCCCAGGCGGCGGTGCTGGAGCGCCGGGAGGGACTCCCGGACACGGTGGAGCCGGCTCATGTCCAGCTCGGCGGTCCGCACGCCGTCGCCCTCGGCGGGGGCCCGCACGAGGACCTCGCCCCATGGGTCCACGACCATCGAGGTTCCGTGCGTCCGTCGCCCGTCGGCCGGTGGTCCCCACGGACCCCACTGCGCCGGCGCGACGACGAAGCACTGCTCTTCGATCGCGCGGGCCCGGAGGAGCACCTCCCAGTGCGCGCGCCCGGTGACCTCGGTGAACGCGGACGGCACCGCGACGATCTCGGCGCCGAGCGTCATGAGCCCGCGGTAGAGCTCGGGGAACCGGACGTCGTAGCAGATCGACAGCCCGATCCGGCCCAGATCCGTGTCGCGCGTGACGAGCTCGTCGCCCGCCGTGAAGACGGCCGACTCGCGCAGGGGAGGCTGGTCCGGAAGCTCCACGTCGAAGAGGTGGATCTTCCGGTAGCGAGCGACGATCTCGCCGGTCGGATCGAACAGGCACGACGTGTTGAAGATTCGGTCGTCGGCGGCTTCCGGGACGGAGCCGCTGACGACCCACATCGACCGAGCGCGGGCGACCTCGGCGACGGGGTCGGTGAGCGGCCCCGGGATCGGGGCCGCGATCGCACGCATCGCTGCGTGCGTGTCGTAGAGCGGCCAGAGCTCGGGGAGGGCGGCGAGGTCGGCGCCGGAGGCGCCGGCCTCGTCGAGCAGCCCCGTTGCGGTGGCGACGTTCTCGGGAACGTCGCCACCACCCGCGTTCATCTGACAGACCGCGACCCGCACAGGCTGGGCAGCCTACCCGGCTGGCTCGCCGGGGATGCCCGGGTGTAGGTTGACCGGAACGAGGGAGGCCACGATGTCGCAGTTCGACATGAACCAACCACGGACACCGGGCGGGCGCATGGGCGCGGACATGGAGAAGCAGTTCCTGGAGCAAGCGGACCACGAGCGCCTGGCGAAGGAGACCGAAGAGATCCACAGCGAGGAAGCGGCGGAGGAAGGCGAGACCGTCCCGAAGCGGCCGTGGTGGAAGTTCTGGGGCTGAGCGCCAGGATCCCCGCTATCCCGCCCTCACCGCGTCCCTGATCGCCTCGATCGCCTGCGGGTTCTCGACGCTCGAGAGGTCACCCGGGTCCTCGCCGATCGCCGCCGCGCGGATCGCGCGACGCACGATCTTGGCGCTCCGCGTCTTCGGAAGCTCGCGCACGAACACGATCCGCGCCGGCATGAACGATCTCCCGAGGTGGTCCCCCACCGAACCGCGCAGCTCGTCGGCGTCGGGTTCGGCGCCCGGCTTCGGCACGACGAAGCACCAGACCTGCTCGCCCTTGACGTCGTGGGGCATGCCGATCGCCGCCGACTCCGCGACCGCGGGATGGGCGGCGATCGCCGATTCGACCTCCGCGGGGCCGATCCGCTTCCCCGCGATGTTGAGCGTGTCGTCGGAGCGGCCGCGCAGGAACCAGAACCCGTCCTCGTCGCGGACCGCCCAGTCGCCGTGCACCCAGACACCGGGCCAGCGCGACCAGTAGGTCTCCCGGTACCGGTCGGGATCCCCCCAGATCCCGCGCGTCATCGACGGCCACGGCTTCGTGCAGACGAGCTCCCCCACCTCGTTCGGCCCCGCCTGGGTGCCGTCGGGCCGCCAGACCTCGACCGCCATCCCGAGAGCGGGGCCGTAGAGCGTGAGCGGCTTCAGCGGGCACACGGGCGTGGGCGAGAGGAAGCACGCGCCGACCTCGGTTCCCCCCGACAGGTTGATGATCGGCAACCGGCCGCCGCCGACCTCATCGAACAGCCACCCGTACGACGGAGGATCCCAAGGCTCCCCGGTCGACGCGAGGACGCGGAGCGACGAGAGGTCGTGCGCCCGCACGGGCTCGGGGCCCGCGGGGATCAGCGCGCGGATCAGCGTCGGCGACACGCCCAGCGTAGTCACACGATGCCGTTCGACCAGCGACCACAGCCGGTCGGCGGCCGGGTGCGTCGGCGCGCCCTCGAAGAGCAGCACCGTCGCGCCCAAGGCGAGCGCCCCGACGATCTCCCACGGACCCATGATCCAGCCCAGGTCGGTCACCCAGTGGAGGACCTCACCTCGGTGCAGGTCGACCTGGTACGCGACCTCTTCGGCGATCTTGACCAGGAACCCGCCGTGGACGTGCACGACGCCCTTCGGTCGTCCGGTCGTGCCGCTCGTGTACCCGATGAACAAGGGATGCTCGGCCTCGAGCGGCTCCGACACCAACAGCTCGTCGTCGTCGGCCAGGTCGTCCCACCAGACGTCCCGGTCGGCGTTCCACGGCGTGGCGGGGTCGTCGAGCCTGCGCCACACGACGACGCGTTCGACCGTCCGTGCCGCGTCCGCGGCGAGGTCGGCCGTTGCCTTCATCGGGACGGCCCGCCCCTTGCGCAACGAGCCGTCCGCGGTGATCACCACCTTGGCGCGCGCGTCGGCCAGGCGGGCGGCGACGGCGTCGGGGCCGAACCCGCTGAAGATCGGCACCCAGATCGCGCCGATCTTGGAACAGGCCATCACGGCCGCCACGGTCTCGGGCGCCATCGGCAGGAAGATCGCGACCGAGTCCAGCGGGCGGACCCCGAGCGACCTGAGCCCGCGCGCCAGGCGGTCGGTCTGCCGCCGGAGCTCGGCGTACGTCCACGTCCGCACGGACCCGTCCTCGCTCTCGCCGATCACGGCCGGCGCCTCGGGCGTCCGAGCCGCCCAGCGGTCCACGCACTGATGCGCGAGGTTCACCATCCCGCCCGTGAACCACGTGGTCCACTCGACACCGGCGGAGACGTCGAAGACGTCCGAGTACGGCTCGAAGAACTCGAGATCGAGGTCGTCGACGACCGCGTCCCAGAACCAGCCGATGTCGTCGATCGAGCGCCGCACCAGGTCGTCGTAGTCGTCGATCCCCTGGGCGCGCATCAGCCGGGTGACGTTCGCACCTTCGATGTCCTGCGGCGACGGCGACCAGACAACGTCTTGCACAGCAGCATGGTAGAACCGGAGAGATGAGCCCGCGGATCGGCGTCACCGGCGTGGGGTGGTCCGGGTTCACCCCCACCACCGCCGGCCGCAGCTACAAGGAGCTGATGTTCGAGGCCGCGGCAGCGGCGTACCTGGACGCCGGCGTCGACCCGCGCCGCGACGTCGACTCGTTCGTCTGCGCGTCCGAGGACATCGAGGAGGGCACGAGCATCTTCGACGAGTACGTCCCCGACCAGCTCGGCGCGGTCCAGCGACCCGTGCAGACCGTCGCGTCGGACGGGCTGTTCGCGCTCGCCACCGGGGTGATGCTGATCCGGAGCGGTGCGGCACGCGTCGTCGCCGTCGAAGCCCATTCGAAGGCGTCCGATCTGCTCACCCAGGGCCGCGTGGACGCGTTCGCCTTGGACCCGGTTCTGAACCGGCCGCTCGGCGTGCCCGCCCTCGCCGTCGCGGGGCTCGAGATGCGGCGGTACCTGCACGCGACCGGATGGGACGCGGAGGAGTGCGCGGCGGTCGCCGAGCGGAACCGTGAGCACGCGCGTTCCAGCCGCCGCGCGTCGATCGGCGATCCGGAGGGCGAGGACGCAGCGACGTTCGAGCCGCTGACGTCGCACCAAACGGCGCGGAGCGTCGACGGATGCGTCGTCATCGTCCTCGCCACCGAGGAGCGCGCGAACGACCGGGCCGTCTGGGTCGACGGCGTGGGCTGGAACCAGGACGCGCCCTCGATCGAGAGCCGTGACTGGGCGAAGGCGGTCGCGGCCGCGAACGCGGCCGCGACCGCTTACGCCCAGGCCGAGGCGGAGCCTGCCGACATCGACACCGCCGAGGTCGACGACACGTTCGCGTACAAGCAGCTCCAGCACCTGGATGCCCTCGGCCTGGCCGAGCTCGCGCCCGAGCGCGTGAACCGCTCGGGCGGCGCCCTCGGCGAGGGCTACCTCCACGAGGCGAACGGGCTTGCCCGGATGCTCGCCGCGGTCGAGCAGCTCCGCGCCGGCGACGGCCGCGCCGCGGTCGTCCAATCCTGGCGCGGCGTGCCCAGCACCAGCGCGGCCGTCGCGGTCCTGAGGGCCGGATGACGGGGCGACGGGTCGCGGTCGTCGGGGCGGGGATGACCCGTTTCGTGCGCCGAGCGCAGGAAACGGGCAAGGAGCTCGCGTTCCAGGCCTCACGCGCGGCCCTCGACGCGGCCGAGATGAAGCTCGACCAGGTCGACGCCGTCTGCCTCACCAGCGCTCCGGACGCGTTCGACGGCGTGCATCGGAAGGGTGACTACCTGGCGGACGGAGCGGGCGGCTGGAGCAAGCCGTTCATCCGGACCTACGTCGGCGGAGGCAGCGGCGTGTTCACGGCGATCCAGGGCTGGTACACGGTCGCCTCCGGTCAGGCCGACGTCGTGCTCTGCGTCGCCGAGGAGAAGATGTCGTCCTGCCAGCCGCACCCGCAGGGCGCGTTCCTCACGATCTTCGACAACATCCTCGAGCGGCCGCTCGGCCCCAACCTGCTGTGGATCTTCGCGCTCGAGATGAACCGCTACATGAACCGGTACGGGCTCGAGAAGCGCGACATCGCCTCGGTCGCCGTCAAGAACAAGCGCAACGCGGCCGACCACCCCGCGGCGCTCCTGGGTCAGGCGGACATCTCGGTCGAGGACGTCCTCGCCTCGGAGGTCCTCGCGTGGCCCGTTCAGCGGCTCGACGTCTCGCCGATCAGCGACGGCGCGGTCGCGGTGATCATGGCCTCCGAGGATGCGGCCCGGCGGCTCACGAACACGCCGGTCTGGGTCGACGGCGTCGGGTGGAACCTCGACACGACGTACTGGACCAACCGCGATCTCTCCTACCCGGAGTACGTCGAGAACGCTGCGCGGATGGCGTACGACATGGCGGGGATCACGGAGCCGCGCAAGCAGATCCACGTCGCCGAGCCGTACGACCCCTTCGACTACAAGGAGCTCCACCACCTCGAGGGCCTGCTGCTCTTCGACAAGGGGAAGGCTCCTGAGGCCGCCGCCGACGGCGTCACCGCGCGCGACGGCGACCTGCCGTGCTGTCCATCCGGCGGGCTGCTCGGCGTGGGCAACCCGATCGCCGCCGCCGGGCTGATGAAGATCGCGGAGCTCTTCTGGCAGCTGCGCGGCGAGGCCGGCGGCCGCCAGGTCCCGGGAGCGCCACAGCGCGGCGTGGCGCAGGCCTGGGGCGACCTGATGCAGGTCGGCACCGTCGTGGTGATGGGCGTCGACGAGCCATCGACCGCGGCGCCGTCCGTCACCGAACCGACGGCGACGCTCGGCCCGACCCCGCTCTCCGACGCGGAGTTCCGAGCGGCGTCGGGGGCCGTCGACACACCGCTCGACGCTCGCTTCGCGTGGGACCCGGGCAGCGCCGTGGGCGCCTTCCTTGATGGGCTCCGCGACGGTCGCATCCTGGCGACGACGTGCGCCTCGTGCATGCGGACCCTCGTCCCGCCGCGGGCGTTCTGCGAACGCTGCTTCCGAGCGACCGACGCCTGGATGCAGCTCGAAGCCGTCGGCACCGTGGAAACGTTCTCGATCTGCCACGTCTCGTGGGATATGCGGCCGCTTGAGGAGCCCGAGCTCCCCGCGGTGATCCGGATCGACGGCTCGAGCGACGGGGGGTTCCTCCACAAACTGGGCGAAGTCGCGCCCGACGACGTCCGGATCGGGATGCGGGTCGAAGCGGTGTGGCGGCCCATGGACGATCGCGACGGCTCGATCCTGGACATCGCCTACTTCCGACCGAGCGAACCCTCGGTCCGACGGGAGCTGGTCGCCGCCGCGGAGGCGATCGCATGACGGTGCGCCGGATCGAGGGCGAACTTCCGGTCGCGTTCCGGTACACGCCGGGCGTCGGGAACACCGCGTTCTTCGAAGCGCTGCGCGACCGTGGGGTCTTCCTCGGGTCGCGGTGCGCCGACTGCGGCGTCACGTACCTCCCGGCCCGGATCTTCTGTGAGCGGTGCCTCGCCGAGCTGACCCCCGACACGGAGTGCGGGCCCGAGGGCACGCTGGAGTCGTGGACGGTCGCTCATCACGACGTCTATGGGACCCGTCTCGAGACGCCCGTCACCTTCGCGCTGGTCCGTCTCGACGGCGCGGACACCGTCCTCCTCCATCGCCTGCTCGCCCCGGCCGCGATCGGTGCGCGCGTCCACGCGGTCGTCGCGGACGACCGCGCGGCCTCCATCCACGACCTCGAAGGGTTCGAACCCGCATGAACCTAGACCTCACCGACGAACAACGGCAGATGCGCGACCTCGTCCGCGAGTTCGCGCGGAACGAGGTCGCGCCCGGCGCCGCCGAGCGCGACCAGCAGGAGACCTTCCCGCTCGACGTCGTCAAGGAGATGGCGGAGCTCGGCCTGTTCGGGCTGCCGATCCCGGCGGAGTTCGGCGGCCTCGGCGCCGACGCCCTGACCTGGGCGCTCGTGATGGAAGAGCTCGGTCGCGCCGACTCGAGCGTGGCGGTCACGTTGTCGGTCGCGTCCGGACTCGCCGGCGGCATGGTCGTACGGTACGGGTCGCGCGAGCAGCAAGAGCGTTGGCTGCCGCCCATCGCAGCAGGTGAGATGCTCGCCGGTTTCGCGTTGTCGGAGCCGAGCGGCGGCTCAGACGTGAAGGCGCTCCGCACCACGGCTCGCCTCGCCGACGGCACCTGGACGATCGACGGTTCGAAGGCGTTCATCACGAACAGCGGCACACCGATCACCGGGTTCCTCGTCGTCGCGTGCAGGACCGACGATCCTCCGCGCGACGTCTCCACGATCATCGTGCCCGGCGACACGGAGGGCCTGGTGATCGGGTCCGAGTACGCGAAGATGGGTTGGCGCTCGACCGACACCCACGAGGTCGTCTTCCAGGGCTGCCGGGTCCCTGAGGCCAACCTCCTCGGTGAGCGCGGACGCGGGCTCCGTCAATGCCTCGGCTCGCTCGACGACGGGCGCATCTCGATCGCGGCCATCTCCGTCGGCTTGGCGCAGGCGTGCCTGGATGCGAGCCTTCGCTACGCGCAGGAGCGCGAGGCGTTCGGCCGCCCGATCGGCTCCTTCGAAGCGATCGCCTTCAAGCTCGCCGACATGCGCGTCGCGATCGAGTCAGCAAGGCTGCTCACGTGGAAGGCCGCCTGGACCAAGGACGAAGGCCGCGAGTACGCCGCAGAGGCGGCGGCCGCCAAGCTGCACGCGAGCGACGTGGCGAACGTGTGCGCCCGCGAAGCGATCCAGATCCACGGCGGGTACGGCTACACCGAGGAGTTCCCCGTCTCGCGCCTCTACCGAGACGCGAAGGTCCTCGAGATCGGAGAGGGCACGAGCGAGATCCTCCGCCTCGTCCTCGCGCGCGACATGGGGCTCGAGCCCCAGGTTTGAGTCGGGAGTCGCTGGTCGACTCCCTTTCCTGAAACGCAGAAGGCGGAGGCGGCGCCGTTCTGCCGGCGCCGCCCCCGCCGACCGCAACGGTCAGTCGACCTTCAGGATCTCCGCGTCGATCTCCAGGTCGACCTTCTTGCCGACGAGGAATCCTCCGGTTTCG
Source organism: Actinomycetota bacterium (assembly GCA_046723385.1). GTDB lineage: Bacteria > Actinomycetota > UBA4738 > UBA4738 > HRBIN12 > AC-51. The sequence continues at coordinate 10,764 of JBKOUM010000012.1, forward strand.
ACCGGCACGTTCCACGTGAGGTCCCAGTCGGCACGCTCGACCGTCGTCTTGGCGGAGAACGCCGCCAGCGTCGTCTCGTGCAGCCCCGGCCCCCAGCCCAGGAACTCGGCCTGGAACGTGATGGGCTTCGTGACGTCCTTGATCGTCAGGTTGCCGTCGATCTCGAAGGTGTTGTCCTTGCCGATCCGGACCCCCGTGGACTCGAATCGGACGATCGGGTACTGCTCGGTCAGGAAGAAGTCCCCGCTGTTCAGGTGGCCGTCCCGCATGTCGTTGCCGGTCGTCAGCGACGCGGTCGCGAGCTCCACGACGACCTTGGAATCTTCGGGCCGCTCCCCGATCTGGATGGACCCCTCGTACTCGGTGAACTGGCCGCGCACCTTCGACAACATGTGCCGCGCAACGAAACTGAACGCCGTGTGGGCTTTGTCGAACTCCCACGTCCCCGCGGGCGGGACACTGATCCCGTTGACCTTCCGCTCCTCCGTGATCGCCATGGAGGTCCGCCTCCTTCGTCTCGCCGGCCGCCGCCCGGTGCGGCGTCCCGATGCATCCGATAACGAAGTCATAGCTCCTCCGTATTCCAGAGCCTCTCAGGTTTCGGAATCATCTTCCCGATACCGAGCGTTCAACCGATAGCATCCTGCGAAACCAGACGAGGACACCGTGTCGATCCAGGAAGAGAGCCCGCTCTGCCGCCACTACCGGGAGGCTGCCGACATGCTCGGCAGGCGCTGGACGCCGCAGATCCTCCGCGGCCTCATGAGCGGCGTCTCGCGCTACACCGACCTCAAGGAAGGCGTCGCCCCGATCTCTGACGCCCTGCTGTCGGACCGCCTGAAGGAGCTCGAGAACCTCGGCATCGTTGCCCGCGAGGTGACGCCGTCGACACCGGTCCGGATCACGTACGGGCTGACCGAGAAGGGTATGGACCTGTGCGGCGTGATCAACGAGCTGGCTGCGTGGGCGGAGCGGTGGGCGGACGAACCGGCGAGCGCGTAGCCTCGTCGGCCACGGCGAGCGCCTCGTCGATGATCTCGAACCCCTCTTGGAGCTGCTCCTCCGTGATGCAGAGCGGCGGGTTCGTCATGATCTGGTTCCACCGGACCATCGTGAACAGGCCTCGTTCGAACAGCGCCCTGTTCACCGCCACCATCGTGTCGTTGGTGACGTTGTAGGGCGACATCGCTTCCATCGAGTCGCGGTCCTTCACGAGCTCGAGGATCCCGAACAGACCGATGTTCCGGTGGAGCCCGACGCTCGGATGGTTGGCGGCCAGCTCCTCGTGGAGCCGACGCATCACGGGCTCCAAGCGCTTCGCGTTCCCGATCAGGTCGTCCTCCTCGAGGACGTCGATCGCGGCGAGCGCCGCGGCACAGGACAGCGGGTGGGAATTGTACGTCAGGCCGCCGTAGAAGACGTTCTCGTCGAAGTGTTCGGCGATCTCCGGGCTGATCGCGACCGCGCCGAGCGGGAGGTACGACGAGGTCAGCCCTTTCGCCGCGGTCAGCAGATCCGGCACGACGTCCCAGTGGTTCACCGCGAACCACTCGCCCGTCCGGCCGAAACCGCACATGATCTCGTCGGCGATCATCACGATGCCGTAGCGCGTGCAGAGCTCGCGGACGCCCTGCAGGTAGCCGTCCGGCGGGATCAGGACGCCGTTCGTTCCCGTGACGGTTTCCAGGATGAAGGCCGCGATCGTGCTCGGCCCTTCCAGCACGATCTGCTCCTCGAGGCGGTCGAGCGCTTCGTCGGCGGTCTCCTGCGGGCGGTCGGGCCCGTGGTACGGATCGAAGACCCTCACGATCCCGGGGACCGGCGGCTGCTCGTTCGCCCAGCGGCGGGGGTCGCCGGTGAGGTTCGACGTGAGGTACGTGGCCCCGTGGTACGCGCGATAGCGGACCATCACCTTCGAACGCCCCGTGAAGGCCTTCGCCATCCGGATCGCGTTCTCGTTCGCCTCGGCACCGCCCACCGTGAAGAAGGTCTTCTCCAGGTCGCCCGGCCAGAGCGACCCGAGCTTCTGCCCCAGGAGCGCCCGCGTCTCGTAGGCGGCGAACGGCGTGATGTAGGGGAGCTTCTCGCCCTGCTTCGCGATCGCGTCGACCACGCGTTTGTCGCCGTGGCCGATGTTCACGCCCATCAGCTGGCTGTTGAAGTCGAGGTACCGGGTGCCGTCGACGGTGAAGAAGTACACGCCCTCGGCGCGGTCGACGGCGAGCGGCGCGACCTTGGACTGCGCGGACCAGTCGTACAGGGTGTACCGCTTCGACAGCTCGACGATCTGTTCGGCCGAAAGGGTCACGGGGGGTCACATCCTTCCGTTCTGCACGTCCGTCCGTGCGGCGAAGGCCATCTTCTCAGACGGACGGTGTGCGGTCGTCCTTCACCACCACGCCACCCTTCATCACGAAGGGCACGGCCTCCAGCGACGTCACGTCGACCGTCGGGTCGCCGGGCACCGCGATCAGATCGGCGAGCATCCCGTCCGCCACGGTCCCCACCCGGTCCTCCCATCGCATCAGCTCGGCGGCCCACCGGGTCGCGCTCTGGATCGCTTGGATCGGCGTGAGCCCGTACCTGACGTAGAAGGCCAGGTTCTTCGCGTTCCAGCCGTGGGGCGCGATCCCCGAGTCGGTCCCGTTCGCGATCCGCACCCCCGCCTTCACGCACTTGGCGAACCCCTGCCGCTGGGTTTCGTTCGTCATCCGCGTCTTGCGGAGGACCTCTTCCGCGTACCCGAGCCTCGGTCCCTCCGACAGCATGTAGTCGCCGTCGTACATGTCCGCCACGAGATAGGTCCCCTGCTCGGCCATCAGCTCGATCGCCTCGTCGTCCATCAGCGACCCGTGCTCGATCGACCGCGCCCCTGCGCGGACCGCCCGCTTGATCCCCTCGGCCCCGTGGGCGTGCGCCGCTACGAACGTCCCCGCGAGCTCGCACTCCTCGACCGCCGCCCGCAGCTCGTCCTCCGTGAACTCCGGCAGTCCCGGGTTCGTCCCCGAGGTCAGGACCGCACCCGTCGCGAGCACCTTGATGAAGTCGGCGCCGTACCGAAGGATCTGGCGGACGTTCGCGCGCATCTGATCGACGCCCGTCGTCACGCCGAAGCGCAACTCTCGCGGCACCACCGCGTCCACGTCGGGCGCGAGGCCCGTGAGGTCGCCGCCCCCGCCCGGACAGGTCACGTACGCGCCCGCGCACATCATGCGCGGCCCGTCGACCCATCCGGCCTCGATCGCGTCACGCAGCGCGACGTCCGTGAACGCCCGGAAGGTTCCGATGTCGCGGACGGTCGTGAACCCCGCCATCAGCGTGTCGCGCGCGTTCTTCACCCCGGTCAGCACCTCCTGCGCCCCGCTCCTGGTGATCAGCGACGCGTAGCCCTGCCCGTCATCCTGCAGCCCGATCAGGTGACTGTGGGCATCGATCAGCCCGGGCAGGAGCGTGCAGCCGGGCAGCTCGACGACGCGCGGCCCCTCCGGGACGTCCGCGGCCGGGACCACCTCCGAGATCCGGTCGTTCTCGACCACGACGGCGCGATCGGAGAGAGACGCTCCCCGAACCGTGTCGAGGATCCGTTCGGGAACGAGGATCGTTCGGTCGCTCATGCGGCGCAGAGCATAGGCGACAGCTGTCCCCCGGACGGGCGAGCCGAAACCGGACGAACGGTCGATGGCACTCTCGGCGCCCAGGACCGATACCTAGTACGTGGTACGCACCGGCTTCCTCTCCGGCCGATCGTCCACCGCCCGCATGGCGATCGTCGCGGCGTCGGTGGCCCCCGTGGCCCCGACGCCGACGGCGATCGCCGGGCGAGTTCCACCACCGAGGGGGCTCAGAGGTGTCGCGCTGTCTGGCGCTCGTCCCGGTCCCACCGCACACGCGGATGACCGGGGATGGGTCGAGAGGCAACCGGGATGGGAGGAGGCGCGACCGGCTGCGGAAAGATCCCGGTGAGTGAGTTCAGCGAAGTATCTGCTGCCCGC
>JBKOUM010000157.1:0-8816 GCA_046723385.1 Actinomycetota bacterium
GTTGACTCCCGCACCCGCAACATCCGAGCGACCTCTTGCGTCTCGAAACCCGCCCAGTCCCGCAGCACGACACACTGGCGCTGCCGCATCGGGAGGCGTTCGAGCGATCCGAAGACCGAAGCGCGAAGCGCCACCCCGTCGTGCTCGTCGGTCAGGAGCCGATCCGGCACCGCCCCGATCACCTCCCGACGCGCCGACGACCTGTGCTTGGCGCAGCGCCGCATCGCGGTCTTGAAGACGTACCCGCCCGCGTGGTCCCAGTCCTGGATCCGTCCCCAGTTCGCCCACAAACGAGCGAACGCATCCGCCGCGATGTCCTCCGCCGCCGAGCGGTCCAGCGTGACCAGCGCGCACGCGCGAACCACCCTTGCGAGGTGCTCGCGATAGAACCCCTCGAACCCGGCCCGATCGGCCACACCTTCTATCTAGCCGGTGCGCGGCCGGCGCGCTTACGCGTGAGCATCCGGGTCGCGCCCACCGCATAATCCGACCGGATGGACATCGTGGGATTCCTCGCCCAGCACCCGCCGTTCCACGGCTCCGATCCCGAGTCGCTCGCCCTGATCGCCTCGTCCGTCCGCGTCGAGTTCTTCCCGGCGGGGACGACGATCCTCGAGCCCTCCGACGAGCCGGCGGACTTCCTCTACGTCGTGCGCAAGGGCGCCGTGGAGATCGTCGACGACGGACGGATCCGGGATCTGCTCGGTGAGGGGGAGGTCTTCGGCGAGCTGTCCGTCGCGACCGGCCAACCGCCGGTCGCCTCCGTGCATGCCGCCGAGGACACGATCTGTTACCTGATCCCCCGCTCGGTAGCCGAGGCGATGCTGCAGAGCGCGACGGGCGTCCGCTACCTCGCGTCCGTCGCCCGTCGCGGCCTCGAACCGGGCGTCGCCCGCGCCGAGGGCCCCGACTTGCTCGCCACCGTCGGCGCGCAGGTCCGCCGGGCTCTGGTGACCGTCGACCCGGGCGCGACGGTCGCGGACGCCGCGGAGACGATGACGCGCGAACGCGTCTCCTCGCTGTTGATCCCCTCCGGCGAAGACGCGTGGGGCATCGTCACGGACCGCGACCTCCGTTCGCGGGTCCTCGCCAAGGGGAGATCCCACGACGTGCCCGTCACCGAGGTGATGACCACGCCGATCCACACGGTGCCCGCGGTCAGCCGCGTCGCGGAAGTGCTCCTCGCGATGCTCGAGCGGGGGATCCACCACCTTCCGGTCACCGACGCGAACGGCCGCGTGGTCGGGATGGTCACCGACACGGACCTGCTCGGGCTCGCGCGACAATCGCCGTTCGCGATCAGGAGCACGATCGAGCGGGCCGCCGACACGGCATCCGCCGTGTCGGCGGCTCGCGAGCTCCCCACGGCCGTCGCGTCGCTGGTGGAGGCCGGTGTCGACCCCGTCGATATCGGGCACGTGATCGCGGTCACGATCGACACGCTGACCCGGCGGCTCCTCGAGCTCGGCATCGCGCACCGCGGCGAGCCGCCGGCGCCGTGGGCGTGGCTCGCGCTCGGGAGCGAGGCGAGGCGCGAGCAGGCGCTGTTCACCGATCAGGACCACGCGCTCGCCGTGGAGGCCGAGGACGATGCCTTGGCGGAGATCGACCCGTACTTCGCGGACCTCGCCCACGAGGTCACCTCCGGGCTCGTCGACGCCGGGATCCATCGCTGCGACGGTGACGCGATGGCCGAACACCCGGCGCTCCGACGCTCGCTCACCGGCTGGACCGAGTCCTTCCGCGGGTGGATCCAGGACCCCGGCGGGGAAGGAAGCGTTCTCTCGTCGATCGCGTTCGACTACCGACAGATCGCCGGGCCGCTCGCGGCGGAGCCGCCGCTCGATGAGGTTCTGAGAACCGTGCCGCGGGCGTACCAGTGGTTCGCCGGACATCTGGGCCGCCGCGCCCTCGACCTGCGGCCACCCACGGGCTTCTTCCGGGACCTCGTCGTCGAGGCGAAGGGCGAACACGCCGGACGGCTCGACATCAAGCACGGCGGCATCACGATCGTGACCAACCTCGCGCGCGCCTACGACGTTCGCGCCGGGAGCACGCAGAAGGGAACGCTCGCGCGGCTCCGGGCTGCCGCGGCGGCGGGCCTGATCTCGGAGGCGTCGCGGGATGCGCTCGAGGAGACCTTCCGGCTGCTCTGGGGGATCCGATTGGACCACCAGGCCGAGCAACATCGGGCGGGTGTCCAACCCGACGACTTCGTCGACCCGAAGGCGTTGGGCCCCCTCAGGCGCCGAGCGCTCAAGGAGGCGTTCCGCATCATCACGCTGGAGCAGCGGACGCTCGCGACCGACCTCGGTGTGATGCTGTGAACCGTCGCCCTGAGAAACCGCGGCGAGATGCCCGCCGCCAGGACTGGCGCGCTGCGGAGCTGGTGGCGCTCGACTTCGAGACGACCGGCCTCGATCCGCGGAGCGACGACGTGATCTCCTTCGGCCTCGTCCCCGTCTCGGGAGGAAGGATCGACCTCTCCGGTGCCTGGTACCAAGAGGTCGCTCCGCGCGTCGAGCCGCGGCACAGCTCGATCCGTATCCATCACCTCCGAACGCAGGATCTCGCCACGGCGCCGCCGATGGCCCAGGTCGCGGACGCGTTCCGTAAGGGACTCGCCGGCCGGTTCCTGCTCGCGTGGGCGGCCGGCGTGGAGATCGCGTTCCTGCGGCGGATCTTCGGCGGCTTCGACAGGACGTGGCGCTCGCGCACGATCGACGTCCGGACGCTGATCATGGCGCTCGAACGGGATGCCGCGGCCCCGAGTCCGGACGACCCGGGGAGGTACGCGCTCGGGTCGGCCGCCCACCGGTTCGGGGTCCCCGTCGAGGAGACCCACCACGCACTCGACGACGCGTTCATGACCGCCGAGCTCTTCCTGATCGCGGCGACGAGGTTCTCCGCGGGCGGCAGGAGGTCCGTCCGGGACCTCCTGCGCGTCTCCGCGGGTTGAGGTACTCCGTCATGCTCCCGGGCCCCAATCGGGCACGCCCTCCGCCGGACGGAGCGAGAGGGACCCGGTCACCGGTTGGATCCCGCTGCCATCCAGGTTCATCACGTAGACGTCGTTCTCGCTCGCTTCGCCGGGCACGCGGACCGCGGTGATCATCGTCGCGTCGGGTGAGAACGAACCGGGAGCCCAGTCGAACTCGGACCCGTGCGTGATCTTGTGGAACCCCGTTCCGTTCGGGTGGATCAGGCAGAGCTGTTGAGGCCCACCGCCGCTCGCGTGGTTCTGGAAGAGGATCCAGCGCCCGTTGGACGACCAGTCCGGATACTCACCGGCGTCGATCCACCAGGGCGTGATCCGTCTGAGGTGGGTCCCATCGGCACGCACGATGAAGAGGGCGGACACGTTCCTGCTCCCCCACCAGCGTTCGAAGACGATGCGCGAACCGTCCGGTGAGTGACCAGCTCGGCGTCCAATCCGAGGCGCCGCTCGTGATCTGGCGGCGGTGCATGCCGTCGGACCGCATCACGTAGATCTGCGGCTCCGCACCACCGATGGCTCGATGGAACGCGATGTGCTTCCCGTCGGGTGACCAGGTGGGAGCCTCCTCCTGGCAGACCTCGGGCTTGCACGAACCCTTCGAGAGATCCCTGCGATCGGTCCCGTCGGCGCGCATCACGAAGATGTGCACCCCGGTCGATCCCGAGGAGCTCCGGCGGTACGCGATCTTCCCCCCGTCGGGCGACCAGTCGGCAAGTCCGGTCGCGATCCCTTCCCGCGGATGGGTTACCTGACGCAGCCCCGAACCGTCCGGATCCACCGTGAAGAGCGCGACGGTCTGTCTCGCGAAGAAGACCCGCTGGAAGACGATCCGCCCGTTCGTCGATCCAGCAACCTCGGGAGGAGCTGCCGTCGCCAGCGCGCTCGCCGGCATCGAGGCGATCGCGATGACGGCGATGATGAGCAACCTCGTCGGCTTGACGGACGACATCTTGACGGACGACGGATGGAACGTGTGCATGATGCGCCTCCTTCGATCTCCGATGGACGCGCGCGCGTGCTGCCTTGGACACGCGTCGGCGGACGACCGCTTACGCCGAGCCGAAGCTCTTGCGACGCGACCTCGCGAAGAGGAACAGGCCGACGGCAACGGCGAGGACGAGCAGCCCGATGAAAGACGCGGCCGAGCGACCGTCGGACGTGATCGCCTCGTCGGTTGTCGGCTCGCGAGGAGCGAACGCGGACACCGCCCCGTTCGGCGACCGGACGAAGAGCCGCCCGTCGGCGACGGTGATCTCACCCGCCTCGCGGGTCTGAACCGGAAGGGGCAGGCAGGCAACCGTCGAGGTTCCACAGTCCAACGGGATCGCCGCCACACCGTGCGTCGAACCGACGAACAGCAGACCGCCTGCAGCGACCGGCCGGACGTCCGAGAGCCCCGGAACCGTGACCGACCACAGCGGTGCACACCTTCCCGCGCACTCCGTCGCATACGCCCGAACCTCGTCGACGTCCGGGATCGTGACCAGGACCCTCCCCCCGGCGACGACCGGAGAGCTCGGCGCCGCCGGGGGCAGCGCCGCGGACCATGAACGGCATCGCGGAGCGATCCCGCATCCGGCCTCGTACGCGTTGAGGCCCGACAGGTCTCCGCTCGTCCGCGAGACGTAGATCGTGCCCTCCGACACCGTCAGAGGGGCCGCGAGGTTGGCGGGGAGCGGCACGGTCCAGATGGGCTCGCACGCCCTCTCGCACGCGGCTGGGAAGGCGTACGCGGCGTTGGCCCTGCTGCTGCCCGGGATGGCGTTCCCCCAGACGGGATCCGCCGCCGCGTACACGGCGCCGTCAACGACCTGCGACACCTGGAGCGACGTGGGCTGCCGTTCGCTCACCCACAACGGCGCGCACCGATGCGCGCACGCCACGGGGAACGCGTACAGGTATCCGCCACCCGTCCCCACGTACACCACCCCGTCCGCGACCACCGCTTGGTGCGCGATCGCGACCGTGCGACCGATCCACACCGGCCGGCACGTCGGGGTCGGGCAGTCGGCGGGGAAAGCGGTGAGTCGGTGGAGGCCGCCCACGAACACCAGGCCATCGGCCACGGCGGGCCCCGCCGGGGCGAAGCCGATGCATCTCACCGGCCGACAGCCCAGGCCGTCCGTCGGGATGTTCGCGGTCCACGACTCGCCGCATCGGCCACCGTCCACCGCACAGTCCACGGAGAAGGCGGAGAGCTTCGCATCGTCGGGGGAGATCACGTACAGGGTCGAGTCCGCCACGGTGAGGCCCGTGAGCCCGATCGCGGGATCCCGCCGCGTCCTTCCGGTCCACGAGAGCTCGAGCGTCGAGACGTTCGACGGCGTGATGATCCCCGTGTCGACGGGTCGCCGACGGGACCCCACAGACGACGAGAGCAACGACGCCACCAACGCCGCGGTGATGATCGCGGCGATCGCGATCGCGCCGATCCTCTGGTTCCGGCGTTTGCGGTCTCGCAACCGCAGGCACCCTTCGAGGGCGTTCTCTGGTGCGGGGAAGAGCGGCTCCAACCGCTCGAGCACGTCGCGGTCGTCCGTCATCGCAACTCGTCCGCCTTCTCTCTCATCGCCGCGCGGGCTCGCGTGGTGAGGACGCGCACGGTCGAGGCTCTGATGCCGAGCATGCGTCCGGCTTCCTCGGACGAGTACCCGAGGAGCCACGTCAAGACGGCCGCTTGTCGCTGTTTGGGCGTAAGCCCACGAAGAGCCCGGACGACCAGGTCTCGGTCCTCGACCACCGCCAGGTCGTCGGCGGCCGTCGCCGGCGCGAGGGTTCGTCGCATCGCGAGCTTCGCCCTCCTATAGCGGTTCCGGAAGACGTTCATCGACACGCGGAACAGGAAGGCCGCCGGATCCTCGATGGCGGGCAGACGGTCCCACCGCTCCAGCAGGCGGACGAAGGCGTCCTGCATGACCTCCTCGGCCTCCTGTCGGTTGCCCGTGACGAGGCAGAGCGAGACGAAGAGGCGCCGGTGGTGAGCCTCGTAGAACTCCTCGAAGCTCGGGAGCTGCACCTCAGCAGCCTCCTCGGCGCCCGCCATCGCGGCGGACCGGGCCCGAAAGGTCATCCTTCCGGTTCGACACCTCCCGCCGCCTCATCGCTTACGTGATCGGGCTGTTCGAGATTGCGCCCCTGGAAGGCCTGACGGACGATGGATGGCGTGGAGACCCCGACGACACGGTACGCGTGGAACGGCGACGTCGCGCTCGCGTACCAGGTCGCAAGCGAGGGACCGACCGATCTCGTGTACATGCAGGGCTGGATCTCGAACGTCGACCTCAATTGGGAGAATCCGCACCTGGCCCGCTTCCTCAAAGGACTCGCATCGATCGGCCGCCTGATCATCATGGATCGCCGGGGTTGGGGATGCTCAGACCGATTCTCTCCGAACGATGTCCCGCTCCTCGAGACGCTGACCGAAGACGTGGCGACGGTGATGGACGCGATCGGTTGTGAACGCGCCGTTCTCATCGCATCCACCGAGTGCTCAGCGATCGCGACGCTCTTCGCTGCATCGCGCCCGGAGCGAACCGTTGCACTCGTCCTGATCGATCCGTGGGTGTCGTTCCTCAGGACCGACGACACGCCGGGGGCCAACACTGCCGACGAATGGGATGACATCGTCGAGAGGATCCGGTCACAGTTCCCGCTCCCCGGATGGGTCGAAGGCCTCGACGATGCCGAGCGTCGCTGGATGGTGCGCTACATACAGTCCTCGGTCGCACCCGGCGCGGCGATCGGCGAGTTCCGCCGTTTCCAAGTCACCGACGTTCGAGCCGCGCTTCCCGTGATCCAGGTCCCCACCCTCGTCGCTGGGGACTCGGAGGGCGAGGACGACACCGATCCGAGGAACGCGGCGCTCGTCGCCCGGCTGATCCCGGGAGCGCGCCTCGTCCTGCACTCGAGCGGCAGCACGGCCCGATGGCAGCATTGGTTCGGGCGCGGCGACGACATCGTGAGGGAAGTCAATGAGTTCCTGACGGCGGTCGGAGCGGAGGACGAGCGATTCGAACGCGTGCTCGCCACCGTGCTCTTCACGGACATCGTCGGCTCCACCCGTATGACCGCCCAAGCGGGCGACTCGGCGTGGCGGGATCTCCTCCAGAAACACCACGCGCTCGTCAGATCGCTGCTCGCTCGGTACCGGGGCAGGGAGGTCGACACCGCGGGAGACGGCTTCTTCGCGACGTTCGATGGGCCTGCGCGAGCGATCCGCTGTGCCCGCGCGATCGTCGACGGCGTGAGGGGATTGGGCATGGAGATCAGAGCCGGGCTCCATACCGGCGAATGCGAGACGATCGCGGGCAAGGTTGGCGGGATCGCCGTGGACATCGGCGCACGGGTCGCTGCTCTCGCCGGGCCCAACGAGGTGCTCGTCTCCGGCACGGTGAAGGACCTCGTCGCGGGCTCCGGGCTCGTCTTCGAAGATGCGGGGGACCACCAGCTCAAAGGGATCCCGGACCGCTGGCATCTCTACCGCGTCGTCGGATGACATCTCGGCTGGGCCATCCCGACCGGTGTACGCTCCCCTGCAGACGTCACCAGGAGGACCGACATGGCGCACGCCAAGGACAAGGGCGCTTCCAAGAACGTGAAGAAGAAGGCGCAGAAGAGCGTCAAGGAGAAGCGCGTCGAGAAGAAGCTCAAGAAAGAGACGCGGGAGCGGTCGTCGATCGGCGAGTGACCGGGGCGCCTACCCGCGTTGGCGCGCGAGGTCGGCCAGGAACGATGCCGCGACGTCGGGGCTGATCCCCTCCGGCACCGCCAGGTAGTGCCCGTCCACGATGTCGCTCACCGCGTCCCACGCCGACAGCAGCGTTTGCGGCTCGGGCGCGAACCGCGTCGACAGCCCGGCCAGGACCACCACATCGGGGTTCGCCCGGCGCGCCTGCGCCGCGGCCGTCTCCACGAACGCGCGATACGTCGCTGGGTCCCACTCGAGCCACTGCGCCTGGATCTCCACGACATCCGAGAGCCGCGCCGCCGCCGCCCCGATCCCGCACCGGATGTACGCGGCGGACGTCGTCTCGGTCCCGGAGCGCGCGCACCTGGCGCCCGGAACGTCCACGAGGTTCGGGTGCGGCGTGATGATGACCTCGTAGCCGGCGGCCCGGGCCGCCCGCGAGAACGCACGCATCGCCGCGATCGGATCGTGTCGCTCCCGATCGGGCGTCGCCGGCCAGCCCTCCGGGTCATACATCACCGCGCGGACCCAAGGCGCGATCTCACCGGACGCCAGATCCTGCTCGAACTCTGCCTCGTTCGACCATGCCCGAGCCGCGACGCCCGATCCTTCCGGTCCGCCGCCGAGCACGAACGAGCCGGGGCGATCGAAGTAGAGCGCGATCGCTTCGGGATCGAGAGGTCGGAGGCGCGCCAGGGTCGGGGTCGTCGCGATCCAGCGCTGTTCGAGTGGTGGCGCATCGGGGAGGGGATCATGGAACGCCCTCGGGATCGCGGCGATGCTGACGGCGACCGTGACGAGCGGCAAGAGCACCCATGCGGCAACCGTGCCGCGTGGTCCTACCCGATCGTCGTTCGGCCGTCGCATGGGAGCCAACCCTATCCCGAGGTTTCGGCACGCGGAAACCCAAGGATGAGCGTTCGCCCAGCTCAGGCCCGCGTCAGCGCCGCGTCCGGACGTCCTCGCCCGGATCCCACGCCGTGTCCATCACGACCGCGACGTCGCTCCCATCGGTCCATGCTCTATAGACGCCGCCGTCCCACCCAGCGCTTGCGTCGTCCGCGAAGGAAGCGTCCAGGCGTAGCCCCGCCGACGGGGTCGGCCGATCATGGCTCTCGAGGTCGCCACACC
>JBKOUM010000213.1:0-6986 GCA_046723385.1 Actinomycetota bacterium
GGCGTAGAGCCGCTTGGGCCAGTCGGCGTCGACGGCCATCTGGAAGACGTGGTCGGCGCCGGCGTCGCGCGCGGCGTCGATCGCTGCAGCGACGAACGCGCGCGCGACGCCGCGGTTCCGGAACCGCTCGAGCGTGTCGACGTTCTCGATCTGCGCCACGCCGTCGTGGAGGTAGAGCTCACAGCATCCGGCGAGCTCGCCGTCGATCCGGGCGCCGAAGAACCGGGCGCCGGCCCGCTCGACCAAGACCGTCTCGAAGTCCGCCAGCATCTCCGCCGATCCCCGATCCATCCCGGCATGCGACACGAGGTTCGTCTCGATCATCAGCGGCCGGACGGTCCGCAAGGGGACCTCGCGCACCTCGATCGGCGGCGGCTCTCGATCCGGGTCGCGTCGGAGCACCAGGTCGACGAGTCGATCGGCGGTGTAGCCGAGCGCCACGAACCCGGCGGCGAGACGAGCGCCCTCCTCGTCGTCCTCGAAGACGAACTCGCGATGACCGAACGCCGAGAGGATCCGGTCGGCCTGTGCCGCGAGATCGGCGGACGTCGAGGATCCGACGGACCGCTCGACGCGCAGGAAGTTGCTGTCCCAGCGGCGTGGGAACCCGTCGTGGAAGAGCGCGGTTCCGAACCGCCAGGGTTGTACGCGCGTGCTCGTCGTCTCCTCGAGCCATCTCGTGAAGGCGAGGATCCGCTCCCGCTCTCGGACCATGGGGGTGAGGGTAGCGACGCGGGCTTGCCGGCGGGCCGTGGTGCGAACGAGACTGAGAGCGATGAGCGAGCCCGAACCACCGCCGTCGACCTGTTGCTTCGACGAGTGGGCCTCGAGCAACGCGCGGCGAGCGCGGACGAAAGAGACGGTCGCCCCGGTCACCACTGCGCTGCTCGCGGCCCTCGAGGCCGAAGGCCTCGAGGGCCGCACCGTCTTGGACGTCGGCTGCGGGACCGGCGACCTGGCGCTCGCCGCCCTCGCGCACGGGGCGGCGTCCGCCACCGGGATCGACCTGGGGACGGGTTCGATCGACCTCGCTCGGACCCTCTCGCGCGATCGAGGCCTGGACGACCGAGCCGCCTTCGAGGTCGCCGACGGATCCGACGCCGCGCTTCCACCCACGGACGTCGTCGTGTTGAACCGCGTCGTGTGTTGCTACCCCGATGCGCGGAGGCTCCTGCGCAACACGCTCGGAGCGGCGAGATCCGTGTACGCGTTCAGCGCACCTGTCGACCGGGGTCCGGCAGGAGCGCTCAACAAGGTCCTGTTCCGACTGTCGAACGTCTGGTACGCGATCCGCTCGTCGAAGTACCGCGGCTTCCGCGTGTTCGTCCACGATCTGACGGCCGTTGAGGCTGCGATCCGCGCGGCCGGCTTCACGCCGACCTACGGCGAACGTCGCAGGATCGTCTGGCAGATCGCGGTGTACGCGCGGGATTGAGCCTCAACGCGCCTCACGGAACAGCGCGCGCAGGTCGGGCTCGGGCGCGGTCTCGACGTCGATCCCGCGCTCGTCGGCGAGCGCCACGAAGCGCTCGTACCGCCGCGCGAACCCACGGATCGTGCGACGGAGCGCGGTCTCCGGATCGACGCCGTGCTTCCGCGCCACGGCGACGGTGGCGAAGAGCACGTCGCCGACCTCCTCCTCGGCGTTCTCGGGGGAGGTCGCGCCCGCGAGCTCGTCCACCTCTTCGCGGAGCGCGGCCATGGCGCCATCCACGCTTCGCCACTCGAACCCCCACCCCGCGGCGCGCCGCTGGGCCTTCGCGGCTCGCGCGAGCGCGGGGAGCGATGCGGGGATGTCTTCGTCGACCCCCTTGCGCCTGCCGACCTCGTCCGCTTTCAGCTGCTCCCAGTTGACGAGGACCTCGTCCGCGTCGACGACGGTCACGTCCCCGAACACGTGCGGATGACGGTGGATCAACTTGCGGACCAAACCCTCCGCGACGTCATCGACGTCCCATCGGCCCTCGTCCGAAGCGATCTGCGCGTGGAACGTCACCTGGAGCAGGAGGTCGCCGAGCTCGTCGCGGATCGCGGCGTCGTCGTGGGCGTCGAGCGCCTCGAGGAGCTCGTGCGTCTCCTCCAGGAGGTGCCGGGCGAGCGTCTGATGCGTCTGCTCCCGGTCCCACGGGCAGCCGTCGGGCTCGCGCAGCCGCGCCTGGACGCGGACCAGATCGAGCAGGCGCTCGCCGCCACGGGACGACGGGACCCGACCGGCGGGGACGTGATCGAGGAGGTCCCCGCTCATGGGGATGCGGACGGGATGCCGGACGGAACGCTCGTCGGCGACGGTGACGCGCCCGGATCCGTGCTCGTGATCCGGACGACCTGCAGCGAGTCCGGGTCGAAGCGGCCGAAGCTGGGATTGACGTCGATCTGGCCGGTCGCGAGTTGCTCGCGAACCCACGCCGTGAACGCGTCGACCTGTTCCTGCTGCGAGACGAGCTGGCTGCGGACCTGCTCGAAGGGCGTGACCTGCTTGTCGACCAGATGGATCACGTGCCACCCGAACTGAGTGTGCACCGGATGGGAGATCTCCCCAGGTGCGAGGGCGATCGCCGCCTTCGCGAACCCCTCGTCGAGCTGCGGCGCCGGCGTCGCCGGCAAGGCGCCGGAGTTCTGCTTCGCCGACGGATCGATCGAGATCCGCTTCGCGAGCGCGAGGAAGTCCTTCCTCGTCGCACCGGGCGCGGTGACCTCTCGGTAGGCCTGCTCCGCCTCGGCCTTGGTCTTCACCAGGATGTGATCCACCGTGAGGGTCGTGAACCGGGCCAGGTCCCGTTCGTACGCGTTCCGGAGCTTGGCGTCGTCGGCATGTTGCGCGGCGAGCGTCCGCGACACCTCGTTCTCCAGCAGCGACTGCCGAACGAGCAGCGCGAAGTCGTCGTGCGAGACCCCGTTGGTCTGCAGCTGCGTGGCGAGCGTGTCCTTGCCCACCTGGGACTCGAACCCGTCGATCGCGGAGGCCAGGTCGGCATCCGTCACGGCCACGCCGTTGCCGTTCGCGTACATCTCGGCGAGCCGGAACTGGATCAGCGCGCCGAGGGAGTACCGGTTGCAGGCGGCCGCCTCGGTGTCGCCGGCACCGCTCAGCTCCCCGCACGCCGCGTGCTGCAGGCCGAACAGGGCCTTGAATACGCCCGCCGTCGTGGCGAGCTGGGCATCGGTCACCTCGGTCCCCAGCACGTGGGCGGCCGCGGGGGCGGTCGCCGTGTCCCCGCACGCCGTCGCGACGAGCGCCAGCGTCGTGACCAGGGCGAGCGGAAGCAGACGTCGGATCCGGACCATCGCGTCAGTGTACGAGCCACGCCCGAACGGCCTCAGCGAGCCGTCGCGGCCGCCGGTTCCGAGGCGGGCAGGCCCGGCTCGGCCGGTTCCCCCACCGCTTCGCGGAGTCGCGCCTCCACCCACCGGACGAGGTCGGCTCCGAACACGCGACCCGGCGCGAGGTTCAACGTCGCCTTGGCGGCGTGGAACGTCGCGCCGGGGAGTCGCTCGGGCAGATCGAGCAGCAGCGCGTCGGGCAAGGCGAGCGGCGTGATGCGCACCTGGTCGCGGTAGGTGGTGATCTCCTCCACCCCCAGGCGCGCCGCCGTGATCCTGAGCGAACCGATCGCGAACAGGGTCTGGACCTGGTCGGGGAGCCCGCCGTAGCGGTCGAGGGTCTCGTCCCGGATCTCCGCGAGCACGGCGTGATCGCCCGCCATCGAGATGCGGCGATAGAGCTCGAGCCGGAGCGCCTCCTGCGCCACCCATCCGGGGGGCACGTAGGCCTTCACCGGCAGGTCGATCCGCAGCTCCTTCTGGCGCTCGACCGGCAGACCCTGGAGCTCACGGACCGACTCCTGGAGGATCCGCGCGTACGCATCGAACCCGACCGCCACGATGTGACCGCTCTGCTCGGCCCCGAGCAGGTTGCCGGCGCCGCGGATCTCCAGATCGCGCATCGCGATCTGGAACCCGCTGCCGAGGGCCTGGTGTCGGGCGATCGTCGCCAGGCGCTCGTGCGCCTCTTCGGTCATCTCGCGCTGCGCGGGGAAGAAGAAGTAGGCGAAGGCGCGCTCGCCCGCCCGACCGACCCTTCCCCGGAGCTGGTAGAGCTGCGCGAGCCCGAGCATGTCGGCCCGGTCGACGATCAGGGTGTTCGCGTTGGGGACGTCCAGCCCGCTCTCGATGATCGTCGTGCACACGAGCACGTCCGCGTCGCGATCCCAGAACCTCACCATCTGCTGCTCGAGCTCGTCCTCGTCCATCTGCCCGTGCGCGACGACGATCCGCGCATCGGGGAGCTGCTCCTGGAGCCAGTGCGTCTGCCGGTCGATCGTGACCACCCGGTTGTGCACCCAGAAGACCTGTCCCTCGCGCAGCAGCTCGCGCCGGACCGCGCCGATCGCGAGCCCCTCGTCGTAGGAGCCGACGTAGGTCAGGACGGGCTGCCGGTCCTCCGGCGGCGTGTCGATCGTCGACATCTGACGGATCCCCGTGAGCGCCATCTCGAGCGTCCGAGGGATCGGCGTCGCCGTCATCGTCAGCACGTCGACGTGCGCGCGGAGCCGCTTCAGCTGCTCCTTGTGCGAGACGCCGAACCGCTGTTCCTCGTCGACGACGAGGAGCCCGAGGTCCTTGAACTTGACGTCGTTCCCCAACAGCCGGTGCGTCCCGATCACGACGTCGACCTTCCCGGCGAGGGCGTCTTCGAGCACCTGCCTCTGGGCGGCGGGATCGACGAAGCGCGAGAGCATCTTCACGGTCACGGGGTAGGGCGAGAAGCGCTCCGAGAACGTGAGGTAGTGCTGTTCGGCGAGGAGCGTCGTCGGGACGAGGACCGCGACCTGCTTGCCGTCCATCACCGCCTTGAACGCCGCCCGCAGCGCGACCTCGGTCTTGCCGAACCCCACGTCTCCACAGAGCAGCCGGTCCATCGGCACGGGGCGTTCCATGTCCTGCTTCACCTCGTCGATCACGCGGAGCTGGTCGGGCGTCTCCTCGTGCGGGAACGCGTCCTCGAGCTCGCGTTGCCACGGGAGGTCGGGGCCGAACGCGTGCCCGGCGACCGACATCCGCACCGTGTAGAGGCGGACGAGCTCGCCGGCCATGTCGCGCACCGCCCGCTTCACCTTGGCGGTGGCGCGCGCCCAGTCTGAGCCGCCCATCCGGTGCAGCCGAGGAGCGTCGCCGCCCAGGTACTTGGCGACCATCCCGACCGCATCCGACGGGACGTACAGCTTGTCCCTCTGGGCGTATTCGAGGACCAGGTAGTCGCGTTCGGCGCCGGCCAGCTCGCGGTGCACGATCCCCGCGTACCGGCCCACGCCGTGGATCCGGTGGACGGCGAAGTCCCCCGGCTGCAGCTCCTCCGCGACGGCGTCCGTCCGGCGCCGCGTGAACCGGGGGGCGGTCCGCGTGTGGCGCCGCGAACCGAACACGTCCTCCTCGGTCGCGATCGCGAGCTTGGAGGGCGCGAACACGAACCCGTTCGCCAGCGGAGCTTCCGCCCAGTCCACGGCCGCGGCGCCGACGACCTCGCGGACGCGCTCGAGCGAGCCGTGGCCCCGGGCCGTGACGACCGTCCGGTACCCGCGCGCGTGGAGGTCCGCGAGCCGCTTCGCGAGCTCGGCGGGGTTGCCCTGCGCCGAGCCCCAAGACCGGAGCTTCAGGTCGAGGCCCTCGGTGAACTCCGAGAGCTGGAGGCGGGTCCGGTCGCCGATCGCGTCGTCGAGGCTCCGCAGCGCGCGCGCTGCGGGCCAGGCGACCGCGTCGGCGAGGGCCTCCGCCTCCTCGTGGGCGGCGCGCGCTCGGTCGAGCGTACGCCGCGCCTGCGTCACCACGACCCACGAACCGTCGGGAAGCAGCTCGGCGGGCGTCGGGAGGTGGTCGAACAGGAACGGGGCGGCGGTCTCCATCCCCTCGGGATGGAGACCGTCCGCGATGCGCTGCAGCAGGTCGGCGAACCGGTCCGTATGCCGCAGGGCTTCCGCGGCGGCACGCTCGCGGATCGCCGCGTCCGGGATCAGCTCACGCACCGGTTCGATCTCCACCCGCGAGAGGCGCGACGTCGACAGCTGCGTCGACGCCGAGAACTCCCGGAGCGATTCGATCTCATCGCCCCAGTACTCCAGGCGGACCGGGCGTCGAGCCACCCCGGGGAAGACGTCGACGACGCCCCCGCGCACGGCGAACTGCCCGCGGCGCTCGACCACGTCGGTCCGCTGGTACCCGAGCTCCACGAGGCGCTCGGCGAGCGCGTCGGGCGGAAGCTCCCGCCCCGCGATCAGCTCGAGCGGCGCCTCCACCCCGAGCGTGGGGACGAGACCCTGCATCGCGGCGAGCGGCGGCGCGACCACGACGGTCGCGCCCTTCGCGTCGCGGAGGCGCCGGATCGCCGCCGCCCGGCGGGCGGCGACGTCCGGCGCCGGCGAGATCCCTTCGTAGGGGAGCGCCTCCCACGCGGGGAGGACGGCGACGTCGTCGGGGAGGAACGCCTCCAGATCGTCCGCGAGCGCCTCGGCCTCGTGCGGGCCGGCGCCGATCGCGAGCACGGGGGCGTCGAGCGCGACGGCCAGGGCGGCGATCACGAAGGACTCCCCGGTCTCGGCTCGCGCCTCGACCGGCCGCTCGCGCGCCAGCAGCAGCCGCTCGAACGGCTCCGAGGCGGCGAACGCCTCCAGCGCTTCCTTCACACCCACGGCGACCTCTTCCCGGACCGAACGACCTTGACCGAACAACGCGAACAGCCCCGGTCGCGTCGCGACGGGGCACCCTGCACGAGTCTACGGGAGCTCGGTACGAGCGAAGACGTCCTCGGCGGTGGCGCGGAGCGCGTCGGCGACCCGGCCGACCGTGAGCTCGTACGCGACGGCCAACTCGGAGGTCCCGTCCAGCCCGGCGGAGCTGAGCACCCAGCTCACGAACCAGCCGTGGAGCACGGCGAGGATCGTGGCCTCGGGCCGCGCGACGAGCTCGAAGAACCCCGCCCGCATCCGCTCGAC
>JBKOUM010000011.1:0-23121 GCA_046723385.1 Actinomycetota bacterium
AGTTGGCTCTGTTGCCCCTTACGGACGATGATCCATCCAAGGTCAAAGTGCCGGACGTCTCGTTGGCGATCCCGCCGCCGACCGTCGCCGACGCGTTCCCGCGCACCACCGTGTCCTGCAACGTGAGAGTGCCATCGTTCAGGATCCCGGCGCCCTCGGTCCGGCTCCTGCCCCCGGTGATGATCAGATCGATCAGTTTCACATGTGCACTGACGAGTAGCGTCCTGTCGATCGTGTTGCCGTTCAACTCCGCTGTGGGCATCGAGGATGTCGCTTTGCCCACGATCGTGAGTCTCTTGATGACCACGAAGTTTCCGACGCAGCGGCCCCTGACCGCGATCTTGTCGCCTTTGTGTGCGGCCGCGATCACTGCTTGGAGGTCCGAACTGTCCGCCGTTCCTTGAGTCAGATCTCTGGCACGGCATGTGTTGGTCACGGCTGCGGCGTTGGGGGCCCGATAGATCGATCATCGCGACGAGCAGCCCCAGCGTCGCGGCGATCGAAAGCGCGCGCCGACGGACGGGGCGGCGATCGTTTCGAGTTCCATCCATGTCCCCTCCTCACGCGGCAGAGTCTCTCTTTCCCGGCCGCGCCGAGAGATGTCTATCCCGAGGACGAGGGGTGCTGCAACCTACGCCGCTACCTGCGGAGGACGAAGGCGACACGAACCGCTCCCCGGCGAGAACGACGCGGGGTTCGGCGTGTCGTCCGTCACGTCGTTCGAGTGTGGAAGTACAGCGCGCAACGGTGCCGCTCGGCACGGAAACCGACCGTGCGCACCGATACGGTCGTGCCATCGAGATGAGACCTTCGGGAAGGAGGACGAGATGAGCACCCAGGCGATCCGCTACCGGGAGCGGAAGAGCAACGGGTCCTGGCGATACGCGGTGCTGGCTCTCGTCGTCGCGATCGTGCTCGCGATCGCACTCGCCGTGGCGAACGGCGGCGGTGCCGCCCAGACCACGACCGGCGGGACCGGTACCTCGGTCCAGATCTCCGGACACCCGGGGCCGGACACGACGACGATCGTGGTCCCCGGTGGCCTGGCGGGAGGGCACCCGTTGCCCTGACCGATCCGGTACCGAGACGACGCGCCCGCCCCCTGATCGGGGCGGGCGTTCTCGCATCGTCGTCGACCGGATCATGGATACCGACGTCTCGGAGGCTAGCGGGCAGACATCAGGGCCGACACGTCCCTGCGGGACAACAGCGTCGCTCGATGCGCGTCCGTCAGGCCACCCGCGAACTCCTCGACGCTTCGGATCGCTGCGGCCCGCGCGCCATCGGCGGCTCGCTCGTCGCCGAGGGCGGCCTTCGCTTCGGCGAGTGCCGTCAACGCGGGCCAGCGTGACGGCAGATGCCCGAGCCGTTCGGCTTCGACGATGGCCCGGGTGAGCGCGTCGACGGCCTCCTCCGGCCGTCCCGCCGCGACGAGCGAGCGGGCGAGCGGCACCCGGACCAGGCAGTCGTATTTGCGACGACCGAACCGCTCCGCTTCCTCGATCGCGGTCTGCCCGAACGAGAGCGCGTCCTCGTGCCGTCCCGCGAGGAACGCCGTCTCCGTTCGGGCGGCGATCAAACGGATCGACCAGAGGAACTGGTGGAAGCCCTTGGCGCCCTCGAGTGCTTCACTGAGATCGGGGATCTCACGCTCCGCCGCGCCGACGTCGCCTTCCAACAGGTCCGCATAGAGGAAGTCCAACCGAGCGCTGATCGCGGCCGGCGGGAACCCCGAATCCTTCGCGAGCTCGAGTCCCTCTTCGCTCTGAGCACGCGCCGCCGCCAGGTCACCGATCTCGCGGAGCGCGCCCGCGCGCATGTTCATCGCGCGGGCCGTGAACCGGAAGGAGCGCTCCTCCCAATCGCGACCGAGCTGGATCGCGCGGTCGAGCCACGCGATGCCCTCCTCGTGGCGCGAGAGACCGACGAGCGCGAGTCCCGCGTTGCACGCGCTCGTGACCGCCGCCTCGAGGTTGGACGCCTCCGTCCCCAAGCGATGTGCCTCGGTGGCCATCGTGAAGCACGTGTCGAAGTCGCCGGCCCAATAGGACATGAGCGACCGCGTCGCCAGCCACCTCGCGTAGGAGGCGTCGCGCCGCTCGGCTGGCCATGTCGCGTCGACCCGATCCCACGTCGCGAACGCTGCGGGGAGATCTCCGTGCATCGCCTCGGCCTCGGATCGCTGGGCGAGCGCGCGTCCTTGCAGCTCTATGTCGTCGAGCCGCTCCGAGATCTCTGCGGCAGCCGTGCTGTGCTCCACGACGCCGGCGGCGTCGGCGACCCAGAACGCCGCCCTCGCGCGCGCGAGGTGGGCGAGCGCGAGGTCGCGACCGTCCGCCTCCTCGATCAACCAGTCCAGATCCTCCAGGGAGTCGGTGAATCGAGCCGCGTCGATCAGGGTCGAGGCTCGGGCGAGCCTGGCGCCGATCAGGAGATCCCGGTCGCCGATGCGTTCCGCGATCTCGATCGCCTCGCCGAGCAGGCCGATCGCCTGCTGCTTGGCCCAGGCGCGCGACGCGACGTCGGCCGCGATCGAGAGGTACATCGCCGTCTTCGCGTCGTCACCGGCCTCGCGGTAGTGGTGCGCCAGGATCGACGCTGAATCTCGGATGCGGTCACCTGCCGCGCCCTCGATGAACTCGGCAACAACGCGATGGCGCTGGCGGCGGCCGGCTCGCGGGAGCGTCCCGTACGCGACCTCGCGCGTGAGCACATGCTTGAAGATGAACTCCCGGTCCGCCAGCACGCGGGAGGTCGGCTGCCGCCGGATGAAGTCTCGCCGTTCCAGATCGTCCAGCGTGGCGTCCAGATCCGTGTCGTCGCTCTGGAGCGCAGCGAGCGGACCTCGCCAGAAGATGCGGCCGATCACCGCGGCGTCCTGCAGCACCTGGCGGTGGCGGCGGGGGAGCGCGTCCAGCCGGGCGGAGATGATCGCCTGCACCGTCGTAGGCAGCCCTGCGACCATGTCGTGCGTGCGCTCCGCGACCGATGCCGCCAGCTCCTCCAGGAACAGCGGGTTGCCTCCGCTCGCGTGGACGAGACGGTCGGCGTATCCGGTGGCCTCCTCGGATCCTGCCAGCAGCGTTGCGGCGAGCTCGTGCGCGTCATCGTCGTCGAGGGGCTCGAGGTGGACCGCCGTGTACCGGGCGAGCCCCCCTCCCCACGTCGGCTGTGCGTCGAGGAGATCCGGACGGGCCAGCGTGATCAGGAAGACCGGGACGTCCGTCAGCCGCGTCGCGAGCGTTTCCAAGAGCTCGAGGAGCGCCGGCTCCGCCCAGTGGATGTCCTCGAACACGAGGGCCGTCGCTCGCGTCCGGGCGGCGGCTTCGACGAATCGGCGCGCGGAGAAGAACAGCAGCTGCTTGTCGGGGGCGCCCTCGTCCGACAGCCCGAGGAGGATCGCCAGATGCGCGCCGACCTCCTCCGCGTCCATCTCCGGCAGCAGCGTGGCGACGCACTCGCGGAGCTTCGCGCGCGCGACGTCCGCGGGATCGTTCGCGAAGATCCCGGCGATCTGAGACACCTGCTGGCCGAACGCGCCGTAGCCGGTCGTCTCGCCGTACGGGCGGCAGCGGCCCTTGACGAAGGCCCCTTCCCTTTCGAGGCGCGGCTGCA
This sequence comes from Actinomycetota bacterium, assembly GCA_046723385.1. Taxonomy (GTDB): domain Bacteria; phylum Actinomycetota; class UBA4738; order UBA4738; family HRBIN12; genus AC-51. The sequence goes on from JBKOUM010000011.1 coordinate 3,616, forward strand.
GCTCGTGCACGAGCCGGCTCTTGCCGATCCCGGGCGGACCGAAGACCGTCACGAGGTGCGTGCGCCGATCCGCGCGCACCTTGTCCCACACGGTCCCCAGGAGCTCGAGCTCGCGGCTCCTGCCGATCAGCGGCGCGAGTGGCGTGCGTTCGTGCTCCGGACGTATGCCGAGGACGCGCCAGATCGGGATCGGGCTCGCCTTCCCCCTGACCGTCACGGGGTCCAGCGGCTCCCATTCGAAAGACTGCGCCGCCGAACGGTACGTTCGCTCGCCGACCACGACGCCGCCGAGGGGCGCTTCGTGCTGGAGTCGCGATGCCGTGTTCATCACATCACCCGTCGCGACCGCCTCGCCGCGCTCGGGGTTCGCGTTGAGGTCGACGACGGCCTCGCCCGTGTCGACCGCGATCCGGACCGAGAGCTCGAGCGTCGGGTCTTCGTCGTTCAACTCGTCGATCGCGCGGGCCATCCGCCAGGCGGCCTGGACCGCCCGCGCGGCGTCGTCCTCGCGCGAGGTCGGCGCTCCGAACAGGCCGACGACCGCGTCGCCGATGAACTTCTCGACGATGCCCCCGAGCGACTCGATCTCTTCACGGGCGCGAGCGAAATACGGGCGGAGGCGCGCCTTGACGTCCTCCGGGTCGGCGCCGTCAGATCCAGCGGTGAACCCCGCGAGATCCGCGAACAGGACCGAGACGACCTTCCGCTCCTCGGTGACGTGGGACGGGGTCGGCGTCGTGGGCACCTCGAGCGGGGAGCCGCACGCGCCGCAGAACCGAGCGTCCGGGGCGTTCACCGTGCCGCAGACGTCGCACGTATGTGCGAGGGACGCCCCGCAGCTCGTGCAGAACCGCTGATCGGCGTCGTTCGCCGCCGAGCACGTCGGGCAGATCAGTGATCCCGTCACGGTCGGCCGAGCATAGACCGGGTGCGCTGCTCGCCGGAAGGGACCGGGAGCGCGTTCTCTGCACGCTTGCTCGTCGCGCGGATCAGTCGTAGTGGACGTGATAGCGGAGGTGCGTGACCCCGTCGGACGGGACGACGCGCGTCTGTTCGAGCCGGATCGGTCCGTCGAAGGCCTCGAAGAGGCGAACGCCGGCACCGAGGAGCAGCGGCGTCACGCTCACCTGGATCTCGTCGAGCTTCCCGAGCCGCAGCAGTTGCTGGGCCACGCTCGCCCCGCTGATGCCGATGAGCCGGTCACCGGCCGCGTCTTGGGCAAGCTCGAGCGCGCGTTCCACACCGTCCGTGACGAACGAGACCCGCGGACTCCACTCTCCCTCCGTGGGCGGGTCGTGCGTGACGACGAAGATCGGCGCGTCGACCGGATGGCCGTCCTTCCAGCCGTCCGCGATGTCGAACGTTCGTCGGCCGCTGATGATGGCGCCCGACGCCGTCATCCACTCCTCGACGATGACCTTGCTCGCGTCTGGCGGGGCCAGGTAGGGATGGACCCGGTTCGCCTCGGAGGCATTCATCCATGCGAACAGCCCCTCGCCGCCGTCACCGAGTGGGTTGTCCGGCCCGTCGTTCGCGCCCGCGATGAACCCGTCGAGCGAGACGCTGAGGTCGACGATCACCACGCCCATGTCGGATCCTCCCTCCCAGCTTCGCGTGCTACCCGGCGTTCGCCGCGTCCTCGAGGCCCTTGATCTCGATCTTGTCCATCGCGAGCATGGCCTGCATCGCACGGTTGGCTCGCTCGGGGTCCGGGTCCCCGAGCAGCTCGCCGAGGCGGTCCGGCACGATCTGCCAGGTCACGCCGAACCGGTCGGTGACCCAGCCGCAGTTCTGGGACTGGCCACCGTCCACGAGCGCGTCCCAGTACCGGTCGACCTCGTCCTGATCCTTGCAGTGCACGTAGAGCGAGACGGCCGGCGTGAAGTCGAACTCCGGGCCGCCGTTCAGGGCGGTGAACTCCTGGCCCTTCAGCACGAACTGGACCGTCATCACGGAGCCGGCCGGGCCCGGTGTGTTCTCCGGGTAGCGTGAGATCTCGCGCATCTCCGAGTCGTCGAACACGGAGACGTAGTACTCGGCGGCCTCCTGGGCCTGCGAGTCGAACCAGAGGAACGGGGTGATGGCTTGCATCTGACTGCTCCTTTCGATCACTGGTGTGGGTTCAGCTGTTCGCGACGAGCTTCGCGGTGAGCTCGTCGAGGCGCTCGTAGGCCTCGCGCATGCCGTCGGCCATCCCGCTCTGGACCATGCCGTCGCGGTCCTCGACGGACTGGAAGACGGTGACGGTGCGGATCAGCGTCTTGTCGCCGCGGTCCTCGAGGACGGCCTTGTCGAGGGACACGTGTCCCGGGTAGCCCTCGAACTCGAAGGTCTGCACCATCCCGTCGGGCGACGGGTCGCCGTGGAACACACCGTGGAAGCCGAACGAGTTCCCCTGGTCGTCGCTGTGCACGTACCGCCAGCGTCCGCCGTCGCGGAACTCGAAGGTGTCGATCTCCATCGCGTACCTGCGGGGTCCGAGCCACTGCGCGAGCAGCTCCGGATCCTTGTACGCGCGGAAGACCAGGTCGCGCGGCGCGTCGATCTCGCGTTCGGTGCTGACCTCGTGCGATCCCGGCTCTGCCGTGACCTTCAGCTCGGTCATGACGTGCTCCTTTCCTGGTCGGACCCTCCCGACCGCTCGTTCCTGCGGATCGCCCCGAGCAGCTCGTCCAGCCGCTGGTAGCTCTCCTCCCAGTACTCCCGATACCCGCCCAGCCACTCGACGGCCTCCTTGAGCGGCTCGGCCTCCAGGTGGCTCAGCCTGGCCGTCCCCCTGCGGCTGCGCGAGATCAGGCCCGCCCGCTCGAGCACCTTCAGGTGCTGCGAGATCGCCGGTTGCGACACGGCGAACGGGGCGCGGAGCTCGTTCACGGAGGCCTCACCCTCGGCGAGCCGAGCGAGGATCGCCCGCCGCGTCCGGTCCGCCAAGGCCCCGAACACCGCGTCCAGCTGCTCCTCGCTGATCTCGACCGTCGCCTGATCCATAACCATAGCCTTCTAGAAGCGACAGCTTATAGATAGCCCGGGCGATCTGTCAAGGCGCGGGCGGACGGTCACTCGGGCAGGATCCGCGGGAGCCCGAAATGCGAGAGGAAGCTGGGGTCGAACCGCGTCAGCGCGGTGATCCGGCGGCCCTCGAGCGTGACCACCATCAGGCTGGTCGCGCGGAACACGCCCCCGGTGGGGTCGCGTGCGTAGAAGGCGAGTGCGGGTTGCCCGTTCGCTCTCGTCTGGACGAGACGGCGGCGGCCAGGACGAGCGGCGACGATCGCGTAGAAACGCCTGGCCTCCTCGCGACCGATGAATGCGAGAGGGAGAGGAGGCATGCTGAGGCGTACGTCGTCGGCGAGCAGGGCGACGATGCCGTCCACGTCGTTCGCTTCGAAGGCCTCCGCGAGCCCTTCCACGAGCGTGCGTTCGGTCGGCGAGTCGGGCAGCGGCGGCGCCTCGGTGCGCGGCCGGTTCTCCAGCGTGGCGCGGGCGCGCTTGAGCGCGCTCGTGACCGAGTCGAGGGTGGTGTCGAGCATCTCGGCGACCTCTGCGGCCCGGAACCCGAGCACGTCTCGCAGGATCAGGACGGCTCGCTGCCGCGCGGGGAGGAGTTGCAGCGCCGTGACGAACGCGAGGGAGATCGCCTCCTTGGTCTCGTACCGGGCCTCTGGTCCGGGCGGGCTCGCGAGCTCGCTCTCGATCAGGACGTCGGGGTACGGGTCGAGCCAGAGCGGCTCGGCCGTCTGGGTCGGTTCGGGGAGCGAGACGTCAGGCGGCATCTCGACCTGTGGCCGCCGTCTCGCGGCTCGCAGCATGTTCAGCGCGCGGTTGGTGGCGATCGAGTAGAGCCACGTCCTCACGGATGCGCGCTCCTCGTATCCGCCCAGGCCCCGCCAGGCCGCGAGCAGGGCCTCCTGCAGCGCGTCTTCGGCATCATGGATCGAACCGAGGATCCGATAGCAGTGCACGTGCAACTCCGCGCGGTAGGGCTCGACCAACTCGCGGAACGCCTCTTGGTCGCCGGCCTTCGCGCGGGCGAGGAGCTCCACGGTCATGGCTCCATCCTCCCATCACGGCTCGACCCCAGCTCCTCGTCCCGGGTCCGCGCGGGACTCGTCGCTGTTCCGACACCGTCCGCACCGAGAACCGGGCGGCGGAGCGCCCAGTTCTCCGCCCCGACGGTGTCCAACCGACAGAGCAGGCGGAGGACGAGGAGGTGGCGGCGGTGACGTTGAAGGGCAAGGTCGCGGTGATCTACGGAGCCGGTGGCGCGATCGGCGGCGCCGTCGCGCGCGCTTTCGGGAGCGAGGGAGCCCAACTCTTCCTCGCGGGACGTCACCGAGGACCTGTCGAGGCGGTCGCCCAGGACGTGGTGTCCAACGGCGGATCGGCCGAGGCGACGGAGGTCGACGCCCTCGACGAGCGGGCCGTGGACGAGCATCTGGATGCGGTGATCGACCGCGCGGGCGGCATCGACGTCTCGTTCAACGCGATCGGCATCCCGAACCCACGGGTCCGCGCGCCCCTCGTGGAGATGGACGTCGAGCAGTTCTCCCTCCCGATCGCGACCTACACCACGTCGTACTTCCTGACCGCACGCCTGGCCGCACGGCGGATGGTCGTCGCTGGATCGGGCGTGATCATGACGGTCACCGCGACGCCGTCGCGGACGGGCGTCCCCTTCGTGGGCGGCGGTGGCCCGGCGATGGCCGCGGTGGAGGCGCTCACCCGAGGGTTGTCCGCCGAGCTCGCGCCGCACGGGATCCGCGTGGTCGGTCTGCGACCGCAAGGCATCCCGGAGACCGCTCGGATCAAGGACAGCTTCGCGTCCTACGCCGAGGCGTCCGGGATGACCTGGGACCAGTTCCACGACGCGCTCGCCAGCAGGACCCACACGCGACGACTCTCGACGCTCACGGAGCTGGCCAACGTGGCGGTCTTCCTGGCGTCCGACGAGGCGAGCGGCATGACGGGAACGACCGTGAACCTGGCGATGGGCAGTTTGGATGACTGAGGAGGATGAACGATGACGGATCACCCGATCGCGACGCATGACGAGTGGCTCGCCGCACGAGAGGAACTGCTCGAGCGCGAGAAGGAACACACGCGACTCGGCGACGAGCTGGCCCAGCAGCGCCGCGAGCTGCCGTGGGTGCGGGTGGACAAGGATTACCGCTTCCAGACGGACGACGGGGAGAAGGCGCTCGTCGAGCTGTTCGACGGTCGCTCGCAACTGCTCGTGTACCACTTCATGTTCGGCCCGAGCTACGAGGCCGGCTGCCCCGTCAACTCGTCGATCGCCGATTCGATCGATGGCGTGCTCCCGCATCTGCACGCCCGTGACGTGACGTTCATCCTGGTCTCACAGGCACCGATCGAGAAGCTCCAGGCGTACAACCGGCGCATGGGCTGGAGCCTTCCCTGGGTCTCGTCCTCGCCCGGTGACTTCAACGTCGACCTCGGCTTCTCGCAGTCGGAAGAACGGTCGCGCGACGCGGTGGAACAGATCCGCTTGCCGGCGCGCGCGTCGCTGGGAGACGCGTTCCCGCCGATCGTGGAGCAGAACGCCCGGGCATCCGGGACCGACATCGTCGGGTACCTCACGGAGAGCCCGGGGTTCAGCGCGTTCGTGCGCGACGGCGATGACGTGTACCAGACCTACTCGACGACGTGGCGAGGGTTGGAGTTCATCATGGGCTACTACCCGATCCTCGACCACGCACCCAAAGGGCGTGACGAGGGCGAGGCATGGCAGCTCTGGATCCGCCGGCACGACGAGTACGGTCGCGGGTAGCTCGGAGAGCCTCGTTGTCCGCTCAGTCGGGTCAGCCTGCAGCCTCATCCGAAGTCCTCGCGTAGGTCGCGAGGATCGCGCCCGTGCTCGTCATCGTGCTCTCCACGAGGCGAAGCCGGGAGACCGGGTCGCCATCGTGGAACAGCCGCTTGCCGCTTCCGAGGATGAGTGGGTCGATCATCAGACGGTACGCATCGACGAGACCCTGTTCGATCAGCGTCCGCGCGAACGCAGGGCTCCCGATCACGTGCAGGTCTCCGCCGTCTCCCCGCTTGAGTTCGAGCACGGACTGCGCGACGTCCCCCGTCAGCACCGTCGCGTTCTGCCAATCGAGCGGATCGGCGAGCGTCCGGCTGGCCACGAACTTCGGCTTGGTGTTCAGCGGCTCGGCGATCACCTGCTCTTCCTCGGACGCGTTCGGCCAATACGACGCGAGGTTCTCGTAGGTCCGACGCCCGAAGAGGAAGCCGCCCGCCTCCACGTATCCCTGGACCACCCAACCCTGGGACGTCTCGTCGAAGTACGGCAGGTGCCACCCGCCGTGCTCGAACCCGCCGTCCCGATCCTCGTCGGGATGACCCGGTGCCTGAACGACCCCGTCCAGGGTCATCCACTCGACCACAACCACCTTCCGCATGAGGAGCTCCTTTCGCCGGGTGAACCCTCACCATCTTCGCCCGGAGGCGCACGCTCCGCGTTCGCGGTTGCTCGTACGATGCGTGGGCCATGACGCACCGGACGGGTGTCGACCCTGCCTTCGTGGAGGGGTGGGCGGAGTACCAACGGCTGCTGCTCGAGGCGATCGGGCCGCTGACCGCAGAACAGCTTTCCTCGAAGACGGCGCCGTTCCAATGGGCGGTGTGGCAGCTCGCTGCCCACATGGCGAGCTCGCGCGCGTACTGGTTCCACGACGTGCTCGGTGAGGGCGACGATGCGGTCCGCGAGATGTTCCGCGTCGATTCGACGACGACCCCGGGCCTGCCGCTCGAGGACGCGGATTGGGAGGACGACGAGCACCACCCTCGCACCGCGAGCGAGCTGGTCGAGGCGTTCGATCGAACGTGGACGATGATGGGCCCCTGCCTCGATCGGTGGACGGCGGAGGACCTCGTCGTGGAGTTCCCTCGGTCCCGCCGGAGCGGCGAGGTCCGCACCGTGACTCGAGGATGGGTCGTGTGGCACCTGATCGAGCACGACCTCCACCACGGCGGCGAGATCTCCCAGATCCTCGGCAGCAACGGGATCCCCGCGCCCGAGCTTTGAGTCGCCGAAGGACTGTGATCACGCCGCCGTGAGGCTGGCCTCCATCTTGTCGAGACACTGTTCCATGCCGGTTCGAGACATCTCGACGATCTGCACATCCGGGTAGCCGAACTCGTGGACCGTGAGCTCGGTGGTCCCCTCGTCGATCGACCTGAGCGTCACCACGTGCGGCACCTCCGCCGGGATGACCGGCGGCAGGCCGATCTGGGCCGGGACGACCCTGTTGCCGAGTTCATCCGCGAAGCCGTGCACGAACTCGATCCTGTCCATCGGTTCGATCGATCGGTACGTCCACGTGTTGAAGAGCTCTCCGCCCTGATCGGACCGCATCGAGACCAGGGTCGTACCTCCCTCGCGGAAGTCCATCCGGCACATCGGGGACGTGAAGCCCTCCGGTCCCCACCACTTCATGACCTCGTCGGCGTCGCTCCACGCCCGCCACACGCGCTCCCTCGGCGCATCGAACGTGCGGGTCAGGACCATGTCGAAGCTGTCGGTCTCGCTCGCCATCGCACCCTTCCTTGTTCGCTAGGAGAGGCGATGGCCGCCGATGTCGTACGCCACGTTCACCGTCTCGTCGGCACCGGGGTTCGGCCTCCAGCCGCCATCGAAGCTCTGGCCGTCCTGGGCGAAGTGGCCCGTGAAGGTCGCATCGAGCGGGCCGTAGGACACCGTGATCTTCACGGAATCGCCCTCGATCTCCCACCGGTAGGGCAGGGGCTGCGGACTGATGTTCGTGAAGACGGTCGAGGGGTAGGTCCCGGTATCGGGGTCGTATCCGATCAGCTCGAGGCTGTCCAGATCCATCCCCAGGAAGTTCATCGCGCCGTGCTGCTCGAGGAAGAAGCCTCCGGGCAGCCACCTGAACGTCGTCTCCCCTTTGATCATGATGTCGTCCGAACCCGGAAGATGCCCCTCCATGCTCCAGGTGCCGACGTACCGATCCAGCTGCTTCAGCGCAGGATCGGGCGTCGGGAGTTGCGCCTGCATCTCGTCAGCCATGACGGCCCTCCTTCCCGGCCTCTCGGATCAGGCCCTTCGCCGTGCTTGCTTCCATCATGCCCTCCTCTCGCGTCCATGACTCCCTCAAGCTCCTTGGGCGAGGTGGTCGGCGATCCGGCGGAACGTCTCGATCCAGGTGCCGTTCGGCACACCCCAGTCACTCCCGAATCGGACGATGACGGTGTCCGCGTCGGGTGCCACGTAGATGTATTGCCCCAGGTTCCCCAAGGCGTAGAACCGTCCGGGTCGGCTCGTGTCGATCCACCAGAAGTACTGGTAGTGCGCTGCCGGATCGGTGGATGCGTCGGCGGCCGTCGCTTCGCGCACCCATCCCCTGGATACGATCTGGGTCCCGTTCCAGCGACCGCCGTGGAGCATCAGCTCGCCGAAGCGCGCGTAGTCGACCGGCGCCGCGTTGAGACCGCTCTCCATCTTCTCGAAGCCGTCCGCGTCGGAATCGACACTCCAGGTCGCATCGGATCCCGCTCCCAGTGGCTGCCAGAGCCGTATCGCCATGTACTCGGAGACCGACATCCCGGTCGCGCGCTCCAGGACCAAGCCCAGCAGGAGCGGGTTGTAGTTGTCGTAGTGCCACTCCTGACCGGGGGCCTGCTCGATCTGGGTACCGTTCAGCGCGAGGTCTCGCAGGTCCGTGCCGTAGTACGTGTTCACGTCGTCGCCCCACGGCAGTGGCAGCGACTGCTCTTCGTACCGGATCCCCGACGACATCGTCAGCAGGTCCCGCAACGTGATCTGGTCGAAGCGCGCGTCTCGTTGCGCCAACTCCGGGACGTAGTCGGTCACGGGATCCGTGACACTCTGGATCGCTCCCTCGTCGATCGCGATCCCGACCAGGGTGGACAGGAACGACTTCGCCACGGAGAACGACGTCTGAAGGGTGTCGCGCTGCGCGTCTCCGAAGTAGCGCTCGGCGACGAGCCTGTCGTCGTGCACGACCAGGAACGCGAGGGTGTCGGTGTCGCCGAGCAGCTCCTCGACGCCCGCTCCCGTCGGAGCCGTGATCGAGGCGAGATCGATCGGCGTGCCGTTGGACAACGAGCTCGATCCGACACCCGCCGGGATCGCCCGGGATGGGAAGCGGACCTGATCGCCGACGTCGGCGTCCCGCCACCACACCGCGCGGGCGATGGACGATCGCTGCACGGATGCCGCGGCCCAACCGTAGATCCCGACCGCGACGAGGAGCACCGCCGCGACCACGATCGCCAGCCGGCGCAGCCAGCGCCGCTTCACCCGTCATCCCCGATCCCGTTGGGTCCCACGAACCGACGCTATCCGTCGGCCTGCGACCCCGTCGTCACTCCTCGGGTCCGGATCGCCCTCCTCCCAGGGGTGGATGAGATCCGCTACGACGCGTCGCGACCGGGGGCGACGACACCGTGGTCGTACGCGAACACGATCGCGGCCGCACGATCGCGCACGCCGAGCTTGGTGAAGATGCTGCCGACGTGGGTCTTGACGGTCGCCTCCGCGACGTGCAGCGTCCGGCCGATCTCGGCGTTCGAGGCGCCGCGCGCCATCAGCCGCAGGACCTCGTGCTCCCGGTCGGTCAGCTCGTCCAGCCTCGTTGCGTCGCGCGCCGCCGGCGCCACGACGTTCCGATAGCGTTCGAGCAGCCGCGGAGCGACGCCCCGGTCGAACCATGCTCCGCCCTCGGCGACCGCACGCACCGCCGCGATCAGGTCTTCGGCCGAGCTGTCTTTGAGCACGAACCCGGCGGCACCCGCCTCGATCGCTCCCCACAGCACCTCGTCCTCGCCGAAGGTCGTGAGGACCAGCACATCGAGCGGCTCGTCGAGACCGCGGAGCGCCGTCGTGGCGGTCACGCCGTCGAGCGCGGGCATCCGGACGTCCATCAGGACGACGTCGGGGTGGAGGCCGGGGAGTTCCTCCACCGCTTGCCGCCCGTCCGAGCACTCCGCGACGATCGAGAAGCCGTCCTCGGGGGAGAGGATCCTGGCGAGTCCGGCACGGACGATCTCCTGGTCGTCCACGAGCGCGACCCGGATCATCGGGGCCACCTCTCCAGCGGGATCTCGCATGTCACGCGCCAGCCGTCCGGGATCGGACCCGCATCAAGAGCGCCTCCGAGCGCGGTCGCCCGTTCCTGCATGCCGATCAATCCGTACCGAGGACGGCCGCGGTCGGATGCGGGTTCGGGGATGAGTGGTCCCCTGCTCTCGGCGACGACGCGTACCACCCCGTCGGCCAACGCGAGCTCCACATCCGTGTGCGCCTGCGGCGCGTGGCGAGCCGCGTTCGCGAGCGCTTCCTGCGTGATGCGATAGAGCGCGACGCCGACCCCCGACGGGATCGATCCGACGTCCGCCGGCATCCGGAGCTCGACGTCGATCCCGCCCGCCCGCGCCTGGTCGACGAGGGCCGGGATCTCATCCGCCGACGGGAGCGGGTCGGCTCCGCCGAGGTCGCTGCTTCGGAGCACCGTGACCGTGCGCCTGAGCTCTTGCATGCTGCGCCGACCCACCGCCTCGGCCGACCGGAGCGCGTCCTCGGCGGCCGCCGGATCGCGACGCATCACATGGCGAGCGCTCGTGACCTGGAGCATGACGGCCGCCAGCCCGTGCCCCACGAAGTCGTGGACGTCCCGAGCGATCTGGCGACGCTCGTCGAACAGCGCCTGGCGGTTCATCTCGGCCCGCATGTCGTCCAGCTGAGAAGCGAGCTGCTCCTGACTGGCGAGAGCGCGACCGAGTGCCCACGGGAAGATCGTCCCCAGGACCCAATTGGCCACGCCCACCTCGGCCGGATCTTGGACCGCCGCCACGAGCACGGGTGTGGCCACGGCGGCGACGCCGAGTGGCAGCGCCGTCCTGAGCGACGGCGACCATCGCCCCACGACGAACGCGAGCACGGACGCCTCGAACATGAGTGGTTCGAGCTCTCCCGCGCGCTGCGCGAACACGGTCGAGACGACCACGACGATCGTCAGGACCGAGAGTGGCACGCGGGGCACGTAGGCCCACACGAAGAACGCTGCGACCGGGATCGCGACCAGCGCGAGGTCGCTCGTCGCCGACGGTTCGGTCACCCAGGCGACGACGGCGACCGCCAGGGCGAACAGGGGAACGAGGCGACGGAGCTTGCCTGCCCCGAACCAACCTTGGTCGGCGTCACCGATCACATCGCGACTGTAGGTCCAGAGCCGTCGGGCCGCCTCCCCCTGCGGTCGGAGAGCACGTCAGGCCCTCAGGTCGAGGTCGGACGAACGAGCGAGGGCTACGGTCGATGCGTGATCGAGGAGGAGACCGAGGGGAGGGACAGCCATGCCTGACGTTGCTGTGGAGACGCGTTGGGTGTTGAGGATCGGGGGATGGGCCGCGATCGTCGGGGCCATCCTCGGAGGGGTCGGCAACCTCGTGCATCCCGTCACGCCGGAGGACGACCCGGTGGGAGTGGCTCAGGTCATCGCCGGCAGCGAGCTTTGGACGCCGATCCACCTCGCGATCGTCCTCGGGATCTTCCTGATGCTCGGGGGGCTGATCGCGATCTACCAGACGATCCGGGGAGGTCTCGCTGGTGCCCTCGCTCGGTTCGGTCTGTTCGCGGCGGTCGCCGGAGTCACCATCGGGCTGATCCTCGTGATCCTGGACGGGGCCGCCGCCCGGCAACTCGCCCAGGAGTGGGCGAGCGCAGCTCCCGCTGACAGCGCCACGGCGCTCGGTCTGGTCCACGTGAACGAAACGATCAACTTCGCGCTCGCGAGCCTGTTCAACTTCGTCTTCGCGGCGGCCACGTTCATCCTGTTCGGCTTGGCGGTGGCGATGAGCGATGTGTACCCGCGGTGGCTCGGCTGGGTTGCCGTCATCGCCGGGCTCGCCTCGATCGGTGCCGGTTCGATCCAAGCCCTCGTCGGAGAGCCGACCACGGCTTCGCGGGTCCTGACGATCTTCGGGCCGACCGTGATCACCCTGTGGCTCTTGTCGATGGGGATCCTGCTCCTCCAGAGGAGTCGTGGGGAGCCCGACCGAGGGGCCCGCATGGAAAGGAGCGCTGCAGCATGATCCGCTCCTGTTCCGTTGGAGCTCCACCGAGGGGCGACGTGTCGATCCCGTTTCGGGCGGTCGCGTACGCGACCTCCGCCCTTGCGGACCAGGCGATGCCCACCGAGGAGATCGCCGCGATCGTCCGAGCACGTGACCCCGAACTGGTTCGCAGGTACCTCGAGCTCCATCGCGAGCGATTGGAGGAGCGGCTCGCCGATCAACAGCGAACCATCGACCTCCTGGAACGGCTCCTCATCGCGGCGTGGAACGGCTCCGCACCCGATACGGGCGGTGACGTCGAACGTTCGGGGTCCAGCGAGGACCGCTGCTGATCGGAGGAAGGATGGCGCGTTCATCGGACGAACCGCTTCATCGTCTCGAGGTGCTCGTCGGGACGTGGAAGACCGAAGGATGGACCAGGGCGACCGGGGAGGTCCCTGCCGAACGGATCGACGCCATCGACACGTACGAGTGGCTGGTCGAGGGGGTCGCGTTGCTCCATCGGGTGGACGCCCGTGTCGGCGAGCTCAAGGTCGACGGGGCCGAGATCATCGGCTACGCCCCCGAGCGGGCCGGGTACGTGACCCAGTATTTCGGGACCGATGGCCCGGCGGCGTACGAAGCGGACCTGAGCGAAGAAGGCGAACGACCGCGCTGGACGATGCGGAGCCCAGACACCAGATTCTCCGGCGGGTTCAGCGACGACGGCGATGTGATCACGGGGCGCTGGCAACGGTTGTTGGACGGCTCGACGTGGGCGGATTGGATGGACATCACGCTGACGAAGCAGAGATCCTGAATCTCGACGTGCCATATCGGTCGTCTGGCGCTCACTCGAAGACGGTGTCCGGAGAGCTACGGGTCGGTCAGTCGGTCAATCGAGCACTTGGCCGCAAGACGAGTTGACGATCGCACCGGTCATCGCACTCGCCTCGTCGGAGGCCAGGAACGCGACGAGCCTGGCTGTCTCGGCAAGCGATGGCGACCGGCGAAGAAGGGCCCTGGAAGCGACGAGCTCCTGCATCTTCTCCTTGGGGATCCCGAGCGCCTGCCCGCCCATCTCGTAGGTCTGCTGCATGGTTCGCGTCTCGGCCATCCCCATGGAACGGACGCATACGACTCGCACTCCAGATGGACCGAGCTCGGTTGCGAGACATCTCGTCAAGGACTCAACCGCCCCGAAGGTGGCTCCGATCGCCGACGTGTTCGGCGACACTCCTCGAGAGGGGGTTCCGCTGAGGAAGACGACAACTCCCGATCCCTCACTCACCATGTGCCTCGCGGCGGAGCGGGCGGCGATGAACTGAGACCGGACGATGGACACGATCGGCAACATGAACCGGTCCACCGGCAGCTCCATGGTGCTCAGCGCGTTCCCATATTCGTTCGGCTGGGGTCCGATGGCGTTGAACAGGATGTCGATGCGTCCTGCGGCGCCGACCACCTGGTCGATGTAGCCGTTGACCGCGCCTTCGTCGAGTGCGTCGACCTCGGCCACGGTCGCACGACCACCCATGCTCCAGATCGCGTCGGCCGTGTCCTGCACCGGGGACCTGGTGAGTCCAGAGAGGAAGACCCGTGCACCTTGCATCGCGAACTCGCCGGCAACCGCGCTCCCGACCGCACCTCCCGCTCCGAACACGAGCGCGGTCTTGTCTTCCAGTCGTCGTGCGCTGATCTCCGTTGTCGACATGGCCATCCCTCCTTCCCGCTCGCCTTCATCCAGAGCGCGCGTACGCGACGAAGAGGTCGAGGATCTCGTCCCACCCGGCGCTGAATCCCGCCGACTTCTGCGCGGCGTCGGCCAGCCGGTCCCAGCCGCTGTGCGAGAGGTCGACCCGTGTTCCACCCCCGGAGACCGTGAAGCGCACGTCGATCTCCGTGGTGCCTTGTCCGTCACCGTGGTTCCACGTGAAGGTGAGCCGGGCGCCCGGTTCGTACCGTAGGACCTCGCCGATGGTGTACTCGCGCCCATCGGGGTGCCGGTTGTACACGCGTCCGCCGACACGCGTCTCGATCGTCGCCTTGGACTCGGAGCCGAGGAACATGTACTTCTCGTTCGGCCACCACTTCCCGATCTCTTCCACGAAGATCTTGAACGCGACGTCGGGCGGCCGTGCGACCGTGACGGTCTTATGGATGATCATCTGATCCTCCTCTGCGTAGCGCTTGAACGCCTCGAGCGCGTCGTCCCACATCCGGGAGGTTCGGTCCATGTAGCGTCTGATCTCATCCAGCCCGCGGGGGACCAGGTAGTAGATCCGCTCCCTCCCCCTTTCCTCCGCATCCACCAGTCCCGCCTCCCTCAAGACCCGGAGGTGCTTGGACACCGCTGGGCGGCTCATCGGGAATCCGCCGGCGAGGTCCCCTGCGCGCGTAGGGCCCCGCCCGAGGACCTCGACGAGCTCCCGTCGCGTGGGATCCGAGAGCGCGGCGAGCGCAGCGTCGATGGTCATCCGCTAAGTGTAACCATATGGTTACAGGTTCGTCAACGGGTGGGCGGGACACTGCCGCAGCGCTTGACGAGATTGGTCGAGTGCTCCGCCTCGATAGCCGAGTGGTGATCATCTGGGACCTCCGGTCACGTCTGCCGGTCCGATCCCTCCGGTGGATCGGGCCGGCCGGTCCGGTAGACCTCCATGCGCTCGACGAGCTCGGCCGGATGGCTCAACGCGACGAGATGACCACCGGGGATCCCGTCCGCGGAGGTCCCCAGTCGCTCTCGGGCGATGCGCCGCTGGAAGTCCGCCGGGAAGAGCCGGTCGTCGCGACTGACGAGCACGCGCGTTGGCACGCCGGGCCATGCGTCCAGTGGCCAGGCCTCCGTCATCGGCGTCCACGATTGCTCCGGCTCGCCCCGCTCGACGGCTTCCGCACGGATCTGCGGCGGGACATCGTGGAAGTAGACGGTCATGTCGTCGTCCGCGGCGGATCGCGAGAGCCCGATGGCCTCCAGGTGAGCCTGCATCGCCTCCGGCTGACCGGTGTTGGACCACCACTCGGCTCCCGTCTCGCCCGGCCGCGGGATCATCGCGTTCAGGAGGATCAGGAGCTCGACCGGGATCCGATCGCACACCAGTGGCGCGCTGAAGCCGGCGAGCGATTGAGCGACGAGGATCACACCGGTCCGTTCACCGATCGATTCCACGATCGTGTTGGCGTACGCGGTCCAACCCGCCGAATCGTCGCCCGCGGGAAGCGAGATCGCCAGCGCGTCGTGACCCAGCGCGTGCAGTCGCGGGACGACGAGGTGCCAGTACCAGGCGTCCCCTCCGGCGCCGGGGATCAGCACGAACGTCGTTCCCGCCACGCCCACTGCCGGGCCGATCAGGTCACCCGTCGGCCGACTCGGAGGAGAGCGACGATCCGACTCAGCTGGGCCTCCCGGCTGGCCGCGGTGCGCGCCTTCAGCAGCGGCAGGATGACCGCGTACCGATCGGTCCGCCCCAACGACTCGAAGTGCGCTCGCGCCGATTCGTCGGTCGCCAACGCGGCCGCCAGATCCGCGGGGATCGTGGCAGCGCGCTGCGACTCGTACGCCGCGTCCCAACGCCCGTCAGCCTTGGCGCCGTCGATCTCGGCGAGGCCGGCTGCCTGCATCCGCCCCGCAGCGATCAACGCTTCTGCCCGCTCAGCGTTGATGCGCGACCACGAACTTCCGCGTCGCCGGGGCGAGTACTTCTGCAGGAAGAACTTCTCGTCCAGGGCCTTGCGACGGCTGTCGATCCAGCCGTAGCACAGGGCGACCTCGAGCGCATCCTTGGACGTCACGGATCGCTCGCCCGAGCCCTTCTTGGCGATCTTCAGCCAGACGCCATCCTGCGCCTCGTGATGGGTCAGGAGCCACGACTCCCACGCGTCCGCGTCGACACAGGAGATGACCGCCGCCTCGGGGGAGCGCCGATCGCGAGCGTCCACCCAGGCATCCTGGGCTCGGGTCATGAGGGGAGTTTCGCTCATCCGGAGTCGTGGCGTATGTCGCGAGGATCGGGCCGGTGCTCGGCATCGCGCTCGCCAGGATCCGGACAACACATCCGCCGACACCCCTGTCTACGATGCCGCTCATGGCGAGGACCTACTCGCTCGAGGAGATCGCGGCCGAGGCGGCATGTCCCGAGGACCGGGTCGCGTGGATGACGAGGATCGGGCTGATCACGTCCGACGAGGACGGCCGGTTCACGTACGGCGACGTGCTCACGGTCAAGATGGTGTCCGCCCTGCTCGAGAGCGGCGTTCCCGCTTCGTCGATGGAACGCCTCGCCGCCGATGGGCTCCTATCCTTCCGGCGAACCGACGAATATCTCCCCCACGAGCCGGGTCGTCGCTCGGACCGGGCGTTCGCCGACTTCCAGAGGAGCGTCGGACCCAGGGCCGAGCTGCTGCCCGCGATCCATGAGGTCCTCGGGTTGCCGAAGCCCGACCCTGCCACACCGATCCACGTCGACGAGGAAGCACTCTTCCAACGTTTCCTGGATGCGTGGGCGCTATCGCCGGACGATGAATCGCCGATCCGTGCCGCCAGGCTGATGGCGCAGGGCGCTCGCGCGGCGATGCTCGGATGGATGGACCTCCTGGATGAGCAGCTCGTGCAGCCCGTGCGTGAACGGCTCTACCGCGGCGAGCTCGATGAGTTCCCCGATGACGTGCGTGTCGCGTTCATGAAGGCGACCAACCTCGCACCCGAGATGTTCACGTGGCTGAGTGCCCGGTATCTCGAACATCGCAGCGTGAACGCCATCCTCGAAGGATTCGAACGGTTCCTCGCCGCGCGCGGACTCGCGCCGATCCCAGACCCGGCGGCACCGCCGGCCATCGTCTTCGTGGATCTCAGCGGCTTCACGCGCCTCACGCATGAGCGCGGCGATCGGTCGGCGGTCATGGCGGCAACGACGCTCCAGCGTCACGCCGACGTCGTCGCAACTCGCCACGGTGGGCGTCTCGTGAAGCTCTTGGGGGATGGCGCCATGATGAGGCTGACGGATGCGACCGCCGGAGTGGATGCTGCGCTCGACCTCGTCGAGACGATGAGTGGGGAGGGGGCGCTCTCACCGCACGCCGGGGTTCACGCCGGACCCATGATCGAGCGTGACCTGGACGTCTTCGGGGAAACGGTGAACCTCGCGTCGCGGATCGCGGACGCGGCGGGGCCCGGTGAGGTCCTCGCCAGCGAAGTGGTCATGGACGAGGCAGGCGTTGGCA
This sequence comes from Actinomycetota bacterium, assembly GCA_046723385.1. Classification (GTDB taxonomy): domain Bacteria; phylum Actinomycetota; class UBA4738; order UBA4738; family HRBIN12; genus AC-51. The sequence continues at coordinate 20,893 of JBKOUM010000011.1, forward strand.
CGTTCGCCTTCGAACGGACCGGAGATGTGCAGCTGAAGGGCCTTCCGGAGCCGGTCCCCCTCTTCCGCGTGAGCCGGCACCCAGAGCAGCGGCCTTGACTGTCACGGGTTCCCTTTCCGCCTCGTCTTGGGGATGGGAGATCGGATCGGAGCACCGATGGGACTGATCGAACGGACGAGGTTGGGGGAGCAGAAGCCCGTCCGGTTCATCCTCAACTGGGGACGTCGCTATTCGCTCTGGCTCCTCAACTTCGGCCTCGCGTGCTGCGCGATCGAGCTCATCGCGACCTCGATGTCGAGGCACGACCTCATCCGGCTCGGGGTGATCCCGCACGCCCCCGGCCCCAGGCAGGCCGACCTCATGGTCGTCGCGGGGACCGTCACGGACAAGATGGCGCCGGTCCTCAAGCGTGTCTACGAACAGATGCCGGAACCGAAGTACGTCATCTCCTTCGGGTCGTGCGCCAACTGTGGGGGTCCGTACTGGGATTCGTACTCGGTGACCAAAGGCGTCGATCAGATCATCCCGGTGGACGTGTTCGTTCCGGGTTGCCCGCCGCGCCCGGAGGCGCTGCTCGACGGCATCATCCAGCTGCAGACCAAGATCGGGGGCGAGGACCCCCGCGAGAAGTGGACCGGTTCGCCTGGGACCGTTACGTCCGTGAGCGCTGCCTCACCGAAGCCCAGGTGACGACGGCCAGGATCCCGATCGAACAGGCGACGCCCGCCACCGTCCGGGCGAAGGCCGCCCCTCGAGCGAGCGTGCCCGCCCAGACGAGGGATGAGCCGAGCACGAGGGTCCCGAGCGAGAGCAGGCCGAGCCGGATCAGGCGGCGTTCCGTCACATCGGCTCCGTCGACGACGCGGGAACGAGCGTCGAGGGACCACATCACCACCTCGGCCAGGACCACGAGCCCCGTCGCGACGAAGGCCGCGCCGACGTCGACCTGTCCACGTCCGATGTGCTGGACCGTGTACTCGGCCCCGAGCGCGACGACGCCCCACCAGGTCGCGCCGGCCCAGCCGGCCAGGGCGACCAGCGTCGCGATGACGCCGACGACGCCGAAGGCCAAGAGCCAGCCGGTCCGGTCGCTGCTCCCCAGCGCGGAGGCGGCCGCGAGCACGGCCGCGAGCCCGAGCGCGGCGGCCGCCGTGGCTAGGCGTACCTGAGAGGTGCCCCGCGCCTCGATGCTTCCACCTCCCACACCGATCGTTGGAGGTGGTCCCCGTCCCGCCACTCGGCGACCGAGATCCCGACCCGCCGGAGGTCGCGGTGCAGCGCCTCGCGCTCCATCGTCCAGATCCTGCGCGCGAGCTCCCGCACGGGGTCGTCCGACGGCGGGGGTTCGGCCGGCACGGGGGAGACGTCGATGATCGCGACGTCGAACGCGCGACCGCGGAGGTCGAACAGCGCGCCGACGCTCCGTTCGTCCAGCAGGGGTGTGACGGCGAGGACCAGCGCCTTCGGAGGAAGGGTGCGCACCGGGATCACCTCGATGCCCTTCCACGCGTAGTTCACCGCGACCTCGGTGTCCAGGAGCGCCTCGATGATCCGGTACTCCTGGCGGATCCCCATCCCCGGCATGAGCCAACGGAGCACGCCGCCGAAGCTCACGAGCCCGACCCGGTCGCGGCGTTCGAGGTAGACGCCGACGATCGACGCGGCGGCGCGGACCGCACGCTCGACCGTCGTCGAGCTGCCCGTCCGCACGTCGGAGAAGGTGTCCAGGAACAGGACGACGTCGGTGTTGCGCTCCGGGTGGTGCTCGCGGACCCACGGTGAGCCGCGCCGGGCCGTGGTCTTCGGATCGATCGAATGCACGACGTCGCCGGGAACGAACGGGCGCAGCCCCGCGAACTCGATCCCATCCCCGACGCGCCGCGCCACCTGGTTGCCGGTGGAGAGCTGGGTCTGGGCGGGTCGGACGAGCGCGCGGAGCGTCTCCGTGCGGGGGAAGACCTTGATCGGCCGGCGTGCGTCGAGCCGGTCGTCGTACCGGAACAGGCCGAAGCGATCGTGGGCGCGGACGTAGAGGTCGCCGAGCTCGAAGACGCCCCAGCGGGGGAAGCGGAGCCGCAACGTCACGTTGCGGCTCCGGTTCCCCCGATGGGGCGTCTACGAGCTCGGCGACCTCTACGTCCGCGCCCACGATCGCTTCGACCTGTTCCGGTACGACGACCGGCTGGATGCACGCCGGCCGATCAGGGTCTTCCCCCGCACGGAGACGCT
>JBKOUM010000066.1:0-6865 GCA_046723385.1 Actinomycetota bacterium
TCTCGGCACCGAGCGCCCGGGCCGCAGCGCCGATCGCGTTGCTGACGCCCCCCGTCCCGCCCTTGGGGATGCCCCAGGCCCGGAAGGCACCGTCGATCTCACCCATGTAGTGGTGGAGGAGCACGTACGCCGTCCCCGGCGAACGAGGACCTTGGAACGTTCCGATGATCCCGCTCGCGCTCATCGTCGCCTTCAGCGGCTCCGTCTCGAACCACTGATCCAAGAAGTCGGCCGCCGACATCGTCATCAGCTGGATGAACGTGGTCTGCAGACGGCGCGGGAGGTCGCGGAACTGCTTCGCGAGCGGCGTGAGCGGCAGCCACTCCCCCGGCGAGAGCTTTCCGGGATCGGGGGGCGGCACCGACAGGATCGGCTTGATGAACCGGCCCATCTCGGCCATCAGCGGGCCGTACTCCTCGTACGCCTCGGCGTCGTTCAGCGACCAGCGCCGGAGCTCGCGGACGGTCTTGCCGTGGTCGTTCACCCGCCACAGGGAGTCGCCGTCGAGCGGCGTGATCGTCCCGTCGAGCGGGAGGATCTCGAGTCCGTGCTTCGGGAGCTCGAGCTCGCGGATGATCTCAGGACGGAGCAGGGAGACGACGTAGGAGAACACCGAGAACCGGAACCCGGGCACGATCTCCTCGGTGAGCGTGGCGCCGCCCAGGATGTGCCGGCGCTCCAGCACGAGGACCTTGAGCCCGGATCGCGCCAGGTACGCGGCGTTCACCAGACCGTTGTGGCCTCCACCGATCACGACGGCGTCGTACCGCTTGGCCACCGGGTCTCCTTCCGAGGCGCTCGGGAACCAAGGGATGCTAGCCCGGGCCCCAGGAGCGCACCAACGACCCCCTGACTTCAGGTCAAGGGGTCGAGGTCGGCGTCGGAGCCGCTCCCGTAGGCTCTGCGCGCGCGACGTCCGAGGAGGCCAGCGCGTGTCGATCGGAACCGCGTTCTATCCACGCCAGCAGGAGCTGAACCGGAAGCAGGTCTGGGGCGAGTGGGCCGGATACTTCGCCGCCCAGGTCTACGCCGACTTCCACGACATCGAGTACAGCGCGATCCGGGAGGCGGCCGCCGTGATCGACACGACGCCGCTGTACAAGTACCTGGTCCGCGGGCCCGACGCCGCTCCGCTCTTGGACCGCGTCATGACCCGGGACGTCTCCAAGGTCCGTGTCGACCAGGTGATCTACACGCCCTGGTGCGACGAGGACGGCAAGGTCCTCGACGACGGCACCCTCACGCGCCTCGCCGACGACGAGTACCGCGTGACGTCCGCGGATCCCTGCTCGCGCTGGTTCCTTCTCAACGCGACGGGCCTCGACGCGGAGGTCGCCGACGTGACGGAGGAGCTCGCGGCGCTCGCGCTCCAGGGCAAGCTCAGCCGCGAGGTGCTCGAAGCGGCGACCGGCGAAGACTGGACGGACGTCCGCTACTTCCGTCATCGGCGCTCGGCGATCGCCGGCGTCGACGTCAGCGTGACACGGACCGGCTACACCGGGGACCGCGGGTACGAGATCTGGATCCCGGTCGACGACGCGCTTGCGGTCTGGGACGCCGTGTTCGCTGCCGGCGAGCCCTATGGGATCCAGCCTGCCGGGATCAGGGCGCTCGACGCCGCTCGCGTGGAAGCCGGACTCATCCTGATCGAGGCCGAGTACACGAGCGCCCGGCACGCGATCAGCCCCGAGCAGAACTACTCGCCGTTCGAGCTGGGGCTGGGTCGGCTCGTCGAGTTCGGCAAGGCGGCCTCGTTCACGGGGAGATCGGCGCTCGCCGCGGAGCGCGCCGCCGGCGGACCGGCGCGTCGTCTCGTGGGACTCGAGCTCGATTGGGACGGGATCGAGGGCATGTTCGCCCGCCACGGGCTCGCTCCGATGATCTCGCCGTTCGTCGATCGCTCGCCCGTCCCCGTCTACCGGGAGGGCCGGCAGATCGGACGCGCCACCTCGATCACGTGGGGGACGACGATCAAGAAGATGGTCGGCTTCGGATCGGTCGACAAGGCCCACGAGAAGCTCGGGACGCGCGTGTCGGTCGAATACAGCGTGGAGGGCGAGCGCGGCAAGGTCTCCGCGATGGTCGTGCCCCTCCCATTCCTGGATCTGGCTCGTAAGCGCAGCTGACGGCCGTCACCGGAACTCCACGGCCGCGGTCCGTCCGGCGACACGGCATCTGGCAGCATAGGTCTCCGTGACACCGCACCGGGTCCCGCGCTCCCTCATCGTCTTCGCCCTCCTCGGCGGCGCGGTCGCCGTGTTCGTCACGTGGCTCGGGAGCATCGTGACGGGCATCGCTGCAGGGCTCGCGGTGTGGATCGTCGGGTTCGCGTTGATCCTTTGGGCGTCGCGGCGCGGACTGATCGGCGACGCTCACGACCCTTCGCGCCGGCGATTCCTCGTGGTCGGCGGGCTCGGTGGCTTCCTGTGGGTGATCGCCGGGGCCGCCATCGGTCGCGTCGTCTCCAAAGCCACCCTCCCCGATGCCCAGGCCGTCCAGGACGCGGCAGCAACCGACCTCGGCGCCGAGTACATGGAGCTGATCCGCCGCGCCACCCACCCCGGACGATCGGGAGACCTCCAGCTCGTCGTCGCGCCGTTCAACAGTGCGAACTACGCGGCGGAGTCGCTCTCGCTCGTTCCCATGGATCCGCGGACGAGCCACGCGTCGGTCTGGATGTACCTCGAGCGGATCCCGCTCGTGGTGTACGGACCTGGGATCGTCGAGCGATCGGATTCGGTGGATCGCGTTTCCCTCGCCGACCTCGCGCCCACCACGGCCAAGCTGATCGGGTTCGACGACTGGCCCGAGCGAGCGGGTCAGGTCCTTCCGGGACTCGCCACGACGGGTCGCACGCCCAAGATCGTCGTGACCTACGTCTTCGACGGCGGTGGTTGGAACGTCCTGAACCATTGGCCGGACGACTGGCCGACGCTCAAGCGACTCATGGCCGGGGGGGCCAACTACCGGAACGCGCTCACCGGCTCCTTCCCGGCGATCACGGCGTGCGCGCACGCGACGATCGGCACGGGCGCGTTCCCGCGGAACCACGGGGTCACCGGTCACAACATCCGCGGCGGCTCGTACGGATCGCGGAAGACCTACGGCGAGCCGGGCAACGCCGACCCGTCGGACATCCTGGTGCCGACCCTCGCCGACCTGTACTCGGCCTCGACGGACAACCGGGCCTGGGTCGGACAGATCGGCTACCAGGTCTGGCACATGGGCATGATCGGGTTCGGCGGTCCGGATCGCGGCCCGGACCGGTTGCCCGTCGGGGTGTACTGGAACGAAGGGACCGGGAGCTGGGCGCCCCACAACCCCGAACTCTTCCGGCTGCCCGCGAGCACGCCGGGTCTCGACGTCTACGAGGCGCACCAGACGGATTTCGCAGCGAAGGAGGCGACCCTCACCTCATCCGGATGGGACCGGCAGTTCGACCCGAAGGGCGGGCAATCGCCGTGCTGCAGCCCCCCGGTCGTCGAGTACCAACACGATCTGATCAGCGCATCGCTCGGTTCCGAGCCGATCGGTGAGGGGAACCCCTCCCTGCTCTACACCACGTACAAGTCGCCCGACTACACGGGGCACATCTACAACATGTACTCCGAGTGGGAAGGGCTGATGCTCCGGACCGTCGACGATCAGCTCGGCAAGCTCGAGGCGGAGCTCGAAGCACGGTTCCCCGGCGAGTACGTCCTGATCGTCACCGCGGACCACGGCCAGTGCCCGCTCCCCGACGACGTCAAGGGCGTCCGCCTCGATCCGATCCAACTCACCCGCGTGATCGAAGAGCGGTTCGGCGCCGGCCCGGGGTCCGTGGTGCAGAACGTCTGGCCGAGCGAGGTCTACCTGAACGTCGACGGCCTGCGGGACGCCGGCGCGACGATCGACGACGTCGCCGCGCACATCCGTCACCTCACCTACCGGCAGAACCTCGGACCGTACGTGCCTCGGGACGCGGTCGAACAGGACCTGCTCGACGATCCCGAGTTCGCAGCGGTGTTCGGCTCGACCTGGCTCGCGGGGCACGACGGCTTCGAGGACGTCTCCGGCTTCGGACAGACGATCTACACCGGCGACGAGATCGACCCCGGCATCGCGCCGGAGCCGACCGGCTGACGTCAGGTCACCCCTCCGCGTTGACCGCGGAACCGCAGGTCGCGTACGGTGCCGCGCGTCCTTCGTTGGACGGCGGGTCATATGGATGAGACGCGGTACGACGCCATCGTGGTGGGCGGGGGCCACAACGGCCTCACCGCATCGTTCTACCTCGGACGCGCCGGACTGAAGACGCTCGTCCTGGAGCGGCGCGATCTCCTCGGTGGCGCGTGCGTCACCGAGGAGATCGCGCCGGGCTGCCGAGCCTCGACGGCTTCCTACATCGCCTCGATGCTGCGGCCCGAGGTGATCCGCGACCTGGAGCTCGAGCGCCACGGGCTGAAGATGGTCCCGTGCGAGCCCGGTCTGCAGGTCGCCTTCGAAGACGGGACCGTGCTCCCGTGGTGGACGGATCATCAGCGGACCGTCGCGGAGTGGTCGCGCGTGAGCGAGGTCGACGCGCGCACGTTCGATCGGGTGGACGCGCGGCTCAAGGAGCTCGCGCGGTACCTCCAGCCGTTCTTCCTAGAGGCGCCCCCGGACGTGCACGCGCGCGGATGGGCGAAGCTCCGTGAGGGGCGCCGGGTCTACCGTCGCATGCGGAAGATCCGAGGCGACGAGATCACCGATCTGATCGAGTTCCTTACGGGCTCGCTCGGCGCCTTCCTGGACCGCCATTTCGAGTCCGAGAAGATCAAGCGGATGTTCCTCGCCAACAACGTGTACGGCATGCACGCGCCGCCGTACCGGCCGGGCACGGCGATCGGCCTGCTGTTCCATCTGCTCTCCGGCGGCGCCGACGACGTCCAGGGCTGGTTCGGTCACGTGATCGGCGGGATGGGCTCGATCACGCAGGCGATGGCGACCGCGGCACGGGAGGCCGGCGTCGAGACACGAACCGAGGCACCCGTGGCGCGGATCGTGAGCGAGGGCGGACGCGTGCGGGGCGTCGTCCTGGACGACGGGACGGAGCTCGCCGCCGACGTGGTCGTCTCCAACGCCGACCCCAAGCGGACGTTCCTCGCTCTGGTCGATCCGGCGGACCTGCCGGACGGGTTCCGCAGCTCGGTCGAGGCGATCAAGATGGACGGCCCGTGCGCCAAGGTGAACATGGTCCTGACGGAGGCGCCGCGATGGAACGGGATGCCTGGCGACGCCGATCTCAACCGCCGTGCGTTCGCGACGCTCGTCCCCACGCTGGAGGCCGCCGAGCGGATGTACGACGTGGCCAAGTGGGGAGAGATCCCCGACGAGCTCTGGGTCGACTGCGTCGTCGCGTCGAACGTCGACCCCACGCTCGCGCCCTCGGGGAAGCACGTGATGACGTGCTTCGTGCAATACGTGCCGTATCGGCTCCGCGTGGGGACGTGGGACGACCAGCGCGATCTGTTGGGCAAGCGCGTCGTCGACATCATCGGCCGGTACGCGCCGAACGCGCCGGGTGCGATCGAGGCGATGGAGGTCCTCACGCCGCTCGACCTGGAGCGCCGGTTCGGGCTCACGGAAGGCAACATCTTCCACGGCGACCTCAACATCCAGCAGCTCTTCTTCATGCGGCCCGTCCCGGGGTGGTCGGGCTATCGCACGCCGATCGACGGTCTGTATCTCTGCGGCGCCGGGGTCCACCCGGGTGGGGGCGTCACCGGGGCGCCGGGCTATACCTCCGCGCACACGATCCTGCGCGATCGCAAGCGGGCCCGCCGGTGAGCCTCGAGGTTCCCTGTCCGCGGTGTGGAGCACGACCCTTCGAGGAGTTCGCGTTCGGCGGGGAGCTCAGGGCCCTGTCCTCGCCCGACCCCCAGGCCGACTTCGCACGCGTCTACCTCCGCGAGAACGTGCGGGGCTCCCAGAAGGAACGGTGGTTCCACGCGTTCGGGTGCCGGCGCTGGGTGACCGTCGTCCGCGACACGGTCGGCAACCGGATCGACCCCGGTGGCTGATGCGCTCGAGTTCGAGGGCAGGCGCGTGGGCGTCGAGCGTGGAGACACGGTCGCGAGCGCCCTCTACCGGCACGGCGTCAGGACGTTCACCCGATCGCTGAAGTACCACCGGCGTCGCGGCCTCTCCTGCGTGACCGGCGACTGCCCCAACTGCCTCGTGAACGTGGACGGCGACCCCGGGGTGCGAGCGTGCACGGCGGAGGCGCGCGACGGGCAGGTCGTCCGTCGCGAGTCAGGGTGGCCGTCGGCCGAGCACGACGCGCTCCACGTCACCGATCGTCTCCACGTGCTGCTGCCGGTCGGTTTCTACTCCAAGACGTTCATCCGACCGCGGTTCGCGTGGGGCTGGGCCGAGCGCGTGATCCGCCGCGCGACGGGGGTGGGCCGGCTGCCGGTCGACCGGGCGCCCCGGCTGAGGCCGGCGCGCACGATCCACGTCGACGTGCTGGTCGTGGGCGGAGGGGTCGCCGGGCTCGCCGCGACGCACGAGGCCGCGGCGGCGGGCTCCGGGGTCCTCGTCGTAGACGAGGGACGCCTTGCGGAGAAGGTCGCCGATCACACGACGATCGAGCGGATCGAGGCGCTCGCGGCGAGCGCGCGATCGGCGGGCGCCGAGATCCTCGAGCGGCACACGGCGGCCGGCGTGTACGAAGGCCCGTTCGTGCCGGTCGTCGGGCAGAACGAGACGCTGCACGTCGAAGCCCACCGCGTGATCGCCGCGACCGGCGCGGTCGAAGCGCACGCGGTCTTCCCGGGCAACGAGCTGCCCGGGGTGTTCCTCGCGCGTGGGGCCGCGCGGCTGGCCGGGCGCCACGCCGTGGCGC
>JBKOUM010000045.1:0-6148 GCA_046723385.1 Actinomycetota bacterium
GGCCGACCTCGCGACCACCCTAGGTCGGCACCCCCGCGTTCGACAAACGCGCTCCAGCCGCGTTCCCGGATCTCCGCGCGCGACGCAGACGTGCGATGGAGCGGGCCGTCGCCGGCCCGCTCCGTGAGGATCAGCTGGTCGCCGGAAGGCCCGCCGCGGCTTCCTTCCCGGCGTGCCGGATCGAGAACGCCAGGATGATCTGGGAGAACCCTTTGAATAGGGCGAAGAACCCCACCCAGAACAGGATCAGATACGTACGCTGGGCCAAGGCATACACGCGGTCGGACCCCGACACCCAGAATGCCAGCAGGATCAAGAGGATCCCAGCCGCGAGCCCGAACCCCCAGTAGGGATTCACGCGACGGGTCGCGGCAGACCGAACGATCTCGAACGAGCCGTAGACGATCAAGACCAAGCCCAGCACAGACACCAGCGAGAAGAAGGTGTCGATCGGGTCGATGAGGGCCCAGATACCGGCGATGATGAAGATGGCGGCCATCACGTAGTACCAGACCTTCCAACCGCCGGACGCGATGCTCCCCAGGCCGGCCTCGTTCACACCGGCGACGAGGAACACGACGCCCAGCAACACGCCGACGGTCGTGAGCGACGTCACGTTCAAGCGCAAAACGAGCCAAGCGACCAGCAACCACGCGATCCCGGTCAGGAGGACGACCCACCAGTACCTGGCCCCCTCCCTCACGATCATCCGTTCCTCGGTAAGCACTGTCCCCTCCTTCCGGCGGCGCACCGACCGTATGTCCGGGCCGACCGTCGTGCAAATCAGCGTCAGCGCATCTGCCGGGCGCCAGCGGTCAGGACGGCGAAGACGCCTTCGTCGTGCTCATCGCCGACCCGGGCCCGCCCGTGTGCTCGACGGTCAGTCGGTGGATCGCATCCGTCAACGCGAGGATCTGCTTGGACAGGTCGATGAGCTGCTCGTTCTGCTTCTCCTCCAGCTGCACGGACTGCCATTCCTCCGAAGCGACCACCTGGCGCTTCTCGTCGGCGCGGTTCTGGCTGATCATGACGAAGGTCGACAGGAAGATGGCCTCGAGCGAGACGACCAGCGTGAGCGTCGGCCAGGGTTTGGTCTCGAAGAAGATCATCCAGACGGCGAACAGCACGACGTGCAGGTAGACGAAGTGCATCGACCCTGCGTACGCGGTGATCCGGTCAGCGATCCGGTTCTGGACGTACTGAGCCCGCTCCTGAGCGTGTTGCACCAGCGCGGGATGCGGGATCGACGGTCTGAGGAGCTGCCTACTCACCGTTGCCTCCCTTCGGGATGTGAATCATCACGCTACGCCCGCTCGACGTCGGCGTTGACGCGTGTGGTCTCCGATCCGGCGAACGTCCCACCCGGAGAGCTCGCCGAGGGAGGGCGAGATGCCCGAAGAACGATTCCCCCCGGAAAGCCGGGGGCCGAACGGCTCACCCCGGTCGTCCATTCTGCCTTCCCCGCCTCTTCGGCCCCGATCCGACGCCCTGAGCTACGCTCGGCGTGCGTTCGAGGGAGGGAGACCCGCATGCTCACCGTGCGACGCGACGCCGAGATCCACGCGGAGGAAGGCGGCTGGTTCGCCGCGCGCTGGCACTTCTCGTTCGATCGCTACCGGGACACGGCCCAGATGGGGATCGGACCGCTGCGGGTGTTCAACGACGACCGGCTTGTCCCGGGAGCGGACTGGCCGATGCACCCACATGCCGACGTCGAGGGACTCACGTACGTCGTCGAAGGCACCTTCGAGCACGCGGACTCGCTCGGGAACGACGGTCGGCTCCAACCGGGTGGCATCCAGCGGATGACGCTCGGCTCCGGCGCTCTCCACTCGGAGCGGAACGGATCCAAGACGGAGCCGATGCGGTTCCTCCAGTTCTGGATCCTGCCCGACACCCCGTCCCTCCCGCCCGGCTTGGAGCAGCGTCAGTTCACCGCCGGGGACCGGAGGAACCGGCTGCTGCACGTCGTGGGCCCCGAAGGGGGCGACGTCGTGCTGGTGCACCAGGACGCGTCGGTGTACATCGCCTCGTTGGATCGCGGTATCGAGGTGGCGCACGGGTTCGGTGAGGACCGCGCCGGCTACCTGTACGTGATCGGCGGGTCCGCCGACCTCGACGGCGTCGAGCCCCTCCACACCGGTGATGCGGTGAAGATCTTCGGGCCGGAGCAGGTCAGCCTGCGGGGGAGCGACCGGACCGAGATCATCGTGATCGACGTGCCGCAGCGGTACAGCCGCGTCGGCGTGTGGGAACTCGAAACGGCCTGACGAGTGACCGGAATCACGCTTGTTGCCGATGGCGGGGGTCGAACTCACGAGCAGGATGTTCGCTCGCGGATCCGAGTGAGAGGCGGGATGCGTCGGCTCGCCAAGTCGTCACCCGGTCTTCTCTATCGTGGCGATAGCGAACGCGACCGCGAACCCGAGGGTCGTCACCAAGCCGGCAACCGACTTCGCGTTCGTGAATGCCTCGGGCATCATCGAGTCTGCCAGCATCGTGAGGATGGCGCCGGCGGCGAACGCCTGCCACGAACGCGATCGTGGTCGGCGAGGCCGAGTCGAAGAACGCGAAGCGCAGCCCGGCGGCAACGGCGCTCACGATCACGACGGATCCCCACAACGCGAAGATCCCTCCCCGGCGACGCCCCGTCCTTGATGAACCCGGTCGTTGCGGGGATCGCCTCAGGCAGGTTGGAGAGGAATACCGCGACGAGGAACGCCACGCTCAACCCCTCACCGGAGAGGAGGGGTCAGCCCCAGGACGACCGACTCGGGAACCCCATCGAGCACCGTCCCGAGGAAGATCGGTCTCGCGGATGACCGAGTGCGGCCGGGCACCGGATCCGCGGACTTCCGGTCCGCGCCTCCCGCCATGTCGATCAGGAGGTCGCCGACGAAGAACGTCACCGCTCCGATCAGGAGGCCGAGCCAGATGCCGTTCCCCCCAGCGGTATCGAACGCATCCGCCACGAGGTCGTAGGCGACGGCGCTGATCAAGACTCCCGAGCCGAACGCCATGATCAGGCCGAGCGCTCGCGCTCCCAATGGATGGATGAAGGCGATCGCCGATCCGAGAAGAAGGGAAGAAGCGGCGAGGCCACCCCACACGATCGCGTCGCTCAATCCTCACCGCTTTCGTCCCAACGGACACCGATCGACCCCTGCGCACCGGGCAGCGGTAAGGACTCCGCTTCCGCCACGACGGCGTCGCGTGCCCCACGCGAGAGTCGTCGCCAGGTCTGGATCGTCACGATCTCGTGGGCGCGTCGCCACGTCCCGACGATCTCGCCCTCGACCAGGAGGGCGCCGGGCCAGACGCGCGCGGTCCAGAGCTTGCTGCGATGGTCGGCGTCGGGAACCAAGAGCTCGCGATCACCACCTTGGAGCAGGAAGTACGCGTCGCCGCTCGGGAGGAGCCGCGCGGGCGCCGGCGTCCCGGCGGTGCCGCGGAAGGTGGGCTCGTCGCGCGTGAGGATCCACCCCTCACCGATCGGGCTCTGCACCGGAATCAGGGACCTGCCGAGCGCGTCGAACGCCGCCAGGCCTTGGCGGGGGGGCATCCCCGCCCACTCCGTGAACGCCCTCGGCGTCGAGGGACCGAAGATGTGGAGGAAGCGGCGCGCGAGCTCGGAACGAGCGGTGCGCGGGTCGACATCGGGAGCCGGCACGGTCCAGACGGTCGGCTGCCGCGCGCCGTCCCAGCGGATCACGACCGTGCCGGTCGGCGCGGCGTACCGGAGCCGATTGGGGGGTTCGCCGAGCGCCCGTCCCGCCTCGCCGTAGGTCATCCTCGCTCCGCTCAGGAGAGCGGCGAGGCGGGCGGCGAGGTCTTCGGCGACCCCCAGGCTCTTGGGGTCGTCCGGGAGCCTCCCGAGCGAGAAGACCGCCAGGTCGCGCGCCGCGACCACGTACGCGCTGTACCGCGGCCCCCAGAGCTGCACGAGCGACGGGTCCTCCCACGTCGACGGTTCGGTTCCCGCGACGCGAGCGTGGATCGACAGGAGCGCGGACCGGGGCATGCTGTCCTGCAGGCCGACCCACGCCGCACGCCGGAGGGAGCGCGACCCGCGGGGGAGGCGTTCGTCGAGCGCGCCGACGCGCCGTCGGAAGGCGAAGATCTGCGTGCGCGTGAGCCTGAGCCGGGACGTCGTCACGTTACGCGTTCGATGGATGTCAACGTCGAGTCACAGGAGGGCGGACACTGCGAGGACGATCACGACGACGATCGTCAGGAGCAGCAGCAACGGCCAGACCCATCGGAGGTAGCGGCCGTACGGCACCCGCGCGATCGCCAGACCCCCCATCACGACGGCCGACGTCGGGATGAAGAGGTTCATCAGCCCGTTCGCGCTCTGATAGGCCGTCACGACGAGCTTCTCGTTCACGCCGATGAAACCTGCGAGCGGCGACATGATCGGCATCGAAACGGTCGCCAGGCCGGATGAGGATGGGATCAAGAACGACAGCGGCAGGAACAGGCCGTACATGACGATCGAGAACGCCACCTCCCCTACGTCACCCAGCGCGACCTCGGCCCAGTGCAAGACCGTGTCCGTGATCTGGCCGTTATTCATGATCACCGTGACGCCGCGCGCGATCCCGATGATGAGCGCCACGCCGAGGAGATCCCGAGCGCCGTCGATGAAGGTGGCCGTCAGGTCCGCCTCCTTCATCCGCGCGATCAGGCCGATGATGATCGCGAAGAGCAAGAACGAGGCGGTCATCTCCGGGAACCACCACCACAGGGTCGGGAGCGGCACCCCGAGGTCCTCCCACGGGATCACGCCGTACATCATCACGAGGAACGCCAGCCCGAAGACGGCGAGGATCAGCTTCTGCCGGCCCGTCATCTTCGACGGCTGATCGGCTTCCGTCGAGGACCGGAACCGTGCCTCGTTCTCCGCCTTCTGGTCGAACACGACGGACTTCGAGGGGTCGGCCTTGACCCGGTCCGCGTATCGCAGCACGAAGAAGATCCCGATCGCGAGCCCGATGAGCAGGATCACGAGGCGACCGATCAGCCCGTCGCTGAGCGGGATCCCGGCGATCCCGGAAGCGATGCCTGTCGCGAACGGGTTGATCGTCGATCCGAGCACGCCGATGCCGCAACCGAGGAGGACCACCGCGGCTCCCGTGAGGACGTCGTAGCCTGCCGCGACCATCACCGTGATGACGAGCGCGTAGAAGGCGAGGCTCTCCTCGGCCATGCCGTACGTCGTCCCGCCGATCGCGAAGACGATCATCAGGAGCACGATGAGCCACCGTTCGCGTCCCTCGAAGCGGCGAACCAGGAGCCCGATTCCTCCCTGGATCGCGCCCGTCTTCATCGTGATGCCGAGGAACCCTCCGATCACGAGGATGAACAGCGCAACGTCGATCGCGCCGAACAGCGTGCCCGAGTTGTAGTAGTTGATGTTCCCCTTGCTGTCCTCGATCCCGTAGAGACCGTTGATCGGCGCGGTCAGGGAGTCGACGAGGATGTCCGCGGGCTGCGACTTGACCGTGTGATACGTGCCCGGGATCGGTTCTCCGGCCTTGTTCAGGTCGTAGGTGCCCGCCGGGACGAACCACGTGGCGAGCGCCGCGAGCACGATCAACGCGAACAGGATCGTGTACGCAGACGGAAGCGTGAACCGCTTCTTCGGCGGGGCCTCGGGCTGACCCTGCATGTCCATCGTTTCGCTCATTCGGTTGCCTCCTCAGGCGCACGGGGAGCGGACGAGTCGGTGACCGGAGAAGCAAGAGGCTTCTCCGGGACGCGCGACGGGACCTTGAAACCGATGAACCCAAAAACCACGTCAAGGATGGGACTCAGGATGTTGAAGAAACAGAACGGCAGGTACGAGGCCGTCGAGACCCCGAGGACCCCGGAGATGTACGCGCCGCACGTGTTCCACGGGACGAGGACCGATGTCACCGTGCCGGAGTCTTCGACGGCGCGCGACAACGCCTCCGGCGCGAGCCCGCGGCGTTCGAACTCGCTCCGGTACATCCGCGCCGGGAGTACATCGGCGACGTATTGATCCCCGGCGATGACGTTCAGCCCGATCCCGCTGGCGTTGACTGCCAGGATCAAACCCCCTCTGGTCTTCGTCCGCGAAACGATCGGGCGAAGGAGACGCTCGAGGAAGCCGGCGTGCTCCATG
>JBKOUM010000101.1:0-6236 GCA_046723385.1 Actinomycetota bacterium
GACGTACGCCGCCCGGAGGAACGTCCCGTCGCCCCCGACGGAGACGACGAGGTCGACGTCGGCGGCGACGCCGTCGACGTCGACCGTGGCGACGCCCTCGTTGGAGAGCACACCCCGGAGCTCGTCCGCGGCGTCGACCGCGGCCGCGCGTCCGGCGTGGATCACGAACCCGACGGTGCTCACCGCAGGAAGGCCTCCCCCTCTGCGATGGCGCCGTCCAGGTCGAGATCGCGAACGGCACCTCGGGCCGTCAGGAGGAGCAGGAACTCGACGTTGCCGGCGGGACCCGTGAGCGGTGACGCGATGACCGCCTGCGGCTCCAGGCCGAAAGACCGTCCCGCCTCTGCGACGCCGGTCACCGCACGTCGCCAGACGCCCGGGTCACGGACCACGCCGCCGGAACCGACCTCGTCTCGACGCGCCTCGAACTGGGGTTTCACGAGGACGATGTGATCGGCCCCCGTGTCGGCGAGGCGGGCGAGGACCCCGAGGATCGTCCGCAGGGAGATGAACGAGAGGTCGGCGACGACCAGATCCGGGACGAACGGCAGGATCTCGGGCGTCAGGTCTCGGACGTTCGTCCGCTCCAAGACGGAGACCCGAGCGTCCGATCGGAGGCCCCACGCCAGCTGGCCGTACCCCACGTCCACCGCGACGACGCGGGCCACCCCTCGTTGCAGGAGACAGTCCGTGAATCCGCCCGTGGACGAACCGGCGTCGAGGGCGTTCCGGCCGGAGGGGTCGATCGCGAAGCGATCCAGGGCGGCCGCGAGCTTCCGGCCCCCTCGCGAAACGAAGGGAGGCGGGGAGCCGGTCAGCGCGACCGACGCATCGCCGGAAACCATCGTGGCGACCTTCGTGGCGGTGACGCCCTCGACGGTGACGCGGCCCGCGTCGACCGCGTTCCTCGCCTCGTCTCGGCTCGTCGCCAAGCCCCGACGCACCAGCTCTGCGTCGAGGCGTCGCAAGGGCATGCCCTGGTCTACCCGGCTCCACCCGAGTCCGACGAGGTCGCGGGCTTCTTCGCCGGAGCGCGCTTCGCGGTCGTCTTCTTCCTGGAGGCCGCGCGACGGCGGCCAGACGCCGTCATCCCGGCGGTTCGCTCGAGCTCACGGACGCGCTTGCGGACGGCATCGAGCTCATCCCGCGTCGCGACGCCCATCTGGCGCATCTGGTCGCGGATCTCGTCCTGGATCGCCGACCGGAGCCGCGACCGGTTGCGCTGGGACCACTCCAGCAGGTCGGCGGCCGTCTTCGCGATCTGGTCCTTGGCGGCGCCGGGCTCCAGGAACCCCTTCGCCAGCTCCTGCGCTCGCGCCGGCGTGAGGTTGCCGATCGTGGCTTCGAACTGCTTGCGCATGTCATCGACCCTGGTCATCGGTCAGAACCTCCGTCGTCGAGGGTGCCAGCCCAGCATACCGAGGGTGGTCCGTGCCTCGTGCTCAGCCCGGTGTCACGAGCAGGTCGGTCCGCTCCAGCACGTAGGTCGGCACGATGCCGGTTCGATCCACGTCGGCGCGCGTGCTGATGCCCGTCAGGATCAGAGCCGAATCCCACCCCAGGCGCCTCGCCCCTTCGATGTCCGAATCGAGGCGGTCGCCGACGACGAGCGGGCGGGTGCCCCCCGCCCGACCGAGCGCCTCCAGGAAGATCGGGCCGTTCGGCTTCCCGACCACCTCGGCGGTCTCCCCGCTGGCGGTCTCGAGGGCGGCGACGATCGCGCCGGCTCCCGGAAGGATGAGCCCGTCCGCGGCCGGGTACGTCGCGTCGGCGTTCGATGCGATCAACGCCGCGCCCCCGCGGACCAACCACGTGCCGGTGACGAGGTCGGCGTACGTGAACGACGGATCGATCCCGACCACAACGGCGTCGGCCCGCTCGCCACCTCGGTCCACGAGCGCGACGCCGGTGGATCCCACCGCCGAGCGGAGCCCCTCCCCTCCGACGACGAAGGCGTTCGCGACCCCGCGGTTGCGGAGCAGCGCCGCGGTCGCGAGCGCCGACGTTTCCACCTCGTCGGCCCGTGCGTCGATCCCGAGCGACCCGAGCTGCTGCGCGATCGCGTCGGGTGTCCGGGACGAGTTGTTCGTCACGAAGGCGATCCGCTTGCCGAGGGATCGGAGCGCGGCGACCGTCCCGGCCGCACCGGGGACCGGCTCCTCACCCCGGTAGAGGACGCCGTCCAGGTCGAACAGGATCGTGTCGTACGCGTCGGCGATCATCGATGCGGTCAGGCGGCCGCCGTGAGCCGAGCGAGCGTGCGCTCGTAGTGCTCGACACCGGGCGCCATCGCGTTCGCTAGCTTCGCGTGACCCAGGGCGCGCTGGCGCTGGCCGGTGCGCTCGCACGCCAGGGCGAGCGCGAAGTGCGCGTAGTCGTCGGCCGGGTTCAGCGCGACCGCCTTCGCGAACTCGCGACGCGCACGCGCGGCTCGCCCCGCCATGAACAGCGCCCGCCCGAGCGCTTCCCGGATCGAGGCCTTGTCGGGCTCCAGGAGCTTCGCGCGGCCGAGGATCAGCGCCGCCGCGTGGGGATGGCCGTCGTCGAGCATCGCGCGACCGCGCGCGTACAGGTCGTACGCAGAGCCCGAACGGTCGTGCCTGCTATACAGGGCGGGTGCCACGCGTGGCTCCTTTCCGCGGTCTCCGCTTCGATCCGGCCGTCGCCGGTCCGCTCGATCTGCTGACCGCCCCACCGTACGACGTTATCAGCGGTTCCAGCCGCGAGGGGCTCCGAGCCCGCAGCCCGTACAACATCGTCCACGTGGATCTGGGTGCGGACGGCGAAGTCGAGCCCGAGGCTCGGTACGAGCGGGCGGCGACGCTCCTGCGGGATTGGCGGGCGTCCGACGCGCTCGCACTGTCCGGATCGCCGACGTACTACGGCTACGAGTTCCGCTTCCACCTCGACGAGGCGGAGCGACGCGTGCGAGGTGTCCTCTGCGCGCTGGAGCTGGAGCCCTGGGGCGGAGACGTCCTGCCGCACGAGGAGACGATGGAGGGACCGATCGACGACCGCCTGCGGCTCCTCCGCGCGACCCGGACCCATCTCTCCCCGATCTACGGAACGGTCGCCGGACCGTCGGAGGCGTTGGCCGGATTGCTCGGCACCGTGACCAACGAGCCACCGGTGGCGGCGGTCCGGGACGAAGAGGCTGTGGAACACCGGATCTGGACGATCCCGGGCGACGCGGAACTTCCCGAGTGGCTCCTCCGCCTCCCCCTTCTGATCGCCGACGGGCACCACCGGTACGCAACGGCCCTGGCATATCGCGACGAGCGCGATCGGGTCGACGGGCCCGGTCCATGGGATCGGGTCCTCGCCCTGGTCGTGGACTCGGCGACCGAGACCGTGCCGGTCCTCCCCTACCACCGGGTGCAGATCGCCGGACGTCCGCCGTCGGGCGGCGAGTCCGCGACGGACCTGGACGACGTGCTGGCTCGGGTGGACGATGCGGCGCTCCGGTACGGCACGATCGCGCGCGAACGGGGCCGGACCGCCTACCGGCTCCACGAGCTGGACGCTGATCCCCCGACGGTCCGAGCGCTCCACGACCGCGTCCTGGACCGGGTCGCTCCCGATGACGCCCTGCGGTTCACGCATGATCCCGCGGACGCCGAACGGGCCGTGGTCGCCGGGGGCGCCGTCGCCGCGTACCTCCTGCCGCCCACGACTCCGGATCGCGTCCGGGCGGTGGTGGAGCGAGGCGAGCGCCTCCCGCGCAAGTCCACGTTCTTCTGGCCGAAGCCGCGGACGGGGATCGTGATGATGCCAGTCGGCTGAGTGGGCGATCGCCCCCTCAGCCCACCGGCACCGCTTCCTCCAGCCTCTTGATGCCCGACGCGACCACCTCCGTCATGCTGCGCGCGCCGGCCCCGCTCCGGTAGAAACGGCGGACGAGCTGCCCATGCACGAGGACGCGATCACCCTTGGCGATCCCGTCCAGTGCATGCGGACCGACCGTGGCGTGCCACGCGGCGATCGGGAGGGGGAGGAGGCGCTTGCCCGCCTCCGGAACGGAGAGCCGGAGCTCCGTGACCTCGTCGCCCGACGGCATCCGACGTACGACCGGATCCGCTGCGACGCTGCCCGCGAGCACCACCACGTTGACCGTGACCATGGCTCCCCCTTTCCGCGCCGACCCTACCGGCCGCCACCGACAGTCCCTGTGCGAGACTCCCCTCGGTGGAGGCTCCCAACGGGTACCCCACGGTGGCGGACGGCGTCCGCGCGATCGACACCGGGATGGCGGGACAGCGAGAGCTCAATGCCGTGTACGTGCTCGCGGGCGACGAACCCTGCCTCGTCGAATCGGGACCCGGTGCGGACGGTCCGGTCGTGCTCGCCGCGCTCCGGACGATGGGGATCGGCCGGTCCGATCTGGCGCACATCGTCGTGACCCACATCCACGTCGACCACGCGGGGGGCGCGGGAGCGCTGCTGGACGCGTTCCCGAACGCGCGGGTGTGGGTCCACGAGCGTGGAGCGACCCACCTGCTCGACCCGACGCGGCTGATCGCGAGCACCGCCAGGACCTACGGGCAAGCGCGGATGCGCGCGTTCTACGGCGAGACGCTCCCGTGTCCCCCCGAGCGGATCGTTCCGGTCTCGGACGGGGACCGGATCCCTCTGGGCGTGCGAGCGCTCGACGTCCTGTACACGCCGGGCCACGCGTCGCATCACGTCGCCCTGCACGACAGCGCGAGCGGAGCGATGTTCACGGGAGAGGCGATCGGATCCCACTTGCCATGGGCGGATTGCTACCGGCCCGCGCTCCCGCCGCCCGAGGTCGACGTGGACGCGGCGATCGGAAGCATCGAACGGATGCATGCCCGTCAGCCGACCGCCTTGCTGACCTCGCATTTCGGCCTGGTCGCGGATCCCGACGAAGGGTTCGCACGCGGGACCGATCGCATCCGCGCCTGGTCCGAGACCGTCCGGACCCGGCTCGAACGCTCACCCGGGACGTCGATCGACGAGCTCGAGCGGGACTTGATCCTTCAGGCACGCTCCGAGTACGAATCGGACTCGGGGATGCCGTTCGACCGTGGACGGTACGACGCGATCGGCTCGATCCGGATGAACGCCGAAGGGCTGGCGCGCTACTGGCGCAAGCGGTGGGAGGCCGAGGCCACGCGGTGAGCGTTCAGGCGAGCTGGGCCAGCCGCTCGGCGGCGTCGAACGCCGACGCGTCGTGGCGAACGATCTTCCGGAACTCGGCCGCGGCCTCGTCGCGACGTCCCGCCCTGGCCAGGATGTCCCCCTTCACGTACCAGAGGCGGAGCGTGTAGGGCTCGGCGACGTCCGAACGCGTCTTCGCGCGGCCCAGGAACGCCAGCGCTTCGGCGTACCGCCGTTCGTCGGCGAGCGCCGACGCGGCCACGATCACCGCCTCGGCCTTGACCTCGTTCGCGACGGCCCGGTCCCGGAGCGCCTCATCGGCCAGCGGGATCGCCTCCCGGGGCTTGCCGACGCCACGGAGGGAGTCGGCGATCACGTGGTTCTGGTCGTTCCTCCCCGAGATCCGCCGGTACGCCTTGAGCTCCTTCAGCGCGTCCGCGAACCTGCCCTGCCCGTAGAGCGCGAGCCCGAGCACCTCGCGGACGGACGACGAGCGCGGCGACAGCGCCCGCGCCTTCTCGGCCTCGGTAGCCGCGGCGCCGGCGTCACCCCGCTCGAGGAGCTCGATCGCGCGAGCGAGCCGGGCCATGACGTCGCGTTGCACCGCGGGCCGGGTGGCCCTGCGGACCTCGTCGAGGACGTCGCGGGGCAGCTCCGAGGACTTCGGCGGCGTGCCCCGGGGACGCGCCCCCGCGCGTGGTTTCAGCGACTTGGGCATCGACCGGCGAGGGTAGCGGATACGGGACGGGCCGCCCGCGCGAATGCGCGGGCGGCCCGTCCAACGATGTCTCGGCAGCGACCTACTCTCCCACCCGGTCTCCCGGGCAGTACCATCGGCGCTGGAGGGCTTAACTGCCGGGTTCGGGATGGGACCGGGTGTTCCCCCTCCGCCATGGCCACCGAAACGCGGTGTCCGATCGTGCGGTCTTCCGCATCGGACCGAGGTGAGGATGCAGCCCTCGAGCGAACCTCGAGAACCGCGATAGCGAGCGCGAGCAAATAGAGTCAAGTCCTCGGGCTATTAGTACGGGTCAGCTCCACGCGTTGCCGCGCTTCCACGTCCCGCCTATCGACCTGGTGGTCTTCCAGGGCCCTTACCTGGTCTCCCAGTGGGA
>JBKOUM010000113.1:0-8997 GCA_046723385.1 Actinomycetota bacterium
CCACCCGTTCCCGGGTGCCGTCGCGAGGGGCCCGTTGGTGGTGCCCGAGCGGGTCGCTCGCGACGTCCTCCGGGTCTTCCGGCAGCTGTACCGCGCGGGCTTCCCGATCCACCGGATCGGGCTGCCCCCGCGCTACCGCCCTCCCCGTCCGTCCGACTGGTACTCGAGGCGTGACCTGACCGCCTCGTACAACTGCCGGCCCGCGACGGGCAACCCGGGCTCGCTCTCCCAGCACTCGTACGGCTGGGCGATCGACATCAACCCGCTCGAGAACCCGTACGTGAAAGACGGGAAGGTCCTCCGGCGCGCGGCGAAGCCCTTCCTCGACCGGACGCGGGACGTCCCCGGGATGATCCATCCCGGGGACGTCGTCGTCCGGGCCTTCGCCGCGATCGGATGGGAGTGGGGCGGCGACTGGCACACGCTGAAGGACTACATGCACTTCTCGCTGACGGGACGCTGATCCGCGTCTCGTCCGCGCCGAGGCACGAACCGTTCGAGTAGTCTCTGGGGGACACACCTGCGGGTCTCGATCCGGGATCCGCCGCGACGACGTCTCGCGATCCCTCGCACGTATCGCCGTTCCTGGGCGCTCCCTGCGCGGTCACCGTTGGGCATCCGACGCGCCCACGTACCGCCGATCAGGAAGAAGGCACCCCCACGTGCAACCAGTCATGACCGAGCCTCGGCTCGGGGATACGCCCGCCACGACGTTCTCGGACCTCGGGATCTCTCCACAGGTCGCGACCGCGCTCGAGATGCGCGGGATCGGCCACCCCTTCGAGATCCAGGCCCTCGTGATCCCCGACGCGCTCGCACGGCGAGACGTGTTGGCGCGTTCACGGACCGGGTCCGGGAAGACGCTCGCGTTCGCCGCGCCGCTGATCGAGGTCCTGAGTCCCAACGGTCGAGCGCCGGCGGCGCTGATCCTGACGCCGACGAGGGAGCTCGCGGGTCAGGTGACCGAGGAGTTCCGCGCGATCGCCGACGTGAAGCGGCTCCAGGTCACAGCGGTGTACGGGGGGGTCGGGATCGGTCCGCAGGCCAAGCGCGCCCGCCGGGCGGACATCGTGGTCGCCACCCCGGGCCGTCTGCTCGACCTCGTCGCCCGGAAGCTGCTCAGGTTGGACGCGATCCGGATCTGCGTGCTCGACGAGGCCGACCGCATGCTCGACATGGGCTTCCTCCCCGACGTGACCCGCATCCTGGAGATGCTCCGGCCCGAGCGACAGACGATGCTCTTCTCCGCCACGCTTGACGGCGAGGTCGGGAGACTCGCCGCCCGGTTCACGCGTGACCCGGTACTCCACGAGGTCGGCGAGGCGGGACTCCACCTGAGCGATGCGACGCATCGCTTCATCGTGGTGGATGCGGCGTCGAAGACGCGAGCGCTCATCCGGGAGCTCGCCGCAGATCGCGGGCTCACGTTGGTGTTCGTGCGGACGAAGCACGGAGCCGACCGCCTGGCCAAGAACCTGCGCCGAGAAGGGTTCCGCGCGGGCGAACTCCACGGAGGGATGTCACAGCCGCAGCGGGAGCGCGCGCTCGGACGGTTCGCCTCCGGGCTCAACGACGTGCTCGTCGCCACCGACGTCGCTGCGCGCGGCCTCGATCTGGACGACATCACGCACGTGATCAACTTCGACGCCCCCACTGACGAGCGGGACTACATCCACCGGGTCGGGCGGACGGCACGCGCCGGCCGCGGCGGCGAGGGCGTGACGTTCGTGACCCCGCAGCAACGATTCGACGTCGGTCGTTTCGCGAGGAAGCTCCGGCTGCACGCGGAGTTCGAACGTGCCGGGGGCCGCTCCGAGGGCCGAACCGAGGGCCGAACCCAGAGGAAACCCCGGAAGGGGGACGGCGTGGCGAGGAAGAACCAGGGTCGAGCCGCGAACTCGAGGGCCACCACCAGGGCCACCAGATGAAGACCTCGCGGACCAAAGCGCTGTTCGGGACGCCGACGAAGGGCCGCGACTCACTCGCTCGATCGAGGAAGGGCCGGCACTGCTCCCACGCGGACTGCCCGACGGTCCTGTCCACGTACAACACGTCGGAGACCTGCTGGCTGCACACACCGCCCTCGACGCGCCATCCCCTCGCTCAAGGCTGAGCCTCGAAGCGAGAGGTTCACTCCGGCAGCGCTTCGATCTGTCGGGCGGTGAGTCGCTTCGTGCCGCGAGCGATCCTGAGGCCCGCCATCCCCACGGGGGCCGTCCGCCACGACGAGGCTTCGAGCAGCTCGACCTCCAGGTGCCCCTCGGGCTCCTTCAGCACACGGAAGATCGTTCCCGACTCGGTCTTGTAGAAGTCTTTCCCGTTCAAGGGCCCTCCGTCCGTCGAGGCCAAGAGGGCCTTCGGGACGTGCACCCCATCTTCTCACGCCGGGAGCCTCGGCGGCTCGCTTCCGGCCGGCTCCCCCGGATGGGGTAGGACCTTCGGCCCCCTGTCTCCGACCCCGGCCGACCGGTCCGGGGGAAGCCGACCAACGCACGGGACGGGTGACCGACCGACCGTAGGAGCCACCCGCGAGGCCCCGTACGCTCCGACCTCAACCCGTCGGCCCCGAAGGAAGGACCAACCAGCGATGTCGATGCTCACCGAGCACCCGTCCGACCTGTGGCTCGAGACCGAGCCGTACCGTCCCCCGTTCCGCGACAACAGCGCCCTGCGCGCGCGCCTCGGGGGGGTGAAGGTGGAGGACCGGCCGATCGTCTCCGAGCTCCACCGCGCGATGGCAGAGCGGGACGCGTTCGCGAGCCACCCCTCGAAGAGGTAACGTCCGGCCCTCGGCCGGAGGGGGGTGACGTCCTGGGCACCATCGCAGCGGGTGGGGCGCTGATCATCTGGATCCTGCTCGGTGGCTTCGTGCTCGCCGGGTACGCGATCTGGTACCTCTTCATCAAGAAGTGATCCGCAGCGTTCGGCGCGAGCCGGCGCTATCCTGGGTGGGTCATGGGAACCCCCGCCGTCACCGACGCCCCGATCACCGTCACCGACGCCGCCTCGCGCAAGATCCGACAGCTCGCGGCCAAGGAAGGTCACGCCCAGGCCCTCCTGCGGCTTCGCGTCGTCGCGGGTGGGTGCTCAGGGTTCTCCTACGAGCTCGGCTTCGCCGACACCCCGAACGCGGACGACACCGTGGTGCCCGGCACCGACGACGTCCGCGTCGTGATCGACCCCAAGAGCGTGCCCATCGTGGCGGGGTCGACGCTCGACTTCGATGGGGCGCTGATGGGCGGCGGCCTCAAGGTGCGCAACCCGCAGGCGATCCACGAGTGCGCCTGCGGCGAGTCGTTCGGGATCTGACGCCCGGGCGACCGGTATCCTGCGCCGAGGATGCCCAAGGCCGACACGACTCAGTGGAAGGACCTGTACGACGAGGTCGTCACCAGCGGTCTCTGCACCGGTTGCACCGCCTGCATCGTCGCCTGCCCGTTCCACGTCCTGGCCTACGAGGACAACAAGCCCGTCCAGCTCCAGGAGGACGGCCCCGACGTGTGCACGCACGGCGACCGCGGCTGCTCGCTCTGCACGCTCGCCTGCCCGCGCTTCCGCGAATGGGAGTCCGAGATCGACCAGCTGATGTTCGGGCAGGTCCACAAGCCCGAAGAGCTGATCGGGCAATACCGCGAGATCTACCTGGCCCGCGCGACCTCGCCCGAGGCCCTGATGCAGGGTCAGGACGGTGGCGTCGTCTCCGCCCTGCTGATCTGGGGACTCGACAACGGCATGATCGACGGCGCGGCGACGTCGGTGCTCTCCGACGAGCGTCAGTGGGACTGTGAGCCCGCCGTCGTGACCGACCGCGAAGGCGTCCTGGCGGCCGCGGGGAGCCGCTACACGTACAGCGCCAACCCTCTCGCCCTGCTGAAGGCGGCCGAGATGGGCCTCTCGAAGGTCGCGCTCGTCGGGATGGGGTGCCAGACCTCGGTGACCGGGGTGATGGAGGTCCGCCGGGTGAACAAGTGGCGGAAGAAGATCGCCTGGACGTTCGGCCTTCTGTGCTCCAAGTCCTTCACGTACGACGGACTCATGGTCGAGATCGCGCAGAACGAGTTGGGGCTCGACCTGGATCACCTGGCTCGCGTCAACATCAAGGGCAAGCTGCTCTTCTACACCGACACCGGTGACGAGATCACCTACTCGCTCAAGAAGTCGCACCGATTCACGCGCCCGGGATGCCTGCGCTGCCCGGACTTCGCGGCCGAGCACGCGGACATCTCGTTCGGTGGGCTCGGACAGGAGGGGGGGTGGACCCTCTCGATCGTTCGCACCGAGCTCGGCCAGCAGATCTGGGACCGGGCGATCGCCGAGGGCGTGATCGAGTCGAAACGGGCGATGGATGAAGACCCAAAGGCTGTGGAGCTGATGTTCCGCCTGGCGCAGAAGTCCCGTGAGCGGTGGCCGACGGCCGCCGAGCTCGCCACCGCCGGGTCGACGCCCGGTCTGATCCCCGCACCCCCCGACGAGGCCGTCGAGCAGGCGTCCTCGTAGTCCATCGGGACTAGCCACGACCCCCCGCGGACCCGATCCGTCCCCCCGCGAACCCGATTCACCCCCTCGGTCCACCCGCCGATGATCGAGGGATGCGCGGCTCGTCCCGAGCCACGCACCGCTGCAACGGATCCTGTTGCGAGGAGGCACCCGGCAGATGGTCGAGACGGCTCGCGCCGTGCAGGCGGCGCCGCCGCGTCGCGACGCCGTCTTGGAGGCGGTGGCGTTCGCTGCCGAGCGGCTGCTGCTCGCGAGCGACTGGCACGACGTGGCCCTCGAGGTCCTCGATCGGCTCGGCGTGGCCGCCGACGTGTCCCGCGTGCACCTGATCCGCAACGTGGATGCGGACGGCGCGCTCACGATGCACATCGCGGCCGAGTGGTGCGCTCAGGGGACGCGGTCCTACCGTGGTGACCCGGTCGTCGACGGGATCGCCTGGGACCCGAGCTATTCACGGTGGATCGAACGCATGGGCCACGGTGAGGCGGTCGTCGGAGCGGTCGAGTCGTTCCCCGAAGAAGAACGATCGGTCCTTCGGACCCAATCGATCGTCTCGCTCGCGTACTTCCCGATCACGGTCGACGGCGGACTCTGGGGATGCGTCGGCTTCGACGACTGCGAGGACGTCCGCGACTGGACGGTGAGCGATCTGGACGCGCTCCGAACGGCGGCGGCGCTCCTGGGCGCCGCGATCGCCCGCCACCGGCAAGAGGCGAGGCTCGCGTCGGCGGAGTTCCGGTACCGCAGCGTGGTGGAACGGATCCCCGCGATCACGTACCTCGACGTGAAGGAGCCCGACGGCGTCCGCATGACGTTCGTCAGCCCGCAGATCGACGCGTTGCTTGGCTACGGCTCCGAGCGGTTCCTCGAAGACCCACACTTCTGGTTCGAGCTCGTGCACCCGGAGGACCGCGCGCGGATGGAGCAGGCGGCGTCGGCGACGGGGCAGGATGGGGTGACGTTCGACGAGGAGTACCGGATGCGGCGTGCCGACGGTCGCTGGGTCTGGGTCCACGACACGACGACCCCCGTGGTCGGTCCCGACGGATCGCCGACGCATTTCCAGGGATTCATGATCGACGTCACGGCCCGGAAGGAGGCCGAGCGTCTGCTGCAGGATGCCGAGCGGCGGTACCGCAGCATGGTCGAGGCGATCCCGGCCGTCGTGTACATCGATGAGCCTACGGGCGGAGCCCCGGGGAACGGGGCGACGGTGTCGTTCGTCAGCCCCCAGATCGAACAGGTCCTCGGGTATCCACCCGAGCGATTCACGCAGGATGCCAGTTTCTGGTTCGAGGTCATGCACCCCGACGATCTCGCGGAGCTGCGCGCACGGGACGCGTTCAGCGTCGACGACCTCGAGCCGTTCGACGAGGTCTACCGGATGCGACACGCGGACGGGCGCTGGGTCTGGGTGCACGACACGTCGACCACGGTGCTCCGCGACAACGGGTCCGTCGCCTTCTTCCAGGGGTTCATGTTCGACGTCACGCAGCGGAAAGAAGCCGAGGAGCAGGTGCGCTTCGCGGAGGAGCGGTACCGGGCGATCGTCGAGAACACGCCCGCGGTCACGTACCAGGAGGCTCCGTGGCCGACCGGCCACGATCAGGCGACCTCGGTCGCCTACGTCAGTCCGCAGATCGAACAGATCCTCGGGTTCTCCCCCGAGGACTGGGCCGATCCGGGGTTCTGGCTGACGACGATCCACCCGGACGATCGTGAGGCGGTCCTCGCGGAATCGCAACGGACGGGGGACACCGGTGAGCCATACCTCCAGGAGTACCGCATGATCGCGCGCGACGGGCGCGTCGTCTGGTTCCACGACGAATCCCACCTGATCCGCGAGGCGGACGGAACACCCCTGCTGTGGCAGGGCGTCATGGTCGACATCACCGAGCGGATGGAGGCGGAGGAGCGGCTTCGCCGGACGCAGGACCGGCTCCAAGCGTTGGTCGACCATATGCCCGCGGTCGTGTACGTCGAGTCTCCCGACAACGCGCCCGAGGAGCTGTGGATCAGTCCGACCGTCGAGCAGCTGTTCGGGTACACCCCTGACGAATGGATCTGGACCCCGGACTTCTGGGTCGACCGGATCCACCCCGACGACCGTTCGGCGATCGCGGCGTACGACGAGCGCTCCAACCTGGACCTGGAGCCGTTCGTGGCCGAGTACCGGTTCCGACGGGCGGACGGCGAGTACGTCTGGCTCCACGACGAGGCCGTCTTCGTCCCCTCGGCCGACGGTTCGGGCTTCTGGCAGGGGTTCCTGTTCGACATCACCGCGCAGAAGCACGCCGAGGAGCAGGTGCGAGCCACCGAGCGTGTGTTCCGTGCGACCGTGGAGAACCTCCCCGCCGTCGTCTACCGCGAGGGCAGGGGCGCGCACCCGGACGATTTCTACGTCAGCCCGCAGATCCAAACGTTGTTCGGCTACACCACCGAGGAATGGGGATCGAGGTTCACCTTCTGGCTCGAGCACATCCACGCCTCCGACGCCGCAGCGGTCGCCGACGCGAACGCCCGCTCGGACGCCACGCTGGAGCCGTTCTCCGTGGACTACCGGCTCCGGCGGAAAGACGGGACCTATACGTGGGTGCACGACGAGGCCACGTGGGTCCAGAGCCCCGGCGGCGAGGGCTGGTGGCAGGGCTTCATGCTCGACATCTCCGAACGGTTCGACGCCGAGCGCCAGCTCCGCGAGGCCGAGGAGAAGTTCCGGACGATCGTGGAGAAGAACCCCGCGGTGATCTACACGCAGGAGTTCGACCCGAACTCTCCGACCGCCTCCCGGACCACGTACATCTCGCCTCGGCAGGACGTGCTGTTCGGCTACACGACCGAAGAGGTGCTGGCCGATCCGACGCTCTGGACCCGCACGATCCACCCGGATGACCGCGAGCGCGTCCTCGCTGCCGACGTCGCGAGCAACACGAACGGAGCGAGCGAGCTCTCGCTCGAATACCGGATGATCGCGAAGGACGGCCGGATCGTCTGGGTACAGGACCGATCGCAACGGGTCGAGATCGAGGGACGGCCGCCATTCTGGCAGGGGTTCCTCCTCGACATCACCGAGCGGAAGCACGCCGAGGAGCAGCTGTCCCGCGCGCTCGAGGTCGAGCGCGAAGCCGCGACGCGCCTCCGCGCGCTGGACGAGATGAAGAACACGTTCCTCCAGGCCGTCTCGCACGACCTCCGGACACCGCTCGCCGCGATCCTGGGGCTCGCGATCACGCTCGAACGCGGCGACGTGCACCTGGAGGCCGCCGAATCGCAAGACCTGGCGCGACGGATCGCGCACAACGCGAGGCGCCTGGATCGGCTGGTGACGAACCTGCTCGACCTCGACCGGCTCGCCCGAGGGATCGTGACCCCCAAGCTCCGGCCCACCGACGTCGGCGCCCTCGTCCAGCGCGTCGTCGCTGAATCGGATCTGATCGCCGACTCGCGCCTTCGGACCGACATCGCCTCCGTGACGATCCCGATCGACGGGGCGAAGGTCGAGCGGATCATCGAGAACCTCCTCGCGAACACCGTCCGGCACACGCCTTCGACGTCGATCGTCTGGATCGGGGTCCGCGAGGAGCCCGAGGGCGCGCTGATCACGATCGAGGACGATGGACCAGGCGTGGCGCTCGATCTGACCGAGGCGATCTTCGAACCGTTCCGACAGGGACCCGACGCGCCCCAGCACTCACCGGGCGTCGGCGTGGGGCTGACCTTGGTCAAGCGGTTCGCCGAGCTCCACGGCGGGCGTGCGTGGGTCGAGCAACGCGACGGCGGCGGGGCGTCCTTCCGCGTGTTCCTGCCGGCGGAGCCGGCGATCCCCGTGACCGAGTCGGCTTCCCAGCTCGAGACGACGGGCCGGAGCGCGACCGCTCCCCAGCCCGAGACGACGGGCCGGATCGAGAGCTAGACGGCTTCCCAGCCCGCGACCACCGGATGGTCGACGGCCGCGGGGCCGACCTGTGCGGCGCCCCCAGGGGAGCCCAGGCCCGACACGTTGTCGGCGAACCATTCGGCGTTGATCGGCGTGAACTGCTTCCACTCGCCGGGGACGTCGTCCTCGTAGAAGATCGCGGTCACCGGGCAGACCGGCTCGCAGGCCCCGCAGTCGACGCATTCGTCCGGCTGGATGTACAGCATGCGGGGGCCTTCGTAGATGCAGTCGACCGGACACTCGTCCACGCACGCCCGGTCCTTCACGTCGATGCAGGGCTCGCAGATCGTGTAGGTCATCGGCCTCCCCCTTTTTCACCTGTTTCTACGGTGTTGACCGTTGAAATCCTACCGCGTTGGCCCGGTGGTGGGGGCGGGGTCGGCCGACGCCTTCGGCGCCAACGCCTCCAGGGTCCCGAGGGCACTCCGCGAAGGGGCGATCCCGCGGACGAGCGCCGGGTAGACGACGGGGAGGTCGGCCCCCGCGGCGCGGTACTCCTCAAGGCGGGAGCGGGCGGCCGCGCGGTCGCCGATCGCGGCGACCGCGCGGACGAACCCCTGCGG
>JBKOUM010000184.1:0-13650 GCA_046723385.1 Actinomycetota bacterium
GTCATCGAGCCACCTCCCTGGGGTCGGTTCCACGGTCGTGGAAGGGGTGGACCGTACCATCGGAGCCGCTCGGGCGCAACGGGGCTTCGGCGGCCGGAAGACCCGCTGGTAGACTCCTCGACCCGTATGGCCAACATCAAGTCGCAGATCAAACGGAACAAGCAGAACGAGGTGCGCCGCGAGCGGAACAAGGGCGTGAAGAGCGCGCTCCGGACCTCGACCAAGAAGGTCTATGCCGCGGTGGCCGAGGGCGACGCCGAGGCCGCGACCGCGCAGCAGCGCGAAGCGGCGCGTGCCCTGGACAAGGCGGCGGCCAAGGGCGTGCTCCACAAGAAGACGGCGGCCCGCAAGAAGAGCCGGCTCGCACGCCAGGTCAACGCCGCCGCCGCTACGTAACGCCTCAGGCCGCGATCGCGGCGATCAGGTCGGGCATCACCACGTCACCGGTCGCGCCCGACTTCAGGGCCTTGTCGGCTTCGACGATCCGTCCGTGGATCGACACGAGCTGCTCGATCGAGAAGTTCCGCGCCTGCTGCAGGTACCGGCGGGCCTGCCAGTCGAAACGCAGGCCGGCGGCCTTGGCGAGCTGCGCCGACGGGAGCTTGTCGGGCAGCGAGCGGACCTTGATCAGGTCGCGGAGCCGCGCGGCGATCCCCCCGAGCACCATCAGCGCCTCGTCGCCGCCCTCCTCGATCGCGCGGAGGGACCGGATCGCGCCCGGCAGGTCCTTGCCGAACGCCTTGTCGCAGAGGTCCCACGTCTTCTGCTCGCCCAAGCCGCGGAACTGGCGCTGGATCTCCACCGGGCCGATCCGCTGACCGGGGAACGCTCCCGCAAGCTGCGCCACGGCGCCGGCGAGCTGCGCCGCCTCGAGCCCGATCGTGTCGACGAGCGCGCGCGCCGCGGGACCGGTGAGGTCCACGCCCGTGGCCTTCCCCGTCTGAACCAGCCAGGGTTCGAGGTCCTTCCGTTGGAGCTGGACGTGCGTCACCGTGCCGACGGGCTCGACGAGCTTGAGCAGCGCGGCCGGCGGCTTCCCTCGCTCGGCCACCGTGCAGCAGAGCACGAGCGGTGCGTCCGGATCGGGCGACGCCAGGTAGGCGGCCAGCTCGGTCATCGCGTCCTTGGGGAGCGAGCGCAGGTCGGTCACGATCAGGGCACGCGGCTCGCCGAACAGCGACGGGGTCGCCAGGTCCTGCAGCTCGCTCCCTCGCCACTCGGCCGCGTCGATCTCCGTGACGCGCCGGTCGCCGGCGATCTGGAATGCCGCCTGGCGGAGCAGGTACGCATCCTCGCCCCACAGGAGGGAGACCGAGGATCGCGACGCCGTCATCGCTCGGACGCTACCACCGGCCCCTGACCCGTGAAGCTGATCGTGATCTTCCCGTGCCAGCGTGTCCACTCAGCAGGCGACGGGCGAGTTAGCCAGCTCCCGCCGTCGCCTCGACCGCCTGCAGGATGAGCTGGGTCGCCGCCTCGGGCTGCGACACGAACGAGACGTGCGAAGCCGGCACCTCCACGACCGTCGCGTCGGCGCGCTCGGCCATGAAGCGCTGGAGCTCCGGCGGGATCGCCTTGTCCTCGGAACCGAGCAAGTACCAGCACGGCAGTGTGTTCCACGCTGGCGGAGCCGCCGGCGTTGCTGCGAACGCGGCTGCCGCATATGGCCGCTGCGCCGCCGCCATCACCGCGGCCGTGTCAGGATCGACATCAGCGGCGAAAGCCTCGGGGGCGAGGTAGAGGTCGGTGCCTTCGCTACCGTCCGGGTTGGTGAACGGAACGGGCCTGATCGAAGGCCCTACGAGGCTGCCTTCGAACCTCTCGAGGAGTTGCTGCTGGCTCTCGCCAACGTCGCACATCCAACCGTTGAAATAGACGAGCGCCCCGCACCTGATCGTTGCCGATGGCGGCGGTGGAGATGACGTTGCCGCCGTATGAGTGACCGACCAGCACGATCGGACCGCGAATGGTGGTCAGGAATTCGGCGAGGTAGACCGCATCGCCGGCAAGATCACGAAGCGGGTTGCCGAACCCGATCGCGGTGTGCCCGCTGCCCTGCAAGGCGCGGATCTCCGAAGCCCGTCGCGTCAGCCCAGGCACCGTGTACGAGGACGATCGTCGGAGTCTCAGCAGCCATTCGCATCACCGCCCCCGTGTCGATGGCTTCCCGATACGACTGTCGTCAGGCGTGCAGGGCCGTCAACCCGCCCTGAATCGCGACATCCCGAAGACCTCAGGTCGAAGCGCTGCCAGCGCGCTACGGTCGGGGAAATGAGCGATGAGGGCCTGACCCCGTACTTCGTGGGTCGGCCCCTCGCGACCACCCTGTTCGTGGGCGGTCTGGTGGTGTGGGCCGTCGTCGAGGTCCGTCAGGCGTTCGTTCGAAGGCCCGATGCCACTCCCGCGGATCAGGGCAGCGCGCTCATCCTCCGTCTGTGCGTGATCGGAGCCTTCGTGCTCGCCGCACTGGCCTCGAACAGGCTCACGTCCGCCGCCCTTCCCGACGGAGCCGTCACCTTCTGCATCGGGGTGCTGATCACCTGGACCGGGATCGGGCTGCGCTGGTCGTGCTTCAGGACCCTGGGCAGCTATTTCACCTTCAGCGTCATGACCAGCCCGGATCAGCGCGTGATCGGATCCGGCCCATACCGCGTGGTGCGGCATCCGAGCTATGCGGGCCTGCTCCTGATCCTGTCGGGGATCGCCATCGTTGTGTATGCGAACTGGGTCAGCCTCGCTGCCATGATCGTCCTCTCCCTGGCCGGCCTTGCGTATCGCATCCGTGTCGAAGAGGCGGCTCTCTCGTCGACGCTCGGCGATGCGTACACGTCCTATTCCGCGGGCCGGAAACGGCTCATTCCATTCGTGTGGTGACGCGCTCCGCACAGTGATCGGGCTCGTGACGCTTGTCGAATGGCTTCCGATCGACGCTGCTCGGCAGGCACAGCCGCTGCGGATCGAGCCGCTCCTTACGGAGTTCCCCGGCGATCGGCGGCACCCGAGGCGACGCCCGCGATCAGCAACCACGCTCCGGAGATCATCCACACGAGCAGGAGCAGCATCGAGACTGCGGCTACGTATAGGCCAGCCACCCACCCGGCCAGTGATAAGCACACACGCTCCCGCGATCTCAGCGACATACAAGGTCGTGTCGGTCGGTGTGTTCGACCCTAGGCTGTCGATACCGGAGTCCGACGCTGCAGAGCGGATCGACGGGTTCTGCGGAGAGAGGATGCGCGATGGGGAAGAAGACACGCAAGCCGATCACGACCAAAGAGCCGCCCGTGCCAACGGATAGCCACGCCGAGATCGAGGACTGGATGATCAGGCTCGTGATACCGGTGATGCATCCCATCGTCGAGCGGCTTGACGGATCGATCCGCGAGACGATCCCGGGGCTCCAGTACGCCATCAAGTGGAAGAACGCGTACTACGGGGTGCCAGAACTCGGGTGGATCATCGAGATGGCCGCCTACGCCGTCTCCGTGAACGTCGTCTTCTTCGGCGGCGCGGACTTCGACCCTCCTCCACCACTTGGAACCACCGACCGGAGTCGCTACGTCAAGCTGACCACCCTCGAGGAGGCACAGGGACCGCAGATGCACGAATGGATCGAACAAGCGGGGCGCGTGCCGGGTTGGAAATGAGGGTCCACGGCTCGAAGACGCCCGGCCCCAATAGCAACCGTTCAGCTTGCTGCTTTGAAGAGCACCTCTGCGTCGGAAGACTTGACGCAAGAGGAAGTACCCGACGATCACCATCACGATAGACACAGAGCAACGACCACACGAGTGGATCGGTAACCGAGCCAGACCGCCGCCCCACGACCACCGGCGGGGTCAGGCCAACCGGAATCCAGGTGTCGGATACTGCACGTCGCGGAGCACGAAGTCACCGTGGCACGCCGGACCTCGGTCCGAATCGTTGCCGCACGGGATCGACACGGTGACCTCACGCCAACGCCGAGATCGACTGAGTTGCCGGGATGCTGAGTTCGGTGACTTCACGTCTCCTTGCACCCACCCCACCGTCGGTATGTTCAGGTAGCGCCGCTCCGACCGAACGACGACCAACTGGAGACCAACTGGACGAGAAGGGAGCCGCGACCATGAAGCTGACGACCACCACGCAGGTCTCCGTTGACGGAGTGATGCAGGGCCAGGCGGGGCGGACGAGGACGAGCGCGAAGTGTTCGAGCGCGGCGGATGGGCCCACTTCGACGACGAAGCCGGGACGGTCATGGACGATATCTACCAGCGCGCCGACGCGTTCCTGTTCGGCCGGCGCACGTACGAGGTCTTCGCAGGCTCCTGGGGAACGTGGGACGATCCGGGCGACAGCCCGATCTGGACGGCGTTGAACACGCGGCCCAAGTACGTGGCATCGACCACACTCATCGACCCACATTGGGCGAACACGACCGTCCTCTCCGGTGACGTCGAGGCTGCCATCGGCGAGCTGAAAGCCATGCCGGGACGCGAGCTTCAGGTGCACGGCAGCGGCGCCCTGTTCCGGTGGCTGCTCGACAACGACCTCGTCGACGAGATCAACCTGTTCACCTTCCCCGTGGTCGTCGGTCAGGGCACGCGGCTGTTCCCCGAAACCGGCCCCGACATCGCGCTCGAGCTGGTCGGATCGCAGGCGGTCACCCCGAGCGGGGTGACGATCCATGTGTACCGGCCCGCCGGGCGCCCGCAGTACGGAACGGCCACGGTCGACAACTGAGAGCCCTGCTGCCCTGAGCCCTCGATCCCGAAGGCACTCGGCGCACGCGGTCGGAGAGATGCGCTCGGGGCGTCATCGCTCGGCGGATACCAACGGCCCCTCACCTGTGAAGCTGATCGTGATCGTCCCGTGCTGGTCGGTCCGCCAGATCTGCGCGCCGACGCCGTCGAGCTCGGCGAGCGCGTTCGGGTTGGGATGCCCATAGGGGTTGGGCTGACCGACGGAGATCACCGCGATCTGCGGCGAGAGCGCCTGGATGAACTCGGGCAACGACGTGTCCCCTCCGTGGTGTGGCACGCGGAGCACGTCGATGTCCGGGACGACGCCGGCGTCGAGCATCACCTGCTGGGCCTCGCGCTCGGCGCACCCTGTCATCAACAACGTGGTGCCGGCCGCGTCGAGCTGCAAGACCACCGAGTCGTTGTTGGGATCGGAGTGGGAACCCGACCAGCAGCGGTCGGGCCCGAGGACGTGGAACGCGAGGTCGCCGACCGTGATCGTCTGGCCGACGCGGGCGGACCGAACCGGGACGCCCGCCGCAGCGAGCGCCTGCGCGATCGGGAACATCACCGCCGCGTGGTCGTGGCACGCGGGGTCGTAGTAGACGCCGACGGGGAAGCGCGCGAGCACCATGGGCATGCCCTCGATGTGATCGAGGTGGGCGTGAGTCGCGATCACGGCGTCCAGCCGCTTGATCCCGAGGGCCTCGAGCTTCTGCGCGGCGAGGTCGGGGTCGGGCCCGGCGTCGATCAGGACGGTGGCGCCGCTCGGGCTCTGGATCAACGTCGCGTCCCCCTGACCGATATCGAGGAACCGAGCCGTGATCGACGACGGCGGGCCGGCGCCGACGGCCGTCGACCAGACGAGGAGCGGCAATGCCGCGACGATGCACACGGTGGCCGGTCGGGGGACGCGCCGGCCGGACCGGAGCCACACCGCGACGGCGACGAACACGGCGCCCCCGACGATCAGCACGGCCGGCCCACCGCCGGTGGTGATCCACGCCACCGGCGCTCTGGCGAGGACGCTCGCGACCGTCCGGAGGTACCGCATGGGCATGAGGGCCAGCAGCGAGACGAGCTTCCCGAGCGGGAGCCACACGAGTCCGAGCACGGACGCGACGATCCCGAGCAGCAGCGCCGGTGAGACGGCCGGGAACGCGGCGAGGTTCGCCAGGATCGTCACGCCGGGGACCTCGTGGAAGTGGAACAGGAGCAACGGCGTGACGCCGATCTGGGCGGCCGTCGTCGTGCCCGCCGCGAGGGCCACCGGCGTGGGCAGCACGCGGCGCAGTCGATCGGCGATCGGGGTCGCGAGCACGACCATGCCGGCGGTGGCGGCGACCGAGAGCTGGAAACCGATCGCGTAGATCAACCAGGGGTCGAGCACGAGCAGGAGCAGCACGGCGACGGCGAGCACGACGGATGTGGCCCGCGGTCGACCCAGCAGGACCCCGGTCAGCGCGATCGTCGCCATCACGCCGGCGCGGAGGACGCTCGGCTCGGCGCCGGTCAGGACGACGAACAGCAATACGGTTCCGATGCCGAGCGAGAACCGGGTCACCCGGCCCAGCCGAAGCGCGCCGGCGAATGCGAGCACGGGCGCGAGCACCATCGCGACGTTCTCCCCCGAGACGACCAGGAGATGACTGAGCCCGGTCGACTGGAACGCGCGCGTCGTGACCGGATCCAGCCGGGATGCATCGCCAAGGACGAGCCCGAGCAGGAGCCCGTCCTCGGGCGGCGGGAAGATGCGCTCGATCGTGGCGCCGACGAACGCACGGACCACCTGCGTCATCTGGACGAACGGGTTGGTCGCAGGCCCGATCCGGTCGACCTCGCCGGCCCGGAGCGCGACCGAGAGTCCGCGTCGATGAAGCGCGTCGACGAAGCCCGGATCGTCGGGGATCTGGAGAGTGCCTCGGATCTGGAGCCGGTCGGCTCGGACCGCCTCAGGGAGGTCACCGTCGCCGTCGACCCACAGGGTCTCCCGGAGCGACGCGGCACCGTCCCGCCACGTCACCTGGGTCACGTCGACGAGGCCGTGCCATCCGAACGCGCTCACGACCGGGTCCTCTCGCAGGGACCCGATCACGGCGACCGATCGCGGCGCGAGCCGGCCGAGGAGCGAACCCTCACGGCGAGTCTGCGCCACGCCGCCCCAGCCCACCCCGCACACGAAGACCCCGACCGTGAGGAGCGCGAGGGCGCGGTGCGGGCTCGTCCGCCGCGAGACCGGCCCTGGCGAGCGCGTCGCCCGCACCGGTTCTGGGGGCCGCGATCCAGGCGGCGGCGAGGGTCGCGAGGCCGGCGACGAGCCAGGCCCACGCGGGCCACCCCCGAAGAGCGGCGGGCCTGCCGTCCCACGCCAGCAGACCGGCCCAGAACGCGCACGCAGCGAGCGGGGCTCCCCAGGACCCCACGGACTCACACCGTCACCTGGGGTCGCAGCTTCTCGAGCGTCGCCGGACCGATCCCGGAGACGTCGTCGAGCTGATCGACCGTCGTGAAGGGGCCGTGCTCGGTCCGGTACTGGATGATCGCGGTCGCCAGGGCGGGGCCGACGCCGTTGAGCGTCTCGAGCGTGGTCTGGTCGGCGGTGTTGATGTTGACGAGCGTCGCGCCGCCCACGCCGGGAACACCCGAGGTTCCCGGGGCCGCCGCGCCTTCCTTCTGTACGAGGATCTGCTGACCGTCGATGAGCGGCGCGGCGAGGTTGAGCAGCGTGAGGTCGGCGCCCGCTTTGGCGCCGCCCGCCCGATCGATCGCGTCGATCACCCGAGATCCGGGTTCGAAGGCGTACACGCCCGGCTCCCTGACGAGTCCGGCGACGTCGACCATCAGCTCCGCGGGAGCGGCCGAGGCGCCGGACGCGGACGCTCCGGCGACGGTGGGAGACGCCGGCGCCGCCACGGCCGGCGCCGGCGTCTCCGCGATCTGGATCGGCTTGGGCAGCGAGCGCGAGTACCAGAACCCGACGCCCGCCAGGGTCGCGACGAGGACGACGATCAGCCCGGCGAGCTCTCCGCGCGACAGCGTGTCCAGGCGTTCCCGGAGCGACATGCGCCAGACGCTACGCGGGCCTCGGTGCCGCCACCGTGACCGGCGTCACGATGAGGAAGAGGGACGCTCAGGTCGTCCGCGTCACCAGGTTCACGAGCTTGGGGGCGCGGACGATCTCCTTGATCACCTCGCGCCCATCCAGCGCGCGCCGCGCGCCCGCGGACGAGCGTGCCGCGGTGAGGGCGTCGGCCTCGCCGATGTCGGCCGGAACCTCCAGCTTGTCCCGCACCTTGCCGTCGACCTGGACGACGAGCGTCACCGTCTCCTCCACGACGAGCGCAGGGTCGAACGTCGGCCAGGAAGCCCGCCACGTCGACTCGGGCTCACCCAACTCGACCCTCCACAGCTCCTCGGCCGCGAACGGCGCGAACGGGGCGAGCAGCAGCGTCAGGGCGCGGGCCGCGCCGAGCGCTCCCGCCCCGGCGTCGAGAGCGGTTCGCATGTCGTTCGTCAGCACCATCAGCTTCGAGATCGCGGTGTTGAAGCGGAACCGTTCGGCGTCCTCGGTCACACCCTTGATCGCCTTGTGCGTCGCACGCACGAGCCCCGGCGGCTCGGGCACCGCGTCGCCGCGCTCGATCGCCTCCCCCACCGCGGCGAACACGCGTCCGAGCCACGACGTCACGCCGGGCCGGCGATCGGGATCTCCCGCGATCAGCTTCCAGTCGATGTCGTCTTCGAACGGGCCTGCGAACAGCATCATCAGGCGCATCGTGTCGGCGCCCCAACGCTCCACGAGCGGCATCGGCTCGACGATGTTGCCCTTCGACTTGGACATCGACGCCCCGCCGAAGATCACCTGGCCCTGGTTCATCAGTTTCGGGAACGGCTCCACGAACCCGATCATCCCCATGTCGTACAGGGCCTTCGTGATGAACCGGCAGTACAGGAGGTGCAGGATCGCGTGCTCGACCCCACCGGTGTACTGGCCGCCGGGCATCCATCGCTCGACGTC
This sequence comes from Actinomycetota bacterium, assembly GCA_046723385.1. Classification (GTDB taxonomy): domain Bacteria; phylum Actinomycetota; class UBA4738; order UBA4738; family HRBIN12; genus AC-51. The sequence continues at coordinate 8,743 of JBKOUM010000184.1, forward strand.
CTCCGGGCGGAAGGGCCCGTCCTCGTCGCCCGGCGAGCAGTACCGGAAGAAGTACCACGACGAGTCGACGAACGTGTCCATCGTGTCGGTGTCGCGCTCGGCGGCGCCGCCGCACGACGGACACGACACGTGCTTCCACGTGGGATGGCGCGCGAGCGGCGACTCCCCGCCCAGCCGGAAGTCGGCGTCTTCCGGGAGCTCGACCGGGAGCTGGTCATCGGGCACCGCGACCTTGCCGCACGTCGGGCAGTGGACGATCGGGATCGGCGCGCCCCAGTACCGCTGCCGGCTGATCAGCCAGTCGCGCAGCCGGAACTCGACCTTGGCGCGTCCGCGGCCCTCCTCCTCCAGCCACGTCGTCACCTTGGCGATCGACGCCGGCGACGGCTCGCCGTCGAACGGGCCGCTGTTGACCATCACCCCGTCGTGCGGCAGCGCCTCGGTGATCGAGTCCGGCTCGGGGTCCTCGCCGGGCGGTCGGATCACGATGCGCACGGGCAGGTCGTGCTGCCGGGCGAACTCGAAGTCGCGCTGGTCGTGGGCGGGCACGGCCATGATCGCACCCGTGCCGTACTCCGTCAGGACGTACGGCGCGGCGAAGCAGGGCACCTTCTCGCCGTTCACCGGGTTCACGGCGTGCACGCCCAGGAACACGCCGTCGCGGGTGTTCGCCGCCTCTCGATCCGCGAGCGAGACGCGGCTCGCCTGTTCGACGAGCGGCCGGACCTGCTCCCAGGTACCACCCAGCTCCGCGAGCCTCCGCACGGCCGGGTGCTCGACCGAGAACACGAAGAACGTGACGCCCCACAGCGTGTCCGGCCGCGTCGTGAAGATCGGGATCTCCTCGCCCGTCTCATCGATCGTGAACGTGACCTCGGCGCCGTCGGAGCGTCCGATCCAGTTCCGCTGCATCGTGACGACGCGGTCGGGCCAATCGACCAGGTCGTCGACGTCGTCCAGCAAGCGTTGCGCGTACTCGGTGATCTTGAAGAACCACTGGGTGAGGTCCCGTCGCTCGACAGGCGTGCCGCACCGCTCGCAGCGCCCTTGGATCACCTGCTCGTTGGCGAGGACGGTCTGGTCTTTGGGACACCAGTTGACCGGCGACGCCTTGCGGTAGGCGAGTCCCTTCTCGAACAGCCGCAGGAACAGCCACTGCGTCCACCGGTAGTACTCGGGGTCGCTCGTCTGCAGGCGGCGCGTCCAGTCGAACGAGAAGCCCATCCGGCGGAACGACGAGGCCTGCTGCTCCACGTTGGCGTCGGTCCACGCGGCGGGCGGGATCCCGCGCTTGATCGCGGCGTTCTCGGCCGGGAGACCGAACGAGTCCCACCCGATCGGATGGAGCACGTTGTGGCCGCGCATCGCCTGGAACCGCGCGATCGTGTCGCCGCCGCTGAAGGCCTCCGCGTGCCCCATGTGGAGGTCGCCCGACGGGTACGGGAACATGTCGAGCGCGTAGAAACGGGGCCGTCCGTCGGAAGGGTCCTCGGACGCCTCGAAGAGACGCTCGTCCTCCCAGACCTTGACCCATCTGGGCTCGATCTCGGATGCCTCGTACCGTCTGGCCATCGTCCGCAGATGGTAACGAAGCTGCGATGCGGCTCAGGCGAGGCTCAGCCGAAGACGCTCTCCGGCAAGAGGCTCCGGCCCACGAGCGCGGGGATCTCCTCGGCCGGCGCGGGTCTCGCGAACAGGAACCCTTGGGCCAGGCGGCAGCCGTTCGCCCGGAGGAACTCGAGCTCCTGCTGCGTCTCGACGCCCTCGGCGAGCGGCGTCATCTCGAGCCCCTGGGCGAGCTGGATCATCGCGCGGACCATGCTTGCGAGGCTTGGGTCCCGGTGGACGTCGCGGACGAACGCCCGGTCGATCTTCAGCACGTCGACCGGCATGTGCTTCAGACGGGCGAGCGACGAATAGCCGGTTCCGAAGTCGTCGAGCGCCAGCGTGAAGCCCCACGCGTGCAGCTCCGCAAGGATCTTCTGGGTCCGGTCGGGGTCCGCCATGGCCGTGGACTCGGTGATCTCGACCACGACGTCGTGCGGGTCGACGGAGCCGGCCCGGAGCTTCGCGATCAGCTTCTCGGCCAGCCGCGCGGACCAGAGCTGGCGCGGCGAGAGGTTGAACCCGACGCGGAGGTCGAGCCCGTCGGCGGCCCAGGCCGCCCGCTGGCGCGCGAGCTCCGCGATCACCCAATCGCCGATCGCTTCGATCAGCCCGAGCTCCTCGGCGAGCGGGATGAACTCTCCCGGCGCGAGGAGGCCGCCGCTGGGGTCGCGCCACCGAACGAGCGCCTCGAGCGACTCGATCATCCCGGTCTCGATGTCGATGATGGGCTGCCAATGGAGGACCCAGCGATCGTGCTGCACGGCCTCGCGCAGCCGGGTGGTGAGCGACAGCTTGTGCATCGCGTCGTCCCCGCCGGTCGCGAACACGATGTGGCCGCCGGGCTCCTGCTTCTTGGACTGGTACATCGCGGCGTCGGCGTTCTTCAGGAGGGTCTCCCCGTCCTGCGCGTCCTGCGGGAACAGGCTGATGCCGATCGACCCGGACGCGTAGAACGGCGTTCCGGCCAGATCGAACGGTTCCTCGAGCGCCTCTCGGATCCTCGATGCGACCGACTCCGCCACGACCATCGACGGGTCGGGCGTGTCCGGGTCACCGATCCCTCGCTCGAGGTCGCCGAGGAGAAGGAGGAACTCGTCGCCCCCCTGTCGCGCGACCAGGTCGGAGTCGCGCGTGCACGTGCGGAGGCGGTCGGCGAGCTGCGCGAGGAGCAGATCGCCGGCGTGATGCCCGAGCGAGTCGTTCACCAGCTTGAAGTTGTCGAGGTCGAGGTAGAGGACGCCGACGCCCAGGTCGTGACGCCTCGCATGGGCGATCGCATGATCCAGCATCTCCTCGAAGAGGTGCCGGTTGGGGAGGCCGGTCAGCTTGTCGTGGTACGCGAGGAACGCGACCTGCTCCTCCGCGCTCTTGCGCTCGGTGATGTCGAAGATCACGCCCTGGATCAACCACGGGTTCCCGTGCTCGTCGTCGATCGGGAACGCCAGCTCCAAGACCCACCGGACCGTGCCGTCCTCGTGGACCATCCGGTACTCGTGGTTGAGGGGGAGGTGATTGCCGTACGCCTCCTGGTACTCCTCCCACGCGCGATCGATGTCGTCGGGATGGACGTGGTTGCGCCACGCGTAGAAGTCGTTCAGCCAGACGTCGGGTTCGATCCCCAGGAGGTCGCGGAGCTGCGGGCTCACGTAGATCGACGCCGCATCTTCGTCGACGGGATCCAGGTACACCACGGCGGGGATGTGCTCGACCAGCGACCGGTACTTGGCCTCCGCCTCGAAGGCCGCCTCGCGGCCGGCCTGCAGCTCGGACACGTCGCGGAGCGCCACCACGAGCAGGGGCTCGGGCACCTCCAGCGTCCCGACGTGCGCGTGGATCGGGATCGGGGCCAGCCCGGCCCGCCGGCACGTCGCCTCGACCAGCGAACCCTCGGGGAGGTCGAGCAGATCGGCCGCGATCAGCAACTCGATCGAGCTCCCGACCAGCTCGTCGCGGGAGAACCCCGTGAGCTCCTCGGCGTGACGGTTGGCGTAGACGATCAGCCCGTCGCTCCGCGCCACCACGAGGCATTCCGGGGTCGCTTCCAAGAGCGGCCCCGGCTCGATCAGATCCGTGAGGTGTCGAGGAGACCGGACCTCGGGTCCGGTCTCCTCACGCCCGAAGCTCATCAAGAACAGCCTTCCGTCCGGTATCACGAAGGGCATCGGCCCTGGATGACCCCCACCTGAGCGGCGGAGCCGCCGACACCTAGCTTCGAGGAGCGGGCGTGCGCTCCTGCATCCCCCACGGGGATCCGTGCTCGTTGAGCAGGTCGAGGAACGGCGTCGGGGCGAACGCCTCGGGGCCCCGCACCCCGGCCCCCGACCACGTGCCGGCCTCCAGGAGCTCGAGGGCGATCACGGGGTTGAGCGCCGTTTGCCAGACGACGGCCTGCGCCTGGTCCCGGCCCCAGGTCTCCGCGTTGTCGACGACCTGGTACAGGTACACCTCACGCGCCTCCCCGTCCGCCCCGGTCCCCGTGACCCACGTCCCGGCGCAGGTCTTCCCCGTCATCTGCGGTCCGAGCGTGGCCGGGTCCGGAAGGCTCGCGGCGACCACGTCGCGCGGGCTCACCTGCCGTCCGCGGACGGTCACCGGCTCCGTCCGGTCGAGCCCGAGCTTGTGCAGCGTCTTCAGCACCTCGATGAACTCGTCGCCCAACCCGTACTTGAAGGTGGCGCGCCGGCAGTCCACCCATCGCGGGATCAACAGGACTTCTTCGTGCTCCACGTGCACGCACTCGATCGGCCCGATGCCCTCGGGGAACGTGAACCTCTCCGGTTCGCTGAAGGGCGCGAGCGTGAACCAGCCGCGCTCCTTCTCCCAGACGACGGGCGGGTTGAGGCACTCCTCGATCGTCGTCCAGATCGAGAACGACGGCGCGAAGTCGTAGCCGTGCACGACCAGGTCCGCGCCGTCACGGACCCCGGCTTCGTCGATGCTGGAGAAGAGCTCGTCCGCCGCGTAGCGTGCGAACACGTCCGAGAGGCCGGGCTCCACGCCGATCCCGACGAGCGCCAGCAACCCGCGATCCTCCCAGTCCTTCTCCTTGGCGAACTGCTCGTCGCCGAGCTTGATCCCCGTCTTCGCGTACGGCTCGTCGGGGTTGGGCTTCGACAGCGACATCGCCATGTCCAGGTAGGCCGCACCCGCGTCGAAGGCCGCGTCGAAGATCGGCATCACGAACCGCGGGTCGACGGCGTTGAGCACGTGCGTGATCCCTTCCGCCCGGCAGAGCTCGGCGACGGCGGCGGCGTCGGAGGCGTCGACCTTGGCGGCCGTGAAGCGCCCGGTGCCGCCGCC
>JBKOUM010000124.1:0-39924 GCA_046723385.1 Actinomycetota bacterium
CGGCCGGATGGCCGCCGCCGACCTCGAGCAGGCCGGCGTCGACGCCGGAGTCGCGCAGGATGTCGCGCGTGCGTTCCGCGCTCGCCCTGACGTTCGCAGGGTCGTAGCCCTCGTAGCCGACGGACGGGATCGCCACGAGGCTCGAGAGCTCGTCGATCACGCGGGGCATGTCGTCGTGGTTGGCGCGTCGGAGCGGGTCGTGGTCCATGGCGCGGGAGGCTATCGCGTCGTCAGGGAGCGAGGCGCTCGACGCGCCATCCCGTCGCCGAGGCCGGATCGCGGCGGTACCGGAACCGGTCGTGGAGCCTGAACGGCCGGCCCTGCCAGAACTCGATCGTGTCGGGGGTGAGGCGGTAGCCGCCCCAGTGCGGCGGACGCGGCACCTCCGTGCCATGGAACCGCTCCTCCTCCGCCGCGACCCGGCGCTCGAGCTCGTCGCGATCGGCGAGCGCTTGGCTCTGGGGAGACGCCCACGCGCCGATCTGGGCTCCTCGAGGCCGCGTGGCGAAGTAGGCGTCGGCCTCGTCGTCGGTGACCCGGTCGACGTCCCCGGTCACCGTCACCTGTCGATCGAGCTCGCGCCACAGGACGACGAGTGCCGCGTGCGGGTTCTCGGTGAGCTGCCGACCCTTCCGGCTCTCGTGGTTCGTATAGAAGACGAACCCGCGGTCGTCGGCCGCGCGCAGCAAGACATGCCGTACGGACGGCCGGGCCTCCGCATCCGCGGTCGCGAGCGCCACCGCGTTCGGTAACGCGATCCCCGCGGTTCCGGCGTCCTCCAGCCAGGTGAGGAACTGCGCGATCGGATCGTCCAGGAGATCGGAGCGATCCAGCGCCCGGTGCTCGTGCGAGGCCTCGCCCTCGATCCGGTCGGCCGGCGGCATGGCTATGTCGAGGAGCCGGCGTGGGCGCGCGAGGCGAGCGCCGCGATCTTGCCGAGCCAGCCGTCGAGAGCCACGGCCGCCGCCGCCACGCCGAGGTAGAGGAGGCCGACCCACACGGCGTTCACCAGGCCCTTGGCGTATCCCAGTCGGATCACGTCGACGAAGGGATACGCGTAGTAGTCGACGATCGCGCCGCGGATCAGGGCCAAGACGAACCACCCGAGCGGGAACAGGAGGGAGAGCCACATGATGCGGCGCGAGGTTCGACCCCTCGGCCCGAAGACGATCCACGTCCCGACGGCCAAGAACGGGACCACCGTATGCACGATCACGTCACCGACGAACGCCCAGCTCTCGAGGTCGAACAGCGAGCGGAGGGCCCCGTGGTAGACGACGCCGGTGATCGTGATCGCCGCGATCCCGATCAGCCGGAAGGTGTCGAACGTCGTCGACGTCCGGCGAGGGTCGATCGCGAGCAGGAGACACGTGACGCCCACGATCAGGTTCGATTGGACCGTGAAGAAGCTGAACACGTTGAACACGCGTCCCGCAGCGGTCGTGAAGAACCCGCCGGTCGTGGTCGCCGCCACCGCGACGCTCACGACGATCCCGAAGGCGACGGCCGCCGCCGTGAGTCCGAACCACCACCGAGCTTTCGCGGTGTCCATCCGCGAGGACCCTATCCCAGGGGCCTGATCGTGCGCGACGGTCTCCGCAACGAAGGCTTCCTGAGATGCCCCAGGCGGGAACCGTACGAACGGGACGAAAGCTGCCGGAGACGTCCGTGCAGGTGTGGAAGGGACATACTTGAGCCGACCGAAGTCCACCGACGTGCGTGCGTCCCTTCGGCCCCACCAAGAGACGAGCGATGAGTTCCTCCCTTCGCCGAGGTCTCACCCTTCGACCGGTCGAGGAAGGAGGACCGTGATGCCGCACGAGCCAACCGTCGGGGAGACTCGGGTTCTGTTGAGCGGTCTCGGCATGGGTGAGTCACCGCGGTGGCACGACGGGCGTCTCTGGTTCTCCGATTGGGGAACCAACGAGATCGTGGCGGTCGACCTCGAGGGGAACAGCGAGGTCATCGCGCCCGGCGGTGGGGGCAGCGGCTGGGCCGTCAAGCGGCTTGCTGATGGGCGGATGGTGATCACCGGCGAGGAGCTCATCCGCGTGGAGCCAGACGGGTCTCGCGTCAGGCACGCCGACCTGAGCCGTATCTCGCCGTACGGCTGGAGCGAAATCACCGTCGACGGACGCGGCAACATGTACGTCAACTCGATCAACTTCGACTTCGCCGATTTCGGCGACATCTTGGAGAGTGGAACGTCGCCGGGGAAGATCGCGCTCGTCACGGCCGATGGGAAGGCCCGCGAGGTCGCCGACGATCTGGCCTTCCCCAACGGCATGGTCGTGACGCCGGACAACACCACGCTGATCGTGGCCGAGTCGTTCGCTCGCCGGCTCACGGCCTTCGACATCGTCGCCGACGGCAGCTTGTCGAACCGGCGCATGTGGGCCGACGTCACGGGCGACGGGATCTGCCTCGATGCCGAAGGGGCCGTGTGGTGCAGCGACGTCGGACCGGATGGAGGCGGTGTGTGTCTCCGGGTCCGCGAAGGCGGCGAGGTGGCCGATCGGATCGAGCTCGACCGCTCCTGCTACGCGTGCATGTTGGGCGGCGAGGACGGCAGGACGCTCTTCATGGCGGTGGCGAAGTGGTTCGGTCCGGACCGGATGGAGGAGCTGATCCAGGCGAGAACGGGTCAGATCTTGACCACCCGCGTGGCCACGCCGCACGCCGGCTGGCCATGAGGCACGCTGCGCGCCATCTCACCGATCCGGATCGGAAGCGGGTGGCGCCCGGTATCTCGATCGACGGTTCCCCCGCAGTCGATCGTGCGCCGATAGGAAGTGGGCAGGCAGGAGTGATGGGATCCGGAGAAGACTCCTCCTTGGATCCACATCCCTCCCCAGTGCCCCCGGCAGGACTCGAACCTGCGCACCCGGCTCCGGAGGCCGGCGCTCTATCCTCTGAGCTACGGGGGCGAGCAAGCATCGAGTCTAGCGGTCGGACCCGAGCTCCCCTGACCGTATGCTCCGAGTCGTGGCCACGGTGCTCCTCGTCGACGACGATCCGGCGATCCTCCGGCTGCTGGAGGTGAACTTCCGGCTGGAAGGCTTCGACACCCTCACCGCCGCCCGTGGCCCCGAGGCGATCGCCCTCGCGGCGCGCGTCCCCGATGCGATCGTCCTGGATCTGATGCTCCCGGAGATGGACGGCCACCAGGTCTACCGCAAGCTGCGGGAAGACCCGGCGCTCCGGGCGATCCCCGTGACCTTCCTGACGGCGCGCGCCCTCGACACCACGCCGATCGACCCGGGGGTGCGATACGTCACGAAGCCCTTCGACACCGCGGCGTTGATCGAGACGGTCCGCGCCTCGATCGCGGGGGGCGAGGCGTGATCGAGGACGACCTCCGTGCCTGGTTCCGTTCGGGTCTGGAGGCCGCCGCCCCCGGTCTGGGGCTGGACGGCGATCTTCCCGACCCCGAGGTGATGGAGCCTCGGCAGAAGGAGCACGGCGACTTCGCGACGAACGTCGCGCTCGCGGTGGCGGGTCGGCTCGGCGCGCCGCCCCGGCGCGTCGCGGAGACGATCGCCGCGGCGCTCCCCGAGGCGTCGTTCGTCCGATCCGTCGAGGTCGCCGGTCCCGGCTTCATCAACGTCTTCCTCACCGAGGGGTGGCTCTACGACGTCCTGCGAAGGATCGCCGAAGAAGGCGAGCGGTTCGGGACCGCGCCCCGGAACGGGCAGCGGCTCCAGGTCGAGTTCGTGAGCGCGAATCCGACGGGTCCCCTGCACGTGGGGCACGCGCGCAACGCGGTCCTGGGCGACGCGATCGCGCGACTCCTGGACGCGGCCGGCTCCGACGTGGAGCGCGAGTACTACTACAACGACGCGGGCGGCCAGATGGACCGCTTCGGCGCGTCGGTCGACGCTGCGTACCTGACCCACCTCGGAAGACCGACGGCGATCCCGGAGGACGGCTACCACGGGGCGTACATCGATGACCTGGGGCGCGAGCTGGCCGGATCGTCGCCGGAGTGGGCCGAGGGATCGGACGACGAACGGTTCTCGGCGGTCCGGCACGCGGCCGCCGAGCAGGTCTTGGGCTGGATCGATGGAACCCTCGCGAGGTTCAACGTCCGCTTCGACTCCTACGTGTCGGAGGCCGAGCTGGCCGAGGCAGGCGAGATCGAAGAAGCGATCCGCCGTTTGCGCGAGGCCGGGGTCGCCTACGACGAGGAGGGTGCGGTGTGGTTCCGCTCGACGGCGTTCGGGGACGACAAGGATCGCGTCCTCGTGCGGTCGAACGGCCGGCACACGTACTTCGGCGCCGACTGCGCGTACCTGATCCACAAGTTCAACCGCGGCTTCGATCGGGCGATCTACGTCTGGGGGGCCGACCACCACGGCGACATCGCGCGCGTGCGCGGCGCCGTCCAAGCCCTCGGGTACGACCCGACCGCGGTCGAGTTCGTGATCTACCAATGGGTGTCGTTCCTCCGCGCGGGCGAGCCCGTGCCCATGAGCAAGCGCGCCGGAACCTTCGTCTCGCTCGACGAGCTGATCGACGAGGTCGGGACCGACGCCGCTCGGTTCCACCTGCTGCTGTTCGGGAACGACCACTCGATGCGGTTCGACATCGACGCGGTCAAGCGGCAGTCGATGGAGAACCCCGTCTACTACGTCCAGTACGGACATGCCCGCATCGCCTCGATCCTGCGCAGGGCGGAGGAGGCAGGGATCACGATGCGACCGATCGCCGAGGTGGATCTGGGCTCACTGGTCGATCCCGCCGAGGTGGACCTGCTGAAGGCGCTCGCCGACATCCCGGCCACGATCGCGAAGGCGGCGGAGCTCCGCGCCCCCCACCGGGTCGCCCACGCCTCCCAGGACGTGGCGGCGCGCTTCCATCGCTTCTACACCGACTGCCGCGTCGTCTCCGACGACGCCGAGCTCACGCAGGCGCGCCTGTGGCTCTGCCGCGGGTCGAAGGCCGTGCTCGCGAACCTCCTCGCGCTCGTCGGGGTCTCGGCGCCGGAACGGATGGACCGCGACGATGGCTCGGAGCCCGCGTGACGGCCCCCGAGGTTCGGATCGGGATGCTCGGGTGCGGGACCGTCGGGAGTGCGGTCGCGCGGATGCTCTCCGAGCACGCTGACGATATCGAGCGTCGCGCGGGCGTCCGGTTGCGCGTCTCCCGCGTGGCCGTCCGGGACCCTGGGCGCGAACGGGACGTGCCCCTGCCTGCGGATGCGTTCACGAGCGACGGTGCGTCGGTCGCGGTCGACCCCCACATCGACGTCGTCCTGGAGCTGCTGGGGGGGCTCGAACCGGCTCGGGCCTTGCTGCTGCGGGCGCTCGGGGCGGGGAAGCCCGTGGTCACGGCGAACAAGGAGCTCCTCGCCGCAGCCGGGAAGCAGCTGTTCGAGACCGCCGACTCGGCAGGCCGCGACCTCCGGTTCGAAGCTGCGGTCGCCGGGGGGATCCCGCTGATCGCTCCGTTGAAGGAATCGCTCGCCGGCGAGCGCATCGAGCGCGTGCTCGGGATCGTGAACGGAACGACGAACTACGTCCTGACGCAGATGTCCGACCGCGGCTCGACGTTCGACGAAGCGCTGGCGGACGCCCAGCGGCTCGGGTACGCGGAGGCCGACCCGACCGCTGACATCGACGGGTTCGACGCCGCCGCCAAGTGCGCGATCCTCGCGTCGATCGCGTTCGACACCCGCGTCGTGGGCGACGACGTGTACCGGGAGGGGATCGCCGGCGTGACGCCGCAGGACATCGCCGACGCGACCAGGCTGGGGTACGTCGTGAAGCTGCTCGCGATCGCGGAGCTGGAGGACGGTGAGGTCTCCGCCCGGGTCCATCCGGCGATGATCCCGGCGTCCCACCCGCTGGCGTCGGTGCGCGACGCGTTCAACGCGGTGTTCGTCGAGGGCGCCAGGGTCGGGCAGCTGATGTTCTACGGCCGGGGCGCGGGCGGCGACCCGACCGCCGCGAGTGTCGTCGGCGACCTGGTCGCCGTCGCCCGGAACGTCGCCTTCGGCGGCCGAGCGATCGGCTGCACGTGCGCGCTCGACCGGCCGATCCGTTCGATGGATCACACGACCGGTCAGTACTACCTCAACCTCGACGTCGAGGATCGCCCCGGCGTCCTGGCGGAGATCGCCGAGGCGTTCGGCCGCAACGGCGTCTCGATCGAGCGGGTGTGGCAGGAGGGCTTCGGTGAGGAGGCCACGCTCGTGTTCATCACCCACCGGGCACGCGAGGGAGCGTTCCAGGACGCCGTCGCCGAGCTCCGCGGGCTCCCGAGCGTCCGCGCGGTCGCGAGCATGCTCCGCGTCGAGGGGGAGGAATGACGGAGCCGGCCCGTCCCCATCAGTGGCGGGGCATCATCGAGGAATACCGGGCGCGACTGCCCGTTTCGGCCGGCACACCGATCGTCACGCTCCGCGAAGGGGGGACCCCGCTCGTCCGCTCCGATCCGATGTCGCTCGAGACGGGATGTGAGGTCTGGCTCAAGTACGACGGCGCCAACCCCACCGGGTCGTTCAAGGACCGAGGCATGACGCTCGCGATCTCGAAGGCGATGGAGGAGCACGCGAAGGCCGTCGTCTGCGCGTCGACCGGCAACACGAGTGCGTCCGCCGCCGCGTACGCCGCGAAGGCCGGGATGACCTGTGCGGTGCTCGTCCCCAAGGGGAAGGTCGCGCTGGGCAAGATGGCCGCGACGCTCGTCCACGGAGCGAAGATGCTCGAGGTCAACGGCAACTTCGACGCATCGCTCGACGTCGCCCGAGACCTGGCGGACCGATACCCCGTCACGCTCGTGAACAGCGTCAACCCGTTCCGCCTCGAGGGCCAGAAGACCGCGGCGTTCGAGGTCTGCGACGCGCTCGGGCGAGCGCCGGACGTTCACTGCGTCCCGGTCGGCAACGCGGGGAACATCTCGAGCCACTGGATGGGCTACTCGGACTACCTGCGGGACGGCGCGATCGCCGAACCACCCCAGCTCTTCGGGTTCCAGGCAGCGGGTGCCGCACCGATCGTCCGGGGGGCACCGGTCGCGGACCCGCAGACGATCGCGACCGCGATCCGGATCGGCAACCCCGCGTCGTGGGAGAAGGCGACGGCCGCCGCGACCGCGTCCGAAGGGGCGATCGAGGCGGTCACCGACCGGCAGATCCTGGCCGCGTATCGGCGCGTTGCCCGCGAGGGTCTGTTCGTCGAACCTGCGAGCGCCGCGAGCGTCGCCGGCATGTTGCAGCTCCACGCCGAAGGTCGCCTGCCCGCCGGGAGCACCGTGGTCTGCATCCTGACCGGCCACGGCCTCAAGGACACGGAGTGGGCGATCGCCGGCGCCGCGCACCCGACGACGGTCGCCGCCGACGCCGGGGCGGTGGCGGCGGCACTCGGTCTGTAGCGCCCGCGATACGCTCCGCGCCACCATGCGCGTCACCGTTCGCGTCCCCGCGACCGCCGCCAACCTCGGACCGGGGTTCGACAGCTTCGGTCTCGCGCTCGACCTCTGCAACGAGGTGAGCGTGGACACGTCCGGTCCCGCAGGGATCGTCTGGGAAGGCGAGGGCGCCTCCGAGCTCCCGGTGGACGGATCCGATCTGATCGGGCGGGTGATGGCGGCCGTCGCCGGGCGGATGTCGCTCCCGATCGCCCCGCACCACCGGTTCGCGCGGAACCGGATCCCCCTCGCTCGTGGCCTCGGCTCGTCCTCGGCCGCGACGGTCGCGGGCATCGTCCTGACCTCGGTGATGCTCGACCTGGGCATCCACCACGACCCGACCTCCGTCTTCGCGATCGCGTCCGAGATCGAGGGGCATCCCGACAACGCGGCCGCCGCGTCCTTCGGCGGATTCACGATCGCCCTCCCGGAGGGAGGTGTTCACCGGCTCGACCCACACCCCGACCTCCGTCCCGTGATGTTCGTCCCGGACGTGCGCGTCTCGACGAGCGAGGCGCGCGTCGGGCTGCCCGACCCGGTGCCGCGCGCGGCGGCGGTGTCGAACATCGCCCACGCCGCGCTCACCGTGCAGGCGCTTTCGCGCGATCCGTCGCTGCTGCCCGTGGCGCTCGTCGACCGGCTGCACGAGGACGTCCGGCTCGCGGCCGTCCCTGAGGTGGCCGCGGTGGCCGACGAGCTCCGTCGGTCGCACGTCCCGGTCTGCCTCTCGGGCTCGGGGCCTTCCCTCCTGGCGTTCGAGCGCGACGACCGGCCCCCGCTCAGCCTCGAGTCGGCCGCCGCCCCTCCGTCGTGGCGGATCCTTCGCCCGGGCGTCCGTTCGCGAGGGTTCGAGGTGGCGGGGGCGTGAACGGACGAACGCCGGCGGCTCGGTAGGGTGAGGACCGTGGCCACGATCGCCCACATCTCCGACCCGCACGTCGGGTCTCCGCATTTCGTCCCGAACCTGATGAACCGCGTGATCTCCGAGCTGAACGAGCTCAGCCCCGACGTCGTCGTCGTCTCGGGCGACCTGACGACCGACGGGTTCCGACCTGAATACAAGGCCTGGCTCGCGTACGCCGACCGGATCGAGGCGCCGCTCCTCACCGTCCCGGGCAACCACGACTCACGGAACGTCGGATACCTCCACTTCGAGGATCTGATCGGCCCGCGGATGTGGGCCAAGGACGCGGGGGACGTCCGCATCGTCGGCGTGGACTCGAGCGAACCCGACCTGAACGAAGGCCAGGTCGGCCGCGTCCACTACGACTGGATCAGCGATCAGTTCGCCGGTCCGGCGGCGCTGAAGGTCTTCGTCCTGCACCACCACCTGCTCCCCATCCCCGGCACCGGCCGGGAGCGATCGACCGTGATGGACGCTGGGGACCTGCTCGAGGTGCTCGTCCACGCGGGCGTCCACGTCGTGCTGTCGGGCCACAAGCACGTGCCGTACGTCTGGCGGATCGAGGACCTCTACATCGCGAACGCCGGGACCGTGTCGTCGCTGCGGCTGCGCGGATACGGCAAGCCGTGCTACAACGTCCTCGAGTTCGACGGGGACGAGGTCTCGATCTACCGCGTGTTCCCGTTCGAAGGTGAGCGGCACCTGATGGCCCGGTTCGTGCTGTTCGAGGCCGCTCGGCATCATCGCGAGGCACCCGTCCAGCAGGTGGCGGCGACGCCCGAAACAGCCCAGTAGGGACCTTCCGCCGCCCCCGGGCGCGAGAGAGAGGCAGAGGGCACACCGGATGCGTGCGATCGTCCTCGTCGACGGCGAGCACTCCGTGCCGGTCACTCGGTGGGCGCTCGACATCGCGCGCGCCCGAGGGATCGAGGTCGTCGGGGGCCTGCTCGTCGGCGGCATCGAGAAGCTGCCGGCGGGCCGCCTGCCCGATCTGGGGATCCCGCTTCGAACGGCCCCGGAAGACCGGGGGGAGGCATTGCGTGCGGCGATCCTGGGATGGCGCCCCGACCTGATCCTCGACGTCTCCGACGAACCGGTGCTGGGGTACCGCGAGCGGATGGAGATCGCCTCGACCGCCCTCGCGATGGGCGTGCCGTACGAGGGGGCGGACTTCCGGTTGGACCCGCCGCCGGCGGACCCGCCGCCGGCGGGGATCCCGACGCTCGCGGTCTTCGGGACCGGCAAGCGGACGGGCAAGACGGCGATCGCGGGCGAGCTGGCGCGGCGGGCGGCCCGCCGCGACCTCTCGCCGATCGTGATCGCGATGGGTCGCGGCGGCCCGCCGACCCCGCAGGTCGCCGACGCCGGATCGGTGACCCTCGACGGCCTCCTCGCGATCGTCCAGGCGGGGGAGCACGCCGCCTCGGACTACCTGGAGGACGCCCTGACGACCGGGGTGACCACGATCGGGGCCCGGCGTGCCGGCGGCGGGCTCGCCGGCGCGCCGTTCGCGACGAACGTGTCGGAGGCCGTCGCGCTGGCGGCAGCGCGACGCCCCGGCCTCCTGCTCCTGGAAGGCAGCGGATCGGCCCTCCCGACCGTCGCGTGGGACGCGGGGGTCCTCGTCGTCCCCGGCTCTTGCCCGCCGGAGTACGTCGCAGGGTATCTGGGTGCCTATCGGCTGTTGCGAGCCGACCTCGCGGTTGTTACCATGGCTGCGAGCCCGGTTCCCGGGTCCGAGAACCTCTCCCACCTCACCGCACACCTCCGTCGTGCATTGGGCGATGCGCGGGTCCTGGTGACCGACTTCATCCCGGTGCCCCTCGCAGATGTGCGAGGTCGAGATGCGTTCTTCGCAACGACGGCTCCGAGCCTCGTCGCCACCCGCCAGGTGGCGCACCTCGAAGAGGCTTCCGGGGTTCGGATCGTGGCGTGGAGCGCGCGGCTCGCCGATCGGGCGGGCCTGGCGGAGGACCTGGAGGCCGCGCCCAGCTACGACGTGCTCCTCACGGAACTGAAGGCGGCGGCGGTCGATGTGGCCAGTCAGCACGCGGTGGAACGAGGCGTGGACGTCGTGTTCGTCGACAACCGCGCGGTGATGCTCGAGGGGGCGACCGATCTCGAGGTGGCGTTCGCGGACGTGATCGAGCTCGCGATCGCCCGCGGATCGACCCGGGGCGGGGCTCCGGTCGGAAGGAACGAAGGTTGACGGAACGCACGAGGACCGCCCAGATCGTGATCTCGGATCGCGAGCCGGGCCTGCCGTTCTCGAAGGGCTTGCTCGCGTCCCAGGTCATGGTGACGGGGCTCTCTCCCTACCGCTCCTACCAGGTGGCGGAGGAGGTCGAGATCCGGTTGCTCGAGCGGCGGCGGGCGTCGGTCACGTCGGCCGAACTCGCGGAGGTCGCGCTCGAGGTGATCGGTCAGCTCGCCGGCGACCGATACGCCACCAACTACGTCCGGTGGCGGCAGATCGAGGAGCTCGACGTCCCGCTCGTGATCTTGATCGGGGGTGCGACGGGCGTCGGGAAATCGACGATCGCCACGCAGCTCGCGGCGCGGCTCGGGATCGTCCGGGTCGTCGCCACGGACGCGATCCGCGAGGTCATGCGGGCGATGCTGTCGGCCGAGCTGATGCCGACCCTTCACGTGTCGTCGTTCCAAGCGGACAAGGCGCTGCGTGAGCCGCCGACCAAGACGGCCGACGCGTTGACGCTGGGGTTCCGCGAGCAGACCGCGGCGGTCTCGGTCGGGATCAACGCGTTGATCGAGCGCGCGGCTGAGGAGGGGACGAGCATCGTGATCGAGGGCGCACACGTGGTCCCGGGATTCTTCGAGACCGATGTGCACGCGGCTCGGATCCTCGCGGTTCCGTTCGTCGTCGGCGTCGACGACGAGGAACGCCATCGGTCGCACTTCGCCGCCCGCGAAGACGCGATCGCCGATCGTCCGGCCGCGCGGTACGAGGAAGGGTTCGAGGGCATCCGCAGGCTCCAGCGCTACATCAAGAGCCAGGCCCTCGCCCACGGGGTCCCGGTGATCCCCAACTACAGCTTCGACCAGTCGATCGCCGCGGTGATCGACCTGGTCATGGAACACGCGACCGATCGCGCAGGTTCTGCTCCCGCAGGTCCGTCCGCCGCGAGCACGGGCGACGGGCACGGGGACCCACGACAGACAGAAGGCCCCAGAGAGGGCCAGAGAGAAGGAATAACGGCATGAAGCTCTTCCTCGACACGGCAAGCATCGACGAGATCCGCGAGATCAACCGCTGGGGTGTCCTCGGGGGCGTGACCACGAACCCGTCGCTCCTGGAGAAGGAAAGCTCCGACCCCGCCAAGGTCTGGCGGCAGATCCTGGATGAGGTCTCCGGTGACGTGTCCCTCGAGGTCACCGCCCCGGACGCCGATGAGATGGTGACGCAGGGCACCGCCCTCGCGCAGATGGGACCCAACGCGATCGTCAAGGTCCCGATGACACCGGACGGACTCGAGGCCGGAACCCGGCTCGTTGCTCAGGGGATCAGGATCAACGTGACCCTCGTCTTCTCACCGGCGCAAGCCATCCTGGCCGCGGAGGCCGGGGCGTACATCGTGTCGCCGTTCCTGGGGCGCGTGGACGACGTGGCGAGCGACGGGATGGCGGTATTGCGTTCGATCTGCGATATCTATGCTGTCCAGGGCTACGACACCAAGGTCCTGGCCGCATCGCTCCGACACCCGATGCACGTGGTGGAGTCGGCGCTCGCTGGGGCCGATATCGCCACGATGCCGTACGACGTCTTCACGAAGCTCGTGAAGCACCCGCTCACGGATCTCGGCATGGAACGGTTCCAGGCCGACTGGCAGAAACTCCAGCACCTGCTGGAGGGAGAGGCATCCAACTGATGGATACGACGATGGAGCGCAGCGACCTGGAAGCGAAGCTGCTGCCTGAGCTGCAACAGATCGCCCAGACGCTCGGCGTAGAGGGAACGCAGAAGCTTCGGAAGGCGGGGCTGATCGACGCGATCGTGTCCGCCTCCGGGAACGGCGAACGGCCGTCGACACGCAACGGCGAGGACGCCGGCGGTCAGGCGACCACGACCACGACGGCCGATGAGGAGCCGCGGCGCGACCGCGGTGGCCAGGCCGTCGAGGGAAGGGACGATCGCGAACGCGGCGGCGAGGCCGACGAGCGACGGGACGACCGTGACCGCGGGGAGCCGCGCCGGAACGACCGCAACGACCGGCCCGCCGGACAGGGCGGCCAGCGCCCGGCGGGACAGGGCTTGAGCGACGGCGGCGAACGCGACCGGCGGCGACGCCCGTCCCGCGAGGAGCGCCGCCGGTCGCGCGAGGAGCGTCGGGTCCGCGACGAGCAGGATCGCGTGGAGGAGCTGAAGACCGCCCCGACACGCACAGGCATCCTGGACGTCCTGCCCGAGGGCTACGGCTTCCTCCGGTGCTCGGGCTACCTGCCCGGGTCGGACGACGTCTACGTGTCGCTCTCGTACGTCCGCCGGCACCAGCTCCGGAAGGGCGACACGGTGATGGGCAAGATCCGGGAGCCCAAGAACAACGAGAAATACCCGGCGCTGCTGTCGGTGGAGTCCGTGAACGACATGGATCCCGAGAAGGCGGCCGGGCGGCCGGTCTTCGACAAGCTGACGCCGCTGTTCCCGAACGAGCGGTTCCGGCTCGAGAGCGGTCCGACGGCGATCGCCGAGCGGATCGTCGACATGGTCGCCCCGATCGGCAAGGGGCAGCGCGGCATGATCGTGGCGCCACCCAAGTCCGGGAAGACGACGATCCTGAAGCAGATCGCGAACGGGATCATCCACTCCAATCCCGAGACGCACGTGATCGTGCTCCTCGTGGACGAGCGGCCCGAGGAGGTCACCGACTGGCAGCGGACGGTCGAGGCGGCCGAGGTGGTGTACTCGACCTTCGACAAGCCGACCGACCAGCACATCCAGGTGACCGAGCTCGTGCTGGAGCGCGCGAAGCGGATGGCGGAGACCGGCGGGGACGTCGCGATCATCCTCGATTCGCTGACGCGGCTCACGCGCGCCTACAACCTGGGGATGCCGGCGTCCGGCAAGATCCTCACGGGCGGCATCGACGCCTCGGCGCTGTACCCGCCTCGTCGCTTCTTCGGAGCGGCGCGGAACATCGAGGAGGGCGGTTCGCTCACGATCATCGCCTCGGCGCTCGTAGAGACCGGCTCCCGGATGGACGACGGGATCTTCGAGGAGTTCAAGGCGACGGGGAACATGGAGCTGCGTCTTGACCGGCAGCTCGCCGAGAAGCGGTTGTTCCCGGCGATCAACGTCGACCCTTCGGGCACGCGCAAGGAGGAGCTCCTGCTCCCGCCCGAGGAGCTCGCGCTCGTGATCCGGCTCCGGCGGGTGCTCCACGCCCTGGAACCCGGCGCCGCGCTCGAGCTGCTGATCGACAAGCTCCGGTCGACCAAGTCGAACGAGCAGTTCCTGAAGGACATCGCGAAGGCACCGACCGGGAGCTGATCCGGGCGGAATAGGCGGGCGTTGAAGGGGATAGCATCCGGGACACGCTCGAAGGAGACATGACGACCATGAAGCAAGGCATCCATCCCGACTACCAGATCGCGAACGTCCACTGCTCGTGCGGCAACACGTTCCAGACGCGCTCGACCGTCAGCGAGATCCGCTCCGACATCTGCTCCAACTGTCACCCCTTCTACACGGGGAAGCAGAAGCTCGTGGACACGGGTGGACGAGTGGAGCGGTTCCAGCGTCGGTACGCCAAGACGCAGCAGGCCCAGCAGGCCGCGAAGCAGGGCTGACCAGCCGGTGGGCCAGCAGCCCGCGGCCGCGAACCACCTGTACGGGGGTCAGGCCGTCGTCGAGGGCGTGATGATGCGCGGCGCCGACCATTGGGCGGTCGCCGTTCGTGAGCCCGCGGGCTCCGTGTACGTCGAGTCCCACGCGATCGAGTCGATCGCCGACCGGCACCCGATCTGGCGCAAGCCGTTCCTCCGAGGGATCCTCGTCCTCGGTCAGTCCCTGTCGATCGGCGTGCGAGCCCTGCTGATCGCGACGAACCACGCCGTCGAGGAGGAGCAGCAGCTCACGCGCCGCCAGATCGGCGTCTCGCTCACCGTGGCGATGATCCTGTTCATCGCCGTGTTCATCCTCGGACCGACCGCCCTGTTCACCTGGGCGGAGCACCGGACGGACGCGAACGGGATCGTGGCGAACGTCGCCGAGGGCCTGTTCCGTGTGGCGCTGTTCGTCGGCTACCTCTGGTTGATCGGCCGGACCAAGGACATCCGGAGGGTGTTCGCGTACCACGGCGCGGAGCACAAGACGATCGCCGCCTACGAACACGAGGACGAGCTCACGCCGGATCGGATCGATCGGTACCCGAAGGAGCACGTGCGCTGCGGCACGAACTTCCTGATCATCGTGATGATCATCACGATCTTCGTGTTCGCGTTGTTCGGGACCCCCGGGCTGCTCTGGCGGCTGGTCTCCCGGCTCATCGCGATCCCGGTGATCGCCGGCGTGGCGTACGAGGCGCTCCGCCTGGGCGCGCGGTTCCCGCGATCCGTGGTGATGCGCGCGCTGATGGCGCCCGGGATCTGGCTGCAGAAGATCACCACGCGGGAGCCGGACGCCGGCCAGATCGAGGTGGCCGTGACCTCCTTCAGGGAGGTCCTGCGTCGCGAGGCCGAGGCCGCGGGTACCGCCTGAGGGCGGGGCCTGAGGGCGAGGCCAGAGGGCGAGGCCAGAGGGCTAGGACGGACGGTCGTTGCATCCCCTGCTCTCCACGCCCAAGATGACGTGTCCGAGCGATCGGGCGTGCTGGCGTTGAACACCGAGGGGGATCCCGATGACGAGCAACATGAAGAACGACCTCGACCTGCCGTTGCTCCCCAGTGCCGAGCAGATCCGGCGGAGGGAGTTCGCCACGGTCCGGCGCGGCTACGACCCCGACCAGGTGCGGGAATACCTCCAAGGGGTCGCCGGCCAGGTCGAGACGCTGGAACGTGAACTCCGGGAGCGGCGGAAAACGACGCCGCCTCCGTCGCCGGGCGACGCTCCCTCTTCCGAAGCCGCCCCGGCGGCCTCGTCCCCGGACGCAGCGATCGCGACACCCTCCCCGGACGCGTACGAGGAGATCGCGAAACGGTTCGCCGGCCTCCTCGAGACGGCTGACAAGGAGGCGACCGCGGCGGTCGCCACGGCCAAGGCCGAAGCGACCCGGATCGTCGAGGAGGCGCGCTCCGAGGCCGACCGGATCCAGCTCGACGCGCAGTCCAAAGCGGAGGCCGCCAAGCAAGAGAGCAGCGACACGCTCGCGAACGCCAAGCGCGAGGCGGACACGATCCTCGGTTCGCTGGCGGAGCGCCGCGAGAGCCTCGTCTCGCAGATGCACGACATGCAGACCAGACTTCTGTCGGTGGCCAAGGACCTCGAGACGTCGCTGGGAGACGCGCCGGAGGGGGCTGGCCAGCACGCCGTCGAGAGCACCCCGGCCGACGACGACGCGGTCGATCCCCGGTACGAAGACATGTGGGCACTGCCCAAGGGCAAGCACATGGTCGACATCCCCAACCTGGCTTCCTTGGACGTCGACTTCGAGGACGAGCGCCCCTCCGAGTAGCGCGGGGCCGCCGCTCGGTCGCCTTCGCCGGGTCCTGCGACGATAGGTCGCATGGCGTCGCAGATCGAACCACGGCTCGAGGAGATCGAAGCGGGCTACGAGCGGGTGACGGCCGAGATGGCCGAGCCAGAGGTGGCGAGCGATCCCGATCGGCTCCGCGGGCTCGGGAGACGCTTCGCCGAGCTCGAGGCGATCGTCGTCCCGTACCGCGAGTACAAGGCTGCGCGGGATCAATCGCGGGAGGCCCGCCAGCTCGCCAAGGCGGAGACGGATCCCGAGATGGCCGCCATGTTCACCGATGAGGCCGACCGGCTCGACGAGCGCGTCGCCGAGCTCCATCGACGGCTCGAGCTGCTGCTGATCCCGAAGGACCCGAGCGAGGGCAAGGACGTCATCGTCGAGATCCGCGCCGGAGCGGGGGGGCAGGAGGCGGCCCTGTGGGCCGGCGACCTGTTCGAGATGTACCGGCGGCTCGCGGAACGCCACCGGTGGAAGACGGAGGTGCTCGCGTCCTCGCCGTCGGACGTGGGCGGCTTCAAGGAGATCTCGCTCGAGGTTCGCGGACGCGACGCGTACGGCCGGTTGAAGCATGAGGCCGGCGTCCACCGGGTGCAGCGCGTCCCCGCGACCGAGTCGCAGGGCCGGATCCACACGTCGACGGCCACCGTGGCGGTGATGCCCGAAGCGGAGGAGGTCGAGGTCGAGGTGCGCCCCGAGGATCTGCAGATCGACGTCTACCGCTCGAGCGGCCCGGGAGGGCAGTCGGTGAACACCACGGACTCCGCGGTCCGGATCGTGCACAAGCCGACCGGGATCAAGGTGGAGATGCAGGAGGAGCGCTCCCAGCTCCAGAACCGCGAGAAGGCCCTGCGGTACCTGCGCGCCCGGCTGTACCAGCTCGCCGTCGACGAAGCCCACGCCAAGGAGGCGGCCGTCCGCCGTGCGCAGCTCGGGACGGGAGAGCGGTCGGAGAAGATCCGGACGTACAACTTCCCGGAGCAGCGCGTCACCGATCACCGGATCAAGCACGTGTCGCACCAGCTCCAGGACGTGCTCGCCGGCGGCGAGGAGCTGGACGGCTTCGCCGACCGCCTCCTCGCCGCCGAGCGAGCGGCGCAGCTCGCCGACGAGGAGGGGTGACGCGCGCGTGCGTCCGGCCGAGGTCGTCCGGCGAGGCACCGCGTACCTCGAGCGGCACGGCGTCGACTCGCCGCGCGTGAGCGCCGAGGAGCTGATGGCGCGCGTGCTCGGGACCGACCGCGCGTCGATCTACGCCCGTGGCGACGGCCTCACGACCGCGGAGGCCCGCGCCTACGGACGGGCGCTCTGCCGTCGCTGCACCGGGACGCTCCTACAGCACCTCACGGGGGAACAAGGGTTCCGGCGGCTCGTGCTCTCCGTCCGGCCGGGCGTCTTCGTCCCACGGCCGGAGACCGAGATCCTCGTCGACGTGGCGCTGGAGGCGCTCGAAGGTGCGGAGGCGCCGGTCGTCGTGGACCTCTGCACCGGGTCCGGCGCGGTGGCGCTCGCGATCGGCGACGAGCGGCCGGGGGTGCACGTCTGGGCGACCGACGTCTCGCAGGACGCGATCACGCTCGCGCGGGAGAACGCCGCCCGGCTGGGCCTGCCGATCGAGGCGCTCGTCGGTGATCTCTTCGAGCCGCTCCCTCCGGGGCTCCGCGGGACGGTCGACCTGGTCGTCGCGAACCCCCCGTACCTCGCCGAGGAGGAGGAGCCCACGCTGCCCGTCGAGGTGCGCGCGGAGCCGCCCGTGGCGCTGTACGGCGGACCGGAGCTGACGGAGCGGATCCTCCGGGGTGCGACCGCCTGGCTGCGACCCGGCGGCACGGTCGCGATCGAGATCCGCGAGGACACCGTGGACGTCACCGTCGCCGCGACGCGGGCGCAGGGGTTCGTGGACCCGTTCGTCCGGAAGGACCTGGCGGGGCGCGACCGCGTCGTCGCCGCCCGCGCGCCGTGATCGACGACGCCGCGATCGAGGCGGCCGCCGCCGCCGCGCGGTCCGGAATGCTCATCGTGTTCCCGACCGACACCGTGTACGGAGTCGGGACGCGACCGGACGATCCGCGCGCGACCGCGGCGGTGTTCGCGGCAAAGGGACGACCGCAGGATCTGACGCTTCCGGTGCTCGTGGCGTCCGACGACGAGGCGCGCCGTGTCGCCGTCTTCGACGAGCGCGCGGCGCGCCTCGCCGCCGCCTACTGGCCGGGGTCCCTGACGATCGTCCTGCCGAGGACGGAGCTCGCTGGAGGGTGGCACCTCGGCGGAGACGGTGCCTCGATCGGCGTCCGCGTCCCGAACGACGAGCGTGCGCTCCGTCTGCTCGGGCGGACGGGACCGCTCGCGGCCACGTCGGCGAACCGATCGGGGGAGCCGCCCGCGGAGGATCGTGACGGCCTCGTCGCGATCTTCGGCGACCGCGTCGCCGTGTACCTCGCCGACGACGGAGGACCGCTCGGCGCAGCCTCCACCATCATCGACCTAACCGGTCCCCGGGCCACGATCCTCCGGAACGGCGACCTCGATCCCGCCCAGGTGCTGGCTCTGGCGGGATGACCTCGTCGCCGGCGAGCGGGTTCTCGGAGCGCGGAACCCCGCTGCTAGACTCGCGCGTTCCGAGAGACCGTCCGGAGGATCCGACGTGCGCATCGTGCTGGCCAGCGACCACGCCGGTTTCCCGCTGAAGCAGACGCTCACGCCGATCCTGGCGGCAGCGGGACACGACGTCACGGACGTCGGCACGAACTCCGACGCTCCCGTCGACTATCCGTTGTTCTGCGCGGCCGCCGCCCACGCGGTGGCGCGCGGCGAGGCGGATCGCGGGATCGTGCTGGGGGGCTCGGGACAGGGCGAGCAGATCGCCGCGAACAAGGTCGACGGGATCCGCGCCGCGCTCTGCCATGACGTCTACCTGGCTCGCCTGTCGCGGGAGCACAACGACGCGAACGTCCTCAGCATGGGCGCGCGGATCGTTGCGCCGACCCTGGCGGAGGAGATCGTCTGGGTCTGGCTGTCGACGCCCTTCGAGGGAGGGCGACACGTGCCGCGGATCGAGCAGATCGCGGCGATCGAACGAGGGGAGCTGTAGCGATGCGCGAGTACGCGGCCGATTGGGAGGCGCTGAAGCGGACGGACCCGGAGGTCGCCGAGGCCGTGGCCGGCGAGCTCGAACGCGAGCGGACGACGCTGCGTCTGATCGCGTCGGAGAACTACGCGAGCCCGGCCGTCCTGGCTGCGGTCGGCTCGACCATGAACAACAAGTACGCCGAGGGCTACCCCGGGCGCCGTTACTACGGCGGGTGCCGGTATGTGGACGTCGTGGAGCAGCTCGCGATCGACCGCGCGAAGGAGCTCTTCGGCGCCGAGCACGCGAACGTCCAGTCCCACGCGGGAGCGACCGCGAACATGGCCGTGTTCGGCGCCTTCTTGCAACCCAAGGATCCGGCTTCGAAGGTCCTGGGGATGGTGCTCGCGCACGGCGGGCACCTGACGCACGGCTCGCCCGTCAACGTCTCGGGGATGTGGTTCAACTTCGTCGGGTACGAGGTCGAGCGCGAGACCGAGCAGCTCGACATGGACCGGATCCGCGACCAGGCGCTCCGCGAGCGGCCGCGCATCATCCTGGCCGGCTACACGGCGTACCCGCGAACGATCGACTTCGCCGCGTTCCGCCGGATCGCCGACGAGGTCGGCGCGCTGTTCTGGGTCGACGCCTCACACTTCATCGGGCTCGTCGCTGGGGGCGCGTTCCCCAACCCGGTGCCCCACGCCGACGTGGTGACGTTCACCACCCATAAGGCGCTTCGGGGACCGCGCGGCGCGATGATCCTCTGTACGGAGGAGCACGCGAAGGCGATCGACAAGGCCGTCTTCCCCATGATGCAGGGCGGTCCGATCGAGAACAACATCGCGGGTAAGGCCGTCGCGCTCAAGGAGGCGATGACACCGGAGTTCCGCGACTACGCCGAGCGGATCGTCCGCGATGCCCGCGCGCTCGCGGCGGGACTCGCGGACGAAGGCCTGCGGATCGTCTCCGGTGGGACCGACTCGCACCTCGCGCTCGTGGACGTGCGGCCGCTCGGGGTGGACGGCAAGGCCGCCGAATCGCTCTGCGACGACGTCGGGATCACCCTCAACAAGAACCAGATCCCGTACGACCCGAACCCGCCCTCGTCCCCCTCGGGGATCCGCGTCGGAACGCCGGCGTGTTCGACGCTCGGGATGGACGAGCCGGAGATGCGGGAGGTCGCCGGGATCATCGGCGACGTTCTGCGCCAACCCGATGACGACGGCGTCAAGGAGAAGTCGCGGGCGCGGGTGCGTGACCTGATGCAGCGGTTCCCGCCCTACGCGTAGCCGGGGGTTGCCGAGGAGCCGCCGCGGCGCCCAGACTCCCTAGGTCGTGAGCGCGTCCGTGGCCGTGGTCGTCAGCGCCGGATTCGATGCGTACGCCAAGCTCTTCCTGACGGCCTTCGCCGTGACCTTCGTCGCGACGCCGCTGGTCCGGCGCTTCGTGATCAGGGCCGGCGCGATCGACCATCCATCGGACCGCAGCGTCCATCCCAAGCCGACCCCCACGATGGGCGGTCTGGCGATGTACACGGGGTTCCTGGCGGCCCTCGCGGTCTCGCGGTTCCTTCCCTTCTTCCGCGACGTCAACCTCTCGACGCCGGAACCGCTGGCAGCGCTCGTTGGGTGCACGTTGATGGTCGGGCTCGGTGCGATCGACGACACGCGCGGCACGACCCCGATCTCGAAACTCACCGCGCAGATCTTCATCGCCGGTGTGGTCGTGTTGTTCGGGGTCCAGTTCGCGTATTTCTTCTTCCCCTTCGTGCGGGGCCCGGTCGTGCTCTCGGGCGACCTCCCGGTGATCCTGACGATCGTCTGGGTCGTCGCCGTCGCGAACGCCGTCAACCTGGTCGACGGCCTCGACGGGCTGGCCGCGGGGATGGTCGCGATCGCGTCATCGGCGCTCTTCTTCTACGTCGTCCGGAGCCCCAGCCTGTTCGGCGAACAATCCCAGGCGGCCCTCTTATCGGCGATCACCGCCGGCATCTGTCTGGGGTTCCTGCCCTGGAACTTCTATCCCGCGAAGATCTTCATGGGGGACACCGGCTCGATGCTGCTCGGGATGCTCCTGTCGATCGCGACGATCTCGGGGATCGGCCGAAACCCTATCCCTCCGTCCACCGACGACCGGGTCGCGATCGCGGGCAGCGTCGCCGTGCTGCTCCTCGTCCTCGCGATCCCGTTCCTCGACGTTGCGCTCGCGATCGTCCGGCGAACGCGCCGCGGTCAGGGGATCGGGCACGCGGACAAGGAGCATCTCCATCACCGCTTGGTGGACATCGGCCACGGGCACCGGCAGGCGGTGCTGCTGATGTACCTCTGGAGCGCGTTGATCTCCGGCTGTGGCCTCGTCGTCGGGCTGATCACCGGCCGCTTCCTGGTCGGTGTGATCATCGCCGGCGCGGTCGTGCTCTTCATCGCGACGGCCTTCCCACGCCTCGCCCGGCCGCGGAACGGCGCCCACGTCGAGCTCTCGGTGCTGAGCAACGGATCCGAGCAGCCGGGGGAGGTCGTCGACCTCACGGAACGCTCCGGCGTCGATCCTTCCGACGAGCGGCCTCGCGGCGCGACCGGCGGTTTCCCTCCGGCGGCACCTTGAGATCCGTCCCGTTGTCCAAGCCGTACAAGAGGTCGAGGGAAGCTTCCCGCTGAAGGCTGTTCAAGGTGGTCGGGATCATGTGATGATCGCCGCCACCGTGCCACCGGCGCGCCGGACGTGGCCGGATCCGGGGGAGGAGGTGGACGTGACCGAGATCGACGTGCGGCTGGAACGCGTCTCGAAGTTCTTCGGGGACGTCGCGGCCGTCGACGATCTGTCCCTGGACATCGCGGAGGGCGAGTTCTTCAGCATGCTCGGACCGTCCGGCTGCGGGAAGACGACCACCCTCAGGATGATCGGCGGGTTCGAGGATCCCTCGGTCGGGACCGTCTACCTGGGAGGGCGGGACGTCACCGACCTCCCCCCGTATCGGCGCGACGTCAACACGGTGTTCCAGTCCTACGCGCTGTTCCCCCACCTTGACGTGTACGAGAACGTCGCCTTCGGCCTGCGTCGCAAGAAGGTCAACAAGAGCGACATCGACGAGCGTGTGCGCGAGACGATGCGGCTCGTCGACCTGGAAGGGTTCGAGTCGCGCAAGCCGTCGCAGATGTCGGGAGGCCAGCAGCAACGCGTGGCGCTCGCTCGAGCGCTCGTGAACAGCCCCAAGGTCTTGTTGCTGGACGAGCCCCTCGGCGCCCTCGACCTCAAGCTCCGCAAGCAGATGCAGCTGGAGCTCAAGCGCATCCAGGAGGAGGTCGGCATCACGTTCATCTACGTGACGCACGACCAGGAAGAGGCCATGACGATGTCCAACCGGTTCGCCGTCATGCGCCACGGCAAGATCGAGCAGATCGGCCCGCCCGAGGCCGTCTACGAGTCCCCCGCGACGGAGTTCGTGGCCGGATTCCTTGGCGCATCGAACCTGCTGGACGGCGAGCTCGACGGGAGTCAAGGCGACGTAACCACCGTGCGCCTCACGACCGGGCAGGACATCCACATGCCGGCGTCCAAGGTCCCCTCCGACGTCGACACGGTCGTCAAGGTCGGCGTCCGGCCCGAGAAGATCAGCATCGAGCTCGACGAAGGGGAGCCGCCCACCGGCGCGAACTGGGTCTCCGGTCTTCTGCGCATGTCGACCTACATCGGCGTCAGCAACCAGTACAAGGTCGAGGGACCCGGGGGGACCGAGTTGACGGTCTACGTCCAGAACCTCGGCGACGCGGAGGTCCCCGCGCCCGGCCGGAAGGTGCGCCTGACGTGGCGTCCGGAGCACACCTTCGTCGTCAAGCCGTCCATCCCACTGTCTCCCGAGGAGGAGGAGGAATGACCGAGCAGCAGCCGATCGATCCCGCGCTCTGGCGTGGGCTCACGCAGTCCCGAACATCCCGACGAGGGTTCCTCAAGGCGGCCGGCGCCGGTGCCGGCGCGCTCAGTCTTTCGTCGATCCTGGCGGCCTGCGGCACGAGCGGTGTCAGCACGAACGCTTCCACCGAGAACGGCGTCGGGTCGGCGGCCTGGTGGAGCCAGCAGCAGGAGACGACGACCCTGAACTACGCCAACTGGCCGTACTACATCGACGTCGCGCACGGGAAGCACCCGTCCCTCGATCAGTTCACGCAGGAGACGGGCATCGAGGTGAACTACGACGAGCCGATCAACGACAACACGTCCTTCTTCACCAAGATCCGGCCGGATCTCCAAGCGGGGAACTACATCGGATGGGATGTGATCGTCCTGACCAACAGCGACCCGCCGCTCGCCCAGCTGATCGGGGCCGGCTGGGCCGTCCCGCTCGATCAATCGCGCATGACCAACTTCAAGCAGTACGCGAGCCCGCTCGTTTCCGATCCCGCGTGGGATCCGGGGAACAAGTACACGATGGCGTGGCAGTCCGGGTACACGTGCATCGGCTACAACACGAAGTACATCACCGAGGAGATCACGTCGATCCAGTCGCTCTTCGACCCGAAGTACGAGGGGAAGATCGGCATGATGGGGATCTCGACCGAGCTCGGCAGCGCGGGGCTGCTCGCGATCGGGGTGGATCCAGCATCGTCAACCCCAGACGATTGGAGCAAGGCGGCTGAAAAGCTCAACGAGCAGAAGCCTCTCGTGCGTAGCTACTACGACCAGGACTACATCAAGGCGCTCAAGAACGAGGACATCTGGATCTCCATGGTGTGGTCGGGAGACGTCTTCCAAGCGGCGAACTACCAGGGATACGACACGCTGAAGACGGCGATCCCCCAGGAAGGGGCGATGTTCTGGACGGATAACCAACTGATCCCCGTGGGTGTGGAGAACCCGGTGGCCGCGATGACGTTCATGGACTACGTCTACGACCCGAAGGTGCAGGCGTTGATCGAGGCGTACAACGCGTACGTCTGCCCGGTGCCGTCGGCGAAGCCGCTCATCGCGAAGGCTGGGTCCCCGGAAGTCGCGAACAGCCCAACGGTGTTCCCCGACGCACAACAGGCGGCCGTCTCGAAGCCGTACTTCCAGTTCACGACGGCCGACGAGCTGGACACGTGGAACACGACGTTCGAGCCGATCTACACGGGGTAGCTCCTCCGCGTCGGCACGGGCGTGTCGGCCGGACGCTCAGCCCATACCTGCTGGGCGCTCCGGCCATCCTCTGGCTGGCCGTGTTCTTCGTCATCCCGCTCTTCACGATGCTGTCGCTGTCGATCCAGACCTGCAACTCGTTCACGTTCGCGTGCACGATGACGTGGCACTTCGCAGAGTTCCCCAAGGTGATCGACCAGTACAGCGACACGCTCGCCCGTTCGTTCGTCTACGCGGGCGCCGCGACGCTCACGACGTTGGTCGTGTCGTTCCCCGTGACCTACTGGATCGCTTTCCGGGCCAAGCGGAAGAACTTCTTCTTGCTGATGCTCCTGGTGCCCTTCTTCGTCTCGTTCGTGATCCGGACGACGGCGTGGCAATTCCTCTTGTCTGACCAGGGCATCATCGTCGGGACCCTCAAGAACATCGGTCTCCTCCCGGAGAACTTCCACATCTTGGCGACGGGCTGGGCGGTCATCGCGGGGATCGCGTACAACTACCTGCCGTTCACGGCGTTGCCGCTGTACGTCGCTCTCGAGCGGATCGACCGACGCGTGCTGGAGGCTTCGAGCGACCTGTACTCCACGCGAAGAGAGACGTTCACCCGGGTCGTCCTTCCCCTCTCCATCCCGGGCATCTTCGCTGCGTTCCTCCTGACGTTCGTGCCCGCGGCGGGCGACTACGTGAACGCATTCATCCTCGGCGGCACGAACAACTTCATGATCGGCAACGTGATCCAGAAGAAGTTCCTCGAGGCTGCGGACTATCCGGCTGCCTCCGCGCTCTCGGCGATCTTGCTCGTCCTGATGCTCGTGGGGATCGCGCTCTACGCGAAGTTCCTCGGCTCGCGGACGATCGAGGAGTACGTGTGAGCACCACCCTCGCCCACGAGGTGCCGGTCCCCTCGGCGAAGGAGCTCGCTCCCGCCCCGCGCGAGACCAAACGTCGTTGGACGTACTACGTCCTACCGGTCTACTCGGCCGGCTTCTTCCTGTACCTCCTGGTGCCGATCGCGTTCATGATCGTGTACAGCTTCAACCAGTCCCACTCGGCCCTCCCGCAGGTCACCTTCAAGTGGCAAGGGTTCACGACGGAGTGGTATCACGAGTGGAACGGGATCCCGGGCCTCGGAGACGCGTTCTTCCTGTCGATCAAGCTTGCCTTGGCCGCCACCGTGATCTCCGCGACGCTCGGGACGCTGCTCGCGCTGTCGCTCGTTCGGTACCGGTTCCGTGGGAAGGCGGTCACCGAGCAGGTGATGTTCGCGAACATCGCGGCCCCGGAGATCGTGCTGGGAGCGTCCCTGCTCGGCTTCTACATCACCCTGAACCTCGATCGGGGGTTCGGGACGCTGCTGATCGCGCACGTGATGTTCTGCGTCGCGTACGTGACGATCACCGTGCGCGCGCGGCTGTCTGGGTTCGACCCGATGCTCGAGCAAGCGGCCCAGGACCTGGGGGCGACGCCGTGGGTCACGTTCTGGAAGGTCACTCTGCCGTTGATCTTCCCGGGGATCCTGGCCGGGGCCCTGCTCGCGTTCGCGCTGTCGATCGACGACTTCGTGACGTCGAACTTCGTCGCGGGACAGACGGTCACGTTCCCGTTGTGGGTGTACGGAGCGGTCAAGGTCGGCATCCCACCGCAGGTGTTCGTGCTCGGGACCGCGATCTTCATGGCGGGCCTCGTGCTCGCCGTCCTCGCCCTCATCTTCCAGGGCCGTGCGAAGAAGGCCCGGCCGGAGCCCGAAGAACCCTGACCTCGGCGCTCGTGAAACATTTCACAAGCGGATCGTCTATAGGCTCTGACCTGCGGAAACGCGGCTCGGCGACTTTGACGTGATCGGAAGCGCCCGCCTATACTGCCCGCGCTCATGACCGGGGACACGCGGCGAGACAGCGCCTGGTCGGGCATGGGCACCGGGTGGTCCATCACCTCGACGCTCATCGCCGGGATGCTGGCCTGGGGAGGCGTCGGCTACCTGGTCGATAGGCTCGTCGGGTTCCACGAGGTGTTCCTGCCGATCGGGATCATCGTGGGCGGGGCGGGCGGCGTCTACATCGTCTATCTGCGGTACGGGAGGGGCAACCGTGGCGAACGTTGAGCCGGAACGCGAAGCGATCCGCCGTGTCGTTCCGCTGGCACCGATCGCCCTGATCGTCGCGTTCATCGTCGGCGGCGTGATCGGTGGCATCGACGCCGCCTGGTCGGCGGGGATCGCGGTCGTGATCGTGTTCCTCAACTTCGTCGCAGCCGCCCTGTCCGTCGCGTGGGCCGCTCGCATCTCGCCGATGATCCTGTTCGCGGTCGCGATGGGAGGCTTCGTCGCCCGTCTGATCGTCTACACGATCGCCCTGGTGGTCCTGAACACGCTCGAGTGGTTCTCACCGCTCGCGTTCGCCCTCACGCTCGTCCCGGTCACGATCGGCCTGCTCGTCATCGAGGCGAGAACGCTCTCCGGACGGCTCCAGGCGGACATGTGGTCGCTCGAGGGAGCCGCCCGTTGATCTCGGGCGTCCTGGCGGCGACGTTCGAGGCGCCGAGCACGCGGGACTTCGTCTACGGCTGCTGGGGCCCCGGACTCGAGCTGGGCGGCTGGCACCTGTGCCTGAACTTCATCACGTTCCTGGTGCTCCTCACGTTCGTGATCTTCCTGGCGTTGTTCTACCGTGCCTTCCGGAGCCCGACCGTCGTGCCGGGCAAGCTCCAGACGATGTTGGAGCTCGGGATCGCGTTCGTCCGGGAGCAGATCGCGATCCCGGTGCTCGGTCAGGACGCGGACCGGTTCCTTCCCCTCCTCGCCTCGCTGTTCTTCTTCATCCTGATCGGCAACCTCTTCGAGGTGGTCCCGGGCTTCAACTTCTCGGCGAACAGTCGCGTGGCGTTCCCGCTCACGCTCGCGATCATCGCGTGGTTCACGTACAACATCGTCGGGATCCGCAAGCACGGATTCTTCGGCTACCTGAAGCACACGTGCATCATCGGCGACGCTCCGTGGTGGCTGCGCTACACGATCCTGATGGTGATCGAGTTCGTCTCGAACATCATCATCCGGCCGATCACCCTGACGGTCCGTCTCACCGCCAACTTCCTCGCCGGGCACTTCCTGTTGGCGATCTTCTTCCTGGGGACGGTGTTCTTCCTCGAGGGTGGTCCCAAGACGTGGGCGCTCGTCCCGGTCTCGTTCGCGTTCTCGGTCATCCTCGTGGGGTTCGAGATCTTCGTCGCGGTCCTGCAGGCATTCATCTTCGCGATCCTCACCGGCTCATACATCGGCAGCGCGATCGCCGAGGATCATTAGGAAAGGGAGGCAACGATGTTCCATCTCCTCGCACAGGCCACGGACATCACGCCGGGTCTGCAGACCATCGGGCGGGGGCTCGTGATCGGCCTCGCGGCGATCGGCCCCGGGATCGGCCTCGGGGTCCTGATCGGGAAGTCGGTCGAGGCGTCGGCGCGGCAGCCCGAATACGCGAACCAGGTCCGTACGACGATGTTCATCGGCATCGGGCTGATCGAGGCGTTGGCGCTGTTCGGCATCGCCTTCTCGTTCATCATCTAAGGAGGACGGGACCGTGCTCGGAGCCATCGCCGTCCTCGCGCAAGAAACGGTCAGCGACAAGGAAGACCTCTATCCGCACGCGAGCGAGCTGATCGTCGGCGCGCTCGCGTTCGCGGTCGTGTTCGTCTTCATGTGGAAGTGGGTGCTCCCGCGGGTGAACGCGCTCCTCGAGGAGCGCCGACAGCAGATCCAGGGCCAGCTCGAGAGCGCGGAGCAGACGCGCCAGCAGGCCGAGAGCGAGCTCGCCGACTACCGGTCGCAGCTCGCCGGCGCGCGAGAGGAGGCGAACCGGATCATCGAGGAGGCGCGCGCGACCGCGGAGCAGTTCCGCCACGACATGCAGGGCAAGGCCGAAGAGGAGTCACGCCTGATCGTTGCGCGGGCGCAGGACGAGATCCGGGCGGAGCGCGACCGCGTGTTCAACGAGCTGCGCACGCAGGTCGGTGACATCGCGGTCGAGCTGGCCGGGCGGGTGGTCGGCGCGGAGCTGGACACCAAGTCGCACGAGCGCCTGATCGATGACTACATCGATCAGGTCGCCTCGGGCGCGGACGGACGGAACTGAGCTTCGGATGCCCGAGATCCTCGACCGGCTCTTCGGGAAGAACGACCGCGTCCGCGGCTACGCCGCGGCGCTCGTCGCGGTCGCGGACGCCGAAGGCGTCCTCGCCCGCGTCGGCGATGAGCTGTTCGCGTTCTCCAAGGCGGTCGAGCAGGACCCCAAACTGCGGGACGCCCTTGCGGACAAGGCGCTCCCGCTCGAGAACCGGCGGGCGCTTATCCGCGACATCCTGGGCGGCCGCGCCCACGACGCCACCGTGACCCTCGTCTCGTTCCTCGTGGAGTCGGGCCGCGCTCGGGACCTGGGCAAGATCGCGGAGGGCGTCGCGGCGCTCTCGGCGGAGCAGCGCGAACAGGCCGTTGCGGAGGTTCGCTCGGCCGTTCCGTTGAGCGACGCTCAGAGGAAGCGACTCGAGGCCGCGCTCTCGAGCGCGACCGGCCGGAAGATCGAGGCGAAGGTCGTCGTCGATCCCACCCTCGTCGGCGGCGTGGTCTCGCGCGTCGGCGATCTCGTCTTCGACGGCTCGATCGCGAGCCGGCTCGAAGACGCGAAGCAAGCACTCGGGAGCTGAAGACCTGATGGCACTCAACCTGGACCCCGCCTCGATCACCGAGGCGCTTCGCAAGAACGTCGAGAGCTGGACCCCGTCGGTCGAACGGCAAGAGATCGGCGAGGTGATCGAGAGCGGCGATGGGATCGCCCGCGTCTCCGGTCTGCCGCAGACGATGGCGAACGAGCTGCTCGAGTTCCCCGGCGGCTTGCTCGGCCTCGCTTTCAACCTGGACGAGGACGAGATCGGCTGCATCATCTTCGGCGACGCGACGTCGATCGAAGAGGGCGACCCCGTGAAGCAGACCGGGCGGATCCTGTCCGTCCCGGTGGGGGACGCGTTCCTCGGTCGCGTCGTAGACCCCCTGGGGCAACCGCTCGACGACAAGGGCTCCATCTCCTCGGACGACAGTCGTCCGCTCGAGGTTCAGGCGCCGAACGTGGTCTCCCGCCAGCCCGTGAAGGAGCCGCTGTACACCGGCATCACCGCGATCGACGCGATGACGGCGATCGGGCGCGGACAGCGCCAGCTGATCATCGGCGACCGTCAGACGGGCAAGACGGCCGTCGCGCTCGACACGATCCTGAACCAGAAGCAGTACTGGGGGACCGACTCCGCCGTGAAGTGCATCTACGTCGCGGTCGGACAGAAGGCGAGCACCGTCGCCGAGGTGGTCGAGACGCTCCGCGAGCAGGGCGCGATGGACTACACGGTCGTCGTGAACGCGAGCGCCAAGGATCCGGCGCCGTTCCAGTACATCGCTCCGTACTCCGGAGCCGCGATCGGCGCGCACTGGATGGAGAACGGCGACCACGTCCTGATCGTGTACGACGACCTGTCGAAGCAAGCGGTCGCGTACCGGGAGATCTCGCTGCTGCTGCGCCGTCCGCCCGGTCGCGAGGCCTACCCGGGTGACGTCTTCTACCTGCACTCCCGCTTGTTGGAGCGCTCCGCCAAGCTTTCGGACGAGCTCGGCGGCGGTTCGATGACGGCGCTGCCGATCATCGAGACGAAGGGCGGCGACATCTCCGCGTACATCCCGACGAACGTGATCTCGATCACCGACGGGCAGCTCTTCCTGGAAGCCGAGCTCTTCTTCTCGGGGGTCCGGCCGGCGATCAACGTGGGGGTCTCGGTCTCCCGCGTCGGGGGCGCGGCGCAGGTCAAGGCGATGAAGGACGTCGCCGGCCGCCTCCGGCTCGACCTCGCCCAGTACCGAGCGCTCGAGGCGTTCGCCCAGTTCGGCTCCGAGCTGGACCGCGCGTCGCAGCAGCAGCTCGCGCGCGGGGCCCGCGTCGTCGAGGTGCTCAAGCAGCCGCAGTACCAGCCGCAGCCCGTCGAGCGGCAGGTCGTAGCGATCTGGACCGTCACCGGTGGACACCTGGATGCGTTCCCCGTCGAGGACGCCAAGCGGTTCGTCGAGGAGTTCCAGGAGGCGCTCGAGGCCCGCCACCCCGAGGTGTTCGAGACGATCCGCTCGTCCGGCAGGCTGGAGGACGCGACCCTCGAGACCCTCGGCGCTGCGATCGAGGAATTCAAGGCGACGTTCATGGCGACCGGCGAGGAGCCGGGCTCGGAGTCGGCGCTCGGCCGTACGACCCCGAAGGACGAGGTCCGGGCCGATGTCGGCTGGGATCGGATGTCGTCCGCCGACGACGAGGACGAGCACGAGAACGAAGACGAGGAAGGCGACGCCCCCGCGCCGACCAAGGCCGGGTAGGCGTGGGCGCCAAGCTCCGCGTCGTCCGCCGACGGATCCGCTCGGTCCAGTCGACGAAGAAGATCACCCGTGCGATGGAGCTGATCGCATCCTCGCGGATCGTCCGTGCGCAGCAGCGGGTGGAGTCGTCACGACCCTACGCGGAGCGGCTCACGAGGGTGATGGAGGACGTGGCGTCCCACTCGGCATCGCTCGACCATCCGCTGCTCGAGGAGCGCGAGTCGCCGTCCAAGATCGGTGTGCTGGTGGTGACGTCGGACCGCGGGCTCGCCGGCGCGTACAACGCGAACGTGCTCAAGATCGCCGAGCAGCTGGTGCGCGACGTGCGCGGCCGTGGCCTCGAGCCGGTCCTGTACGTCGTGGGCAAGAAGGGCGTCGGGTACTTCCGGTTCCGCGGCGTCCCGATGGAGGAGTCGTGGCAAGGCTTCAGCGAGGTCCCTCCGTACGAGAAGGCCGAGGAGATCGGCCGCCGGCTGATCGAAGACTTCGCCGACCGCGCGATCGACGAGCTGTCGTGCGCCTACACCGACTTCCGGTCCGCCTTCACGCTGCGGGCGACCGCCCAGCGGTTCCTTCCGATCGCCCCCGAGGAGGTCGGCGGGACGGGGTCGGACACGGTGCCGGCGGAGTATCTCTTCGAGCCGGAGCCCGCACAGATCCTGGAGCACCTGTTGCCCCAGTACCTGATCACCAAGGTGTACGCGGCGATGTTGGAGTCCGCCGCGTCGGAGAACGCCGCGCGACGCCGAGCGATGAAGGCGGCGACCGACAACGCGGACGAGCTGATGAAGGTCCTCACGCGTCAAGCGAACCGGGCGCGGCAGGACGAGATCACGACCGAGATCCTCGAGATCGTCGGTGGGGCCGAGGCGCTCGGCGACACCGCGGAGGGCTGAGAGATGGCTGACCAGAACGGACACCCGAACGGCCGCGTCGTGCGGGTGATCGGCCCTGTGGTCGACGTGGAGTTTCCCCCGAACCAGCTGCCCGAGATCAACACCGCGCTCACGGTGGACGCCACGATCGGGGGCGAGACGACGACGATCACGTGCGAGGTCGCGCAGCACATCGGCGATTCGCAGGTCAGGACGATCGCGCTCAAGCCGACGGACGGCCTGGTGCGGGGAACGCGCGTGATCAACACCGGGGCACCGATCACGGTTCCCGTCGGTGAGGGCGTGCTCGGTCACGTCTACAACGTGCTCGGCGAGCCGTTGGACACCGACGCAGCGAACATCCACACGACGGAACGCTGGCCGATCCATCGGGAGGCGCCGCCCTTCGCAGATCTCGAGCCGAAGAAGGTCATGCTCGAGACCGGGATCAAGGTGATCGACCTCCTCGAGCCCTACGTCCAGGGAGGCAAGATCGGGATGTTCGGCGGCGCCGGCGTCGGCAAGACGGTGATCATCCAGGAGATGATCCGCCGCCAGGCCGAACAGCAGGGCGGGGTGTCGGTGTTCGCAGGGGTCGGCGAGCGCACCCGCGAGGGCAACGACCTGTTCCTGGAGATGACCGAGTCCGGCGTGATCGAGAAGACCGCGCTCGTCTTCGGTCAGATGGACGAGCCGCCCGGCGTCCGGCTCCGGGTGGCCCTCTCGGCGCTCACGATGGCCGAGTACTTCCGCGACGTGGAGCACAAGGACGTGCTGCTGTTCGTGGACAACATCTTCCGGTTCACGCAGGCCGGATCCGAGGTCTCGACGCTGCTCGGTCGGATGCCGTCGGCGGTCGGGTACCAGCCGAACCTGGCGGGGGAGATGGGCGACCTCCAGGAGCGGATCACGTCTGCTGGGGGCCGCTCGATCACGTCGCTCCAAGCGATCTACGTGCCGGCCGACGACATCACCGACCCCGCCCCGCACGCCGCGTTCGCGCATCTCGACGCGACCACGGTGCTGTCGCGGGAGATCTCGGCGCTCGGGATCTATCCCGCGGTAGACCCGCTCGACTCGACGAGCCGGATCCTGGACCCGCGGTACGTCGGCGAGGATCACTACCGCGTGGCGCGGCGCGTCCAGGAGATCCTGCAGCGCTACAAGGACCTCCAGGACATCATCGCGATCCTGGGGATCGACGAGCTGTCCGAGGAGGACAAGGTCGTCGTCACGAGGGCCCGGAAGATCCAGAGGTTCCTGTCGCAGCCGTTCTTCGTCGCGGAGCAGTTCACCGGGATCCAGGGGAAGTACACGCCGATCGACGAGACGATCGCGTCGTTCCGCGGTCTCTGCGAGGGCGAGTACGACCACCTGCCGGAACAAGCGTTCTTCATGGTGGGCGGGATCGAGGAAGCCGCCGATCAGGCGAAGCACCTGGAGACCGTCGGCGCGTGAGCCTCGAGGTCCATCTCGTCACGCCCGAGCGTGAGGTCTGGACCGGAGAGGTCCAGATGCTGATCGCGCACGGGGTCGACGGCGACGTGGGGATCCTCGGCGGGCACGCGCCGCTCCTGGTGCAGCTCGAGATCGCCCCGCTCCGGCTGCAGCTCGACGACGGGAGCTGGATGGGCGCGGTCGTCGACGGCGGGTTCCTCCATGTCTCCACGGACGAGGGCGTGACGCGCGCGGACGTGCTCGCGACCTTCGCCGAGCTGGCGGAGGAGATCGACCTCGAGGCCGCGCGCGAGCGCCTCGCAGAGGCGGAGCGCGCGGCCTCGGATGACGACGCGGTCGCCGCGACCGAGATCGCGAAGGCCCAGGCCCGGATCGCGGTCGCGGGCTGAGCCGCCGGCCCGTCCGCGTGCCCTACCATCCAGCGATGGACCGCCTCTTCGTGACGGGCGGAGCGCCGCTCACCGGTTCCCTCCGGGTCTCCGGCGCCAAGAACTCCGCGCTCAAGCTGATGGCCGCGGCGATGCTCGCCCCCGGCCGCAGCGTGGTGCGGAACGTGCCGCGGATCCGCGACTGCGCGGTCATGGCCGACCTGCTCGGACACTTCGGGGTGGGCGTCGAACTCCGCGGCGGGATCGCGGAGCTCGACGCGACCGACGTGCGCGGTTCCGAGGCGCCGCACGACCTCGTGGGGCAGATCCGCGCGTCGATCGTGGTGCTGGGTCCGCTGCTCGCTCGGACCGGGCACGCCCGCGTCTCCCTCCCAGGCGGCGACGAGATCGGCGCGCGACCCGTGGAACTCCACGTCCGCGGTCTGGAGCGGATGGGCGCGACCGTCAGGTCCGAGCACGGATTCCTCGTCGCGGACGCGCCGTCGCTCCACGGCGCGATGATCACGCTCGACTACCCGAGCGTGACGGCGACCGAGAACCTCCTGCTCGCCGGGGTGCTCGCCCGGGGCACGACCGTGATCGACAACGCCGCCCGCGAGCCGGAGGTGGCGGACCTCGCCGACTTCCTCGTCTCGATGGGCGCCCGCGTGCACGGCGCCGGGAGCAGCACCGTGGTGGTCGACGGCGTGGACGGCCTCCATGCCGCCGACCACGACGCCGTGCCCGACCGGATCGAGGCGGGGACGTGGGCCGCCGCCGCGGTCGCCACCCGGGGGGACATCACGCTCGAGAACGCCCGTCCCCAGCACCTCGACCTGTTCCTCACCAAGCTCGAGGACGCCGGGGCAGAGATCACGCGAGAGCCGGACGGAGGGGTGGGGCTACGCGTGCGGCAGCACGCGCAGCCCCGCGCTCTGGATTTCGTCACGCTCCCGTACCCGGGGATCGCCACGGACTTCCAGCCGATCCTGCTCGCGATGCTCGCCGTCGCCGACGGGACGAGCATCGCGACCGAGAACGTCTTCGAAGGGAGGTTCACCTACGTGGGCGAGCTCAGACGGATGGGTGCCGACATCAGCACCGAGGGTCACCACGCCGTGATCCGCGGCGTGCCACGGCTCTCCGCGGCCCCCGTGCGGGCGCCGGACATCCGCGCCGGGGCCGCGCTGGTGCTCGCCGGGCTCGTCGCGGACGGGGTCACGGAGGTGGCCGACGTGCATCACATCGACCGCGGCTACGAGGACTTCGAAGCCAAGCTGGTGGCGCTCGGCGCTCGCGTCCGGCGCGACGACGGCCCGGTCGTGATCCGCGACCGGGCGGAGCTCGGGTGACCCTCGAGCTTCCGCTGCCACCTCCTCCGCCCTCGGAG
This sequence comes from Actinomycetota bacterium, assembly GCA_046723385.1. Classification (GTDB taxonomy): domain Bacteria; phylum Actinomycetota; class UBA4738; order UBA4738; family HRBIN12; genus AC-51. The sequence goes on from JBKOUM010000124.1 coordinate 34,625, forward strand.
CCGCCGGGTGGCGGGCCTCGCGGCCTCCCCGACGTCACCTGGGGTCTCTGGCAGGCGCTGGCGGTCTTCCTGCTCGGCAACCTGGTGATCGCCCAGTTCGTCGTCGGTACCGTGGTGCTCCTGGCGATGGGGGTCGACGTGGGGGAGCCGATCGAGGGCCTCCCGCAGATCGCCGCATCGGTCGCGGCCGACGCCGCCTTCCTCGCCGTGATGCTCGTGTGGCTCCGATGGCGCGCGGGCGACTGGCCGCGCCGGATCGGGATCAGGTTCGGGCGCGAGGGGCTCCGGGATGCCGTGATCGGAGCCGTGAGCGGTCTGGTCCTGTACGGGGTCATCGCGTTCGCGATCGGCGTGCCGCTCCTCGCCCTGTTCCGGCTGCTGTTCGGCGAAGGCGTGGTCCCACCGGAACAGATCCCGGGGCACCTGTCGACGAACGCGAAGGCGCTCACCGTGTTCCTGGCGCTCGTGCTGGCGCCGATCACCGAGGAGCTCTTCTTCCGTGGGATCCTCTACCGCGGCGTCCGGGACCGCCACGGCGTCGCGCTCGGGATGCTCGTCTCCTCGGTGCTGTTCGGCGCGACGCACCTGGTCCAGGCGCCGTGGCGGGACGCGCTGTTCCTCCAGACCCTGATGGTGTTCACCGGCCTCGGGCTCGCGGCGATCTACGAACGGCGCGGCAACCTGGTCGCGGACATCGCGGCGCACACGGCGTTCAACGTGATCGGCATCGTGTTCATCTTCGCCGGTCGATAGCCGGTCGATAGCCGGTCCATGGCCGGTCGGGAGCCGGTGGGAAGCCGCACCGTATCCTTGGGCCCGCCGACGAGGAGGACCGCGTGCCGACGTTCCCGACCGACCAGTGGTTCCAGGCGTTCATCGTTCGGATCAACGACTCGGACGAATACAAGGTCGCAGCCGCGGACTGGGAGGGTGACATCGCCTTCCTGGTCCAGGCGGAGCCCGACGTCGGCTTCCCCGAGGACGTGTGGGGCTACCTCGACCTGTGGCACGGCGTCTGTCGCGGTGGCGGGGTGGTCGGCCCGGAACGCGGAGCGGGCGCCGCGTACCTGCTCAGCGCCCCGTACAGGCGATGGAAGGACATCGTCGTGGGGGACCTCGATCCGATCAAGGGGATGATGCAGGGCAAGTTGAAGGTGCGAGGCGATCTCCCGACGATCGTCCGGTACGTCCGGGCGGCGAACGAGTTGGTGCGTCTGACCGGCGAGGTCAACACCACGTTCCCCGACGAGACCTAACGTGCGCGCCGTCGTCTTCGACGCCGTCGGGAGCGTGCGCGTGGCGGAGGTTCCCGAACCGCGGATCGTGGCGCCGACGGATGCGATCGTTCGCGTCACGACCACGGCGATCTGCGGCTCGGACCTCCACTTCTTCCACGGCAAGGCGCCGATCGACGCCGGCGAGGTCCTCGGGCACGAGGCGGTGGGGATCGTGGAGAGCGTCGGCGACGGCGTGGAGCGCGTGCGCACGGGCGACCGCGTCGTCGTCTCGTTCCACATCGCGTGCGGCCGGTGCTGGTTCTGCCTTCGGGGGGAGACGTCGCTGTGTGACGATCATGCGATCCTGGGCGCGGGACCGTTCGGCGGAGGGCTCGCCGGCGCCCAGGCCGAGCGGGTGAGGATCCCCGCGGCCGGATTCAACCTCCTGCCGGTCCCCGACGCGGTCGACGACGAGCGCGCCGTGTTCGTCGGAGACGTCCTCACGACCGGCGTCTACGCCGCCGATCTGGCCCATGCGGTCGAAGGAGACGCGGTCGCGGTGCTCGGGATCGGCCCGGTCGGGTTCTGCACGGTGCAGGCGCTGCAGGCCGGAGGGGTCGGGCCGGTCTACGCGGTGGACGTGGATCCGGGCAGGGTCCGGCTCGCGGAGACCACCGGCGCGATCGCGATCGATGCCGGTCACACGAATCCGGAGATGGCACTCGCCCGCGTCACGGGGGACCGGGGTGCCGACGTCGTGATCGAGGCGGTCGGCGCGCCGTCCGCGTACGAGACCGCGCTCGGCGTCGTCCGCCGGGGCGGGCGCGTCGTCGTCGTGGGCATGTACGCGGGCGAGGTGGCCGACCTGCAGCTCGGCGTCTACTGGGCACGCGCGCTGGACGTGCGCTTCGCCGGCCTCTGTCCCGTCCACGCGTTCTGGGAGCGGGCGATGGCGCTCGTCGCCGAGGGGCGGATCGATCCGCTTCCGCTCGTCAGCCACCGGCTCGCGCTCGAGGACGCCCCGAAGGGATACGAGCTGTTCGATCGTCGGGAAGCCACGAAGGTCCTCCTGAACCCGTGAGCGCGTCCGATCCCGGGGACGACGGGCTCGCGGCGCTGGTCATCGGTCTGCTCGTTCAGAACGTCGAACGCGATCCTTCCCGGCGCCGTCTGTTGCGGGGCGGGACCGTGGTGATCGCAGCGACCGACGCCGAGGTGGCGGTGCGGCTCGAGTTGGTGCCGGGTCTCCCGTGGGTCGAGGGGTGGCCGCTGGATGCGCCCGTCGAGGTCCGCGCGGGATCGGGCACCCTGCTGGAGGTCTCGGCGGCGCCGCTTCGGTTCGGGCTGCCCGACCCGTTCGCGCAGGAGGGCCGCCGCATCATCGGCGGGATCGCCCGGCGCAGGATCCGCGTGCGCGGGCTCGTCGGCCACCTGCCCACGGTGCGCCGCCTTACGATGCTGCTCTCGGCGCGCTGACCGCGGGCCGTCGTCGACCGAAGGAGGGGCCGCCGGGCATGTCCGCCGATCCATCGGCGACGTCCGCTCGACCCGCCCGGCGAGCGCGCCGATGGCTCCCCGTGCTCGCCGTCTTGGCCGTGATCGCCTTCGTCGACGGCGGCGCGAAGCTCGCCGGGGCGGCGCAGGACGAGGCGGCCGGACCCACGCGCGTGGTGGGGGGCGCCGTGCGGATCCGGCCGCTGCCCGGATGGGCAGCGGCGGAGCCGCTCGGCGCCCCCCTCACCGAGCTGGTCCTCACGAGGGGAGCCGTGACGCTGGACGTGTCGGCGGTGCCGGGGGCGGGCAGCGCGGACGAGCTCGCGGCTCGCTACGTGCACGAGGTGCTTCGGCCTCGTTTCGAGGGACTCACGCTCGGTCAGCAGGATGCCGGGACGCTCGCCTCGGGTCTCCCGGCGCTGCGGTTCGGGTACATCGGGATCGCGGACGGCGTCTCCATCGAAGGCGTCGCCACGGTCGCGGTCGTCACGACGACCGGAGCGGTCTTCGACGCGTTCGCCCCCAAGGGCGACCTCGCCTGGGCCGCGTCCGATCTGGACACGATGATCGACGGCGCGGAGGTCGGTTGAGGTGGCGAGCGCCTCCGTCGAGCGGCAGGTGCTGCGGCGGTCGCTCTTCCGACCACGGGAGCCGGCGTTCTGGGTCTACCTCGCCTTCGTGACGTACGGGGCGTTCCGGATGATCGGCGCGCTCGTGGAGCTCACGGAGATCTCGCGCTCGGGGTGGGCCCTGTCATGGGTCCTCGTGATCGTGTACGCGCTGCCGCTCGGCGTGCTGATCTACCGGCTCGACCTCTACGAGCGCGAACCGATCTCGCTCGCGATCGGGGCGTTCGCGTGGGGTGCGTTCGCGGCAACCGCGCTCGCGCTGGACGCGGCCGGATGGGACCAGCTCGTGGGGCGCGTGTTCGGTCAGGACGTCGCGGCGCGGTGGGGCCCGGCCCTCACCGCCCCGATCATCGAGGAGCTGCTCACCGGTGCGGGCGTCGTCCTGATCTGTCTGATCGGCCAGGACGAGATCGACGACGTGATGGACGGGTTCGTCTACGGCGCGCTCTGCGGTCTGGGGTTCGCGGTCGTGGAGGACGTCCTGTACTTCATGGCGGCGTTCGGCGGGAGCCCTGAGGGTGTGCTGGAAGGCTTCTACGTCCGGGTCGTCTCGAGCGGTCTGTACGGACACGTGTTGTACACGGGGCTCACGGGCATGGGGATCGGCTACCTCGTCTCTCGGCGGGAGGACGTGCCCACGAAGAAGCGTGCGGCGGTCGCCGTCGCCCTGTTCCTGGCGGCCGTGCTCGGACACGCGCTCTGGAACGCACCGGTCCTCGACCTCGGCCCGACACCACCGTTCAGCCTGGCGGACCGGCTCCTGCTGCCGGTCGACCTGGCGGTCAAGGGGTTGCCCTTGCTCCTCGTCGTCGTGATCGGAGTCTCCCTCGCCCGGGACCGCGAGCGGCGATGGCTCGACCGTTCGTTGATGCCAGAGATCGGGGGAGAGGGGATCTCGGCCGAGGAGTTCGAGATCCTCCGGGATCCGAAGCTCCGCCGGCGCGCCCTCGCGGAGATGCGGCGACGCGCCGGGCGGCGGGCCGCGGCGTTGCTCCGACGGCTCCAGCGGGAGCAGGTCAACCTGGCGATGGTCGTGTCGCGCGCCCCGAGCCGGGACGATCCCGCGATCGAGCGCGAGCGCGAGTACTGCCGGTCGCTCCGCGACGCGCTCGCCGCGATCCCGGGCGCCGCATCCGCCGACGCCGCCGGCACGTTCGTGGAGCGTCCCGCCCGCGGCGGATAGGCTCGCCGCCGATGGAGGTCCCCGGCGACGTCGAGACCCTCGTCGCGGGCGTGCTCGCGGGCGAGCGCCGCGCGGTCGCCCGCGCGATCTCCCTCGTCGAGGACGGCCGTCCCGAGCTGGAGACGCTGTCCGCGGGGATCTACGGAGCCACCGGACGCGCCCTCACGGTCGGGATCACCGGCGCTCCCGGGGTCGGGAAGTCCACCCTGGCGGCGGCTCTCGTGGGCGCGGCACGCGCCCACGAGCGCCGGGTCGCCGTGCTCGCGATCGATCCGACGTCGCCCTACACCGGAGGCGCGTTGTTGGGCGACCGCGTGCGCATGCAGGAACATGCGACCGATCCCGACGTCTTCATCCGCTCGATGGCCACCCGGGGCCACCTGGGAGGGATGGCGCTGGCGGCTCCGGAGGGCGTGCGGATCCTCGACGCGGCCGGCTACGACCTGATCATGGTCGAGACCGTCGGCGTCGGGCAGGCCGAGGTCGACGTTGCGGCGGCCACCGATTCCACGCTCGTCGTCCTCGCCCCGGGGCTCGGCGACGCGGTCCAGATGGCGAAGGCCGGGATCCTCGAGGTGGCCGACGTGTTCGTCGTGAACAAGGCGGATCGCGACGGCGCCGCCGACGTCGCCCGAGAGCTCCGCCAGATGCTCCACCTTGGACCCGCGCGGGCGCACGATCCGCCGGTCCTGCGCGCCGCCGCGTCGCTCGGCGAGGGGGTCGCCGAGGTCTGGGCGGCGATCCAGGAGCACCTGTCGTGGGCTGAGGCCTCGGGCG
>JBKOUM010000070.1:0-7555 GCA_046723385.1 Actinomycetota bacterium
ACGCTAGGTCCGGTCCCCGTCAAGGACCTCGGCGTCGGTGATATGAACGGCGACGGGCTGAACGACCTGATCTACACGAGGGCCGGGTCGCCGGTCGCGGTCGCGGTGCGCGCGCAACTCCCGCTCGGCGGGTTCGACCCCGAGATGGTGATCGATACGCACCTGGAGATGACCGGCCTCTCACTCGACGACGTCGACGCTGACGGTCTCACCGACTTCGCGATCGACGGCTCGGCGAACGTGACGGTTCCTGTGTTCATCCAGGACCCGACCCTCCACACGTTCGCGAGGACGGACGTGCCGCTGCCGCCCGACGTCGACGTGACGCGCGCGTTCCTCGCCGATGTGAACGACGACGGGATGGCCGACCTGGTGATCGCGAGGGCGGGCGGCGCGGGGTTGGCGTGGGCGCCAAGAGCCGGGGACGGCACGTTCGGCTCCTTCACGTCGGTCGGCGGTCCGGGGTTCACCGCCAAGGAGGTCGGCGACCTCAACGGCGACGGCCTCGTCGACCTGGCCACCTTCAACACCAAGGGGAAGCTCCGGATCTACGTGCAGCCCTCCGCCGGCGGTTTGTCGTCCCCATGCGTGTTCCCCGCTCCGGCCGTGACGGGTGGGGATGCCGCGACGTCGATCGGTGACCTTACGGGCGACGGCGCCACCGACCTGGCCGGCGCCGAAGGCGCCGGCCAGGTCGGCGGCGCCACGGTGTTCACCCAGCTCGTCGGCGGTCAGAAGCTGCCGACGAGCCTGGGCCTCGTGGCGTCGACGTCGTCGATCGCGTTCGGGTCCTCGGTCACGCTGAGCGGCGAGCTCTCGAACCCGGCCGGGGGGTGCGTCCCCGGCGGATCGGTCACGATCCACCAACGGGATCCCGACGACGTGGAGACGGTGGTCGACACCGTGCCCCTCGCCGCCGACCTCACGTTCTCGACCGACGTCGTCCCGACGGGTGCGGGTCACTACGCCTATTGGGCGACCTGGGGCGGCGATGGGACGCACGACGCCGCGATCAGCGGTGAACGCGACGTCGCGGTCGTGAAGACCGCGACGTCGCTCACCCTGACCACGAGCACGTCCGTCGTCGTCTACGGACACTCGGCGACGCTCCGCGCGAGCCTGGAGGGGTCGAGCGGAGCGCCGTCCGTCGACTTCTATCGGATCGTCGGCGGGACGAAGACCAAGATCGGCTCCGACGTCGTCAACGCGAACGGGGTGGCGAAGCTCACGATCAGCCCTTCGCGCACCGTCTCGTACCAGGCGCGGTTCGCGGGCAACGCCGGCCTTTCGCCGAGCGCGAGCGGGACCAAGACCGTCTCCGTGCGCGTCGTGGTCGTCGGGTCGATGGTCCGCGCCGACGCGGTCAAGGGCGGCGTCGCGATCTACGACTGCTGCAGGGCGTTCTACCGCTTCCTGGTGAAGCCGAAGCATCCGGGCGGGATCGTCCGCGTCGCGGTCCAGTACCTGTCCGGGGGGACGTGGCACAAGCTCCCCGCCGAGGTCGACACGTTCAAGCTGGGTCCGGACGGGACGGACCAGATCTTCCTCCACGTGGCCGGCGGGAAGGGCTACACGTTCCGCGTGCGGTCGCACTTCGCGAGCGACGGCGACCATCTCGGGGCGTGGTCGACCTACGTGAGGTTCCGCTTCCGCTGAGCCCGCCGGCTACGGGACCGGCTGCCAGTCGATCCGCGAGGGGAAGACGGGGATCGTGTCGTCGCAGAAGCCGGCGCCGTCGGACGTCCGAACGCACCCGGGCCCATCCAGGATCGTGTACGTGTACGCGAACGAGGCGTTCGAGGGATAGGCGCTGTCCGGCGCTCCCACCCCCTCGTGGAAGCAGTTGTCGCCTTCGGCGCACAGCAGGAAGGTCAGCATCGCCCTGCCTGCGCCGCCGATGCCGGACCAAGAGAGGTTGAGCCACGGCCAGAACGACGACGACTCCGGATCCCAGGCCGAGCTGAAGAAGATCCCTCGGCCGTCCGCCGTGAAGTCCGGGTCCTCCGCGTTCAGGATCGTGCGCTTGGTCCCGGTGGCGAGCTTCAGGACGACGACGTGCGGCCACGCCGCGAGGCACGATCCATCAGGTGAGCGAAGCACGCCCTGTTCGTAAGCGATCCGACCCCCCAACGGAGACCACACGGGATGGCTGTTTCCGTCGCAATGGTGCGCGCCGTCCAGGGTCAGCCGCCTCGGCGTCCCCCCCGTCGCGCGGACGACCCAGAGATCGCCGGACGCACCCTTGGTCGCTTGGTGCACGAACACGAGCCTGCGTCCACCCGGCGACCAGGCCGGCTGGTAGGAACGCCCGAACGTCGTGACCGGGTGGATGTTCGTCCCGTTCGCCCACATCACGAAGATGTTGCCGTGACGGTTGAACGCGATCCGCTTCCCGTCGGGCGACCATCGCGGGTTGAGGCTTCGACCGTCGAACGTGAGCTGGCGCAACACTCCCGCACCAGAGGGAGGGATCGTGAAGATGTTCCCCGCGTGGTCGAAGGCCAGCTTGCCCGGTGTGCCCGGGAACACAGCGTGCGCCGCATCGGGACCCGTCGTCACGACCAGGCTCGCGAGCACGCTCGCAAGGAGCAGCGTGCGGACCCGCGACCGCGAGTCACGTCCGACCCTCATCGAGCCTCCCTCCCAGCGGCGCCGCTCCTCAGGTTCACACCCGAGCATCGCTCGGGTCAAGGCCCGAAGGGTCCCACGGTTTGAGGCGCGTCGCGGAGGGTACTTCCTCGCCGACGGTCCGACGCGGGAGGAAGGCAGATGGACGACGGACGGCGACTCCAGTGGGAAGGCAAGTGGGACCAGGTGCGCGGCCGCGTGAAGCAGTCGTGGGGCGTCCTGACCGATGACGAGCTCGATCAGACCGAAGGCAAGTGGGATCGTGTCGTCGGACTGATCAAGGAGAAGACGGGGGACACGGCCGAGGCGATCGAGCGTCGCTTGGGCGACATGATGGACTGATCCTGCCTCTCACGGCAGCCTGCCTTGACCCGTCTGAGGGCTGTTCGATTCGCCCGGCAGCGGTAGCTGCTCGTGACCCAGGCGCGCCGCGATGACGATGAGCAAGCACGCGAAGAGGAACGCGACGACCGCAGCGATCAACCACGTGTGGCGATCAGCCCATCGGTTGTACTCGGCCCGGCGCTCGTTCATCCAGACCCGACCTGACCGCTGGCTGCTCATGTCTGTAGACCTTCGTATCTGCCCCGCTGCCTCAGCTGGCCGGTGGAGTTGAAGGTCGACTCGGTCGGAGAGCCTGTTTGAAACGCCTCCACCACGACCGATGCATCTCGTCTGCGGTGCGGTTCTTCCTCGCCCGTTCCTCCGCCTCGCGTTGGCGATCTTCATCTACCTCGCGGTTCACGTCAGGCCGGGAATATTGGGGATCGAACGTGCCCATGACGGCACCGTACACCCCAAGAGGCAGCTGGCGACAGCCTCGATCCGCTGGGGGTCATGCTTCGGTTGGCGATCGCAAGCGCGGTCTTCGGAGCGTCGTTCGCCGGTTGTCCTCGCGTCCGAGGGGCATGCCCTGGATGCTGAACCCAAGCCGCTGACGCTGCCCGGGGCTCTGCCCCGACGGCGTTCGTACCTTCGGAGACCCGAGTGTCCGGAGAGTCACCGTTCCAGTTTCGTGAGTTGTCCATCCAACCGGACACAGCCTGCGCCGCAAGCGCGCCGGGCAGGATTCGAACCTGCGACCTGAGGATTAGAAATCTCACTTGGGCTGTTGTGTCGCGTATCCCAGGGTATGCCCGTGGAGCTGTTTTCGCGGGTAGATCGGGGTCTGGATGGTATGTCAGGTCGGCGGCGTAGCGTCTCGCATGCCGGAGTTCATCAGCGATCCATCAACAGGAGTAGCAGGAGGTGGTCATGGCGACGCTGGGGGAGTTACTGGATCGCGCGAAGTCGATGGGTTTCACACTGAAGGTCGACGAGGACGAGAAGGTCTGCGACCTGGTCGACGACCGCGCGTTCCCGAACGTGTTTCACTCCGAGGACGCCGGTGAGATCGAGAGCTACCTGCGCGAGGTGCAGGACCACCGTGGGCAGTGAGAACTCTCGGCGCATTGATGTGCTTCGCGGCTGGCTACCAGCGCTCACAGAGACAACCTTCGGAATCGTCGCGATGGCTGTGTCAGCGGCGTGGCCCAACTGGGGATTGCTCGGCGCGCGTGCGCCACTTGCCGCTCAAGCCATGGCGGAATTGATCGGGGAGCGGATCAGCGACGGAGCCCACGTGCTCGACGAGGAATCGGTATCCGACCAAGACATTGCTGACGCGATAGGGAGAGACGCAGCGACATCAGACGTCTTGCGCGAGGCGGCCAACGGCGTGCTGACCAAGCGAGACCGCGCTCAACGGAGAATGCTCGCGAGATCACTCGCCAGTGCTGTGCTTGACGATGCGATTGTTGAGCCCCAACTCCGCTACGTTCGAGCCGTAGCGCAGTTGACGTTCCAGAGCTAATGGCTCTAAGGGTTCTGTGCCAGCCGCGAGAGCCCCGCATTCAACATCCGGTGGATGTTGCGGCGAGCATTCCGACCGACACCGTCTACCCGCATGATTTCGAAAGCGAATGGTCGGGAGGTTCGCTCGTCCTGGACGAGGTCCTCGCGCGACTGGTGTCACTTGGGATGGCACGCGACATGAGTGCCAAGCCACCGACTTCGGCCGCGAGGTCCTTGTGCGGCTTCAACACGAGATGTCCGAGCCACGTACTGAGCCGGTCGCCTAACTCGCTTCGATCTCCCCCAGCACCGGGCCACCCTCCGTCGAGCATCCGGATACATCGTCAGGAAGTCGATGATGTCGGCCCAGTCCTGACCGTTCTGGTCGCGGTAGCGCAGGAGTTCGGCCGCGATCGGCGCGGGAGCAGGTCGCTGAACATTCGTCACGGAGTCCGGGACCTCACGACGAGGAACGAGCCGACGGCGAGGACGATCAACGAGACGACAGCTCCGCTCAGGCCGGCGGCCGCGCTCGCCTCAGAGGCCGACCCCATCACCCTGACTCTGAAGCCGAGCGCGAAGAGGGCGGAGAAGATCATGAGCCACCCGACGAGTCTCACGTAGCTGCCCCTCACCGCCAACCCCCTTCGATGCGCGAGCGTCTAGAAATGTTCCGCGGCCTCGATCTCCCCGAGCAACCGCGCAAAACGCCGCCGTGCGTCCGGACGCATCGTCAGGAAGTCGATGATGTCGGCCGACCATTGCCCGTTCGCTCACTGTTCCAAGAAGAGAAACGCCCCCGGCCCGGTGAGGCAACCTTCCTGCTAGAGAGGTTGTGCGGACCGGGGGCAGCTTCCCTTACGCCTGAGAACGCTTCCTAGCGATCCACGCCAACGTCGTGCCCACGATCAGTAGGCCAACGATCACGACGAAGGGCCAGGTCGCGCTCCCCGTGAATGCCGTATCACACGGAGGAGTCGCGCACGGTTCCGGTCCCGGATTCGACCCCCCCGCCCCCGCCACCGACGTTGTAGGTGAAGGGCTCGTCGAAGTTGAAGTCGAGGGCGGAGGCGTCGACGACGTAGACGGCGGCGGGGTCGAGGTTGTGGACGGTGGAGGCGTCGATGATGTCGTCGGTGGGGGACTGGTAGGTGGAGGGCTCGTCGGAGGCGGCGTCGAGGACGGCGGCACCATCACACACGCCGCGATGTCCAGCGACGGGTTCACGGGCGAGCCCTCGAACGTCGCCGTCACGACGGAGTCGCCGTCGATCGGACCGACCGACTCCGCGTACCACGAGACGATCTTCCCCTGCGCCCTGTAGTCCCAATGCTCGCGGACGTCCATCGGGTACGGCGTGCCGTCGACGCGAAGCGTCGCGGACGTGATCCCGGCGACCGGTAGCAGCGTCCATTCGGCACCGTACTTGCAGGGATAGTGCGCCTTCGGAACCCACCGGATCGTCGTCGATGCTTGAGCTGCAGGCGCGGCCATGAGCACCGCCGCAACGATCGCGGCTGCCAGGAGTTTCCTCACGTCCCTCTCCTCTCCCTTGGGCGGCTCGCTTGAGTTGGCCTCAATCTTCAAGCGCTCACGTAGAACGATCTGATCCCTGGCGAAAGAGTTATCCCGAGCTTGGATCCCCCCCAGTTAGGTCCTCGGGCAGTAGGCCTAAGCCCGTCAACCTACCAAGGTCAATCTCGGAACGGGGTCCATCTCCGGCAGCTTCACGGTGATGGCCTGCACGGGAGCCTCGAAAATTCTTGACGTTCTCGGCTGGAAAGACTCCCAGCGCGGGTATTCGGAGAGTCCGCTCGGATCGCCAACGACGAGTCGGGTCCGTCCCCCCCGTACGGAACGAGCCGATCCGACGCGGGCGCCGTCATGAGCGGCTTCCGGGAACCGGGGGGTTCGGCGGGGGCCGCTCCGCCGCATGTTGGGCTTTTCGCTCAGGGTCACGGAGCGCGAAAATCTCCTCGAGCGACCACGGCTCCTGCAGCCGCGGCGCGATCCGTTCCTGATACGTGGTCTCCCCGTAGACGCTTGCGATCTCGTTGCCGCCATCGTCACGTCGCCATGCGACGGTCCACAGGACGTAGCCGTCTCTCTCGCTCACCGTGGTCCGGACGATGTGCAGCGCGGCCATCATGTGAACGGCTGCGGCCACCCGTAGAGCTTGCAGATCCGGTCCCAAGTATCGAAGTCCGGCGAACGTTTGCCGGCCTCGAGCTCCCGGTATTCCTGGGGCTTCACGCCGAGTCGCCACGCCACCTGACCGACGGTGAAACCTGTCGCTCGCGGTCGTTCCGCAGGAGGTCGGGGAACGCTCCGACGAGCGAGAGCCTAACCAAAGGACACGACGTCTCTATCTGAGGAGATTCCGTCCGAAGGACCGATCATGCCCAGAACGATGAACACGATCCCTCCGACCTGATTGGCCCTGGTCTGTATCGAAGTCACCCTGGCCTTCTTCTCTGCCGAGTACCTCCCGTTGCGGTCATAGCGTTGACGGTGGCCGTGGCGATCGGTCGAGCCGCGAGCAGGAAGATCACGCCCCACCCCAGGATGCCGAGCGGACCGATATCCACGACGGCAGCCTAACCGGGAGACATTGCGCTCCCGACGGGATGGGAGGCTTTGATGACCACTTGCGAATACCGCGTGTACGCGGCCGAGATCGTTCAGCGGTGGTCGGAGAAGAAGCAAGCCGAAGAGGTAGCGGCGTTCCAGCAGCGACTCAACGGGGATTAGGCACCGAGGGTTGTGAGATGGTCAGCTTCGACACGGTGCCTTTGACCGGCCACTTCAGCAGCAACATCAAAGGCTACGTGTACCTGACGTTCTTCAAGCGACCTTCTCCATAGCATGAGAGTTGGGCGGGCCTAGGCGATCGGGGGGTCGCCGAACGACGGGCAAGCCCCCCTCTCCGGTTGCCCGTCTGACCAGCCCCTTCAGGCCGCTCGGTCTCCCCCTCCTGCCACCAGTTCTGCCGCCCGCTCGTCCACGGCTCCGCTCGCGCTCCGACCCCCCGGCGAACGCGTAGACCTCTCTGGAGGGCTGGATCAGATCGAGCATCGGCTCCGGGACGAGGACT
>JBKOUM010000212.1:0-7281 GCA_046723385.1 Actinomycetota bacterium
GCGCCGTGCGGCTACCCGGGAGCTCGGGCGGGCCGCCCTCGAACGCTCCCTGCTCGCCTTGCTCCGGACGGGGGTTGCCGAGCCGCGACGGTCACCCGCCGCGCTGGTGGGCTCTTACCCCACCGTTTCACCCTTACCGCGACGCGAGCGCCGCGGCGGTCTGCTTTCTGTTGCCCCTTCGCGAGGTCGCCCCCGCCTGGCTCACACCAGCGTCCTGCCCTGTGGAGTCCGGACTTTCCTCGACCGCCCGAAGGCTGGCCGCGGCCGCCCGGCCGGCTCCTCCACGTCGACGGTACCGCTCAGGGACCGTGCGAGGCCAGCCACGTGTCCACGCCCAGGTTCGCGAGGCGATCGGCCTCCGCGTTGCGGGCACGCGGGACGTGTTCGAAGCGGATCCGCTCGAACCCCGCCGCCAGCTGCAGGACGCGGCGGTGGAGCGGCAGGAGGTGCTCGGTCCTGACCTTGTAGACGCCGGTGATCTGGTTGATCAGGAGCTGACTGTCGGACCGCAGCACCACGTCGGTGGCACCGAGCTCCCGAGCCCGCTCGAGGCCCAAGATCACCGCCGTGTACTCCGCGACGTTGTTCGTGGCTTCTCCGAGCCCCTCGGCGATCTCGGCGACGACCTCGCCATCGGGGGTCGTGAGCTGTGACCCGGCGCCCGCCGGGCCGGGGTTCCCGCGGGCCGCGCCATCGCACCAGACGATCAGCGTGCTGCTCACAGGACGAGGATCCGTCGGCAGTACTCGCAGCGCGGGACGTCTTCCGTGTGTTTGATCCGATCGAGTTCGACCGCCGACAGCTTCTCGTGGCAGCCTTGGCAGACCCCGTCCACGAGCGCCGCGACCCCGACCCCCTTCTTCTGCTTCCGCAGGTCCTCGTAGAGCTCCAGGAGCTCTGGATCGAAGCCTGCCGCCAGCCGGTCGCGATCCGCCTGCTTGGCCGTGAGCTCCGCGGCGATCTGGTCGAGTTCGCGCGACGCGTCGCCGGCGACCGTGTCGACGGCGACGCGTCGATCCTCGGCGCGCACCTCCGCTTCCTTGGCGCGCCGCTCGACGTCCTCCCGCCGCTCGAGCACGACGAGCAGCTCGTCCTCCCGTTCGATCTTGCGCTTCTTGAGGTTGTCGACCTCGCGCCGGATCGACTCGAGCTCCTTCGCGTTCGCCACGGCCCCCCCGAACAGCCGGCCCTCTTCGTCGGCGGCCTTCTGCGTCAACGAGTCGATCTCGTGCTCGAGCTTGGACCCGTCGCGATCGAAGGTGTCGAGCTGCAGCCGGAGCTCCCCGAACGCCTGTTCCGCGCGCTCCGCCTCCGCCCTCGCGGCACCCAGCTCTCCCTCGCCCTCGAGCGCGGCTCGGCGCGCGTGCAGCCGATCGATCGAGGTGTCGAGCGATTGCAGATCCAGCAGACGCGAGATGGGCTCCATCGGCTGCGGAGCGTAGCCGATGCCGACGAACGCGAACTCGCCCGGTACGCTTCGCGCTCATGGACGCGGAGCTCGCGGACAAGGTGGCGCTCGTGACGGGCGCGGGATCGCCGACCGGGATCGGCTTCGCGACCGCGATGATCCTGGGCCGCGAGGGCGCCGCCGTCGCGATCAGCTCGACCACCGACCGGATCCACGACCGGGCCGCCGAGCTCCACGCGGACGGCGTGCGGGCGGGAGGCTTCGTGGCCGACCTCGTCGATCGCGCGCAAGCTCGGGCGATGGTCGACGGCGTGCTCGAGTCGTTCGGGCGGATCGACGTCCTGGTGAACAACGCCGGGATGGTCCACGTCGGGATGGACGGCCAGCCGGGTGGACCGTTCCTGGATCTCGACGACGGCGAGTGGGACCTGGACCTGCGGCTCAACCTCGACACCGCCTTCACCGTGACCCGGGCCGCGATCCCCGGGATGGTCGAACGAGGCTGGGGACGGGTCGTGATGGTCTCGTCGGTCACCGGCTCGGTCGCGACCAACGTCGGGTCCGCCGGGTACGCGGCCGCGAAGGCCGGCATGGACGGACTGATGCGAACGATCGCGGTCGAGGTCGGCCACGCGGGCGTCACCGTGAACTCCGTCGCGCCCGGATGGATCGCGACCGGATCGCAGCTCCCGGAGGAGGCCGCGGCCGGTGTGCATACGCCGATCGGCCGGTCGGGAACGCCCGCCGAGGTGGGCGAGGTGATCGCGTTCCTCGCGAGCGAGCGGGCCAGCTACGTCACGGGCGCGCTCATCGTCGTCGACGGCGGGAACACGCTCCAAGAGACGAAGGGATCCTGATCGCCGCGCCGTCCCGAACCCGGACGATCATCCTGACGATCGTGACCGTGGTGGTGGTGGCGACGTGCATCCGGCTCGGGTTCTGGCAGCTCGACCGCCTCCACGGTCGGAAGGACGCGAACGCGGCGATCGCGGCTGCGGAGGCGATGCCTCCGCAGCCGCTCACGACGCTGACCGCCACCGAGGCCGACCCATCCTCGCTTCGGTTCCGACCGACCGTCGCCGCCGGCACCTACGACGCCGCGCACGAGGTGCTGCTCTACGGGCGATCGTCGGCCGAGGGTCAGACCGGCGACCAGGTGCTGACCCCCCTCCGTCTGGGCGACGGGACGGCCGTGATCGTGGATCGGGGGTGGATCCCGCTCGATCAAGACGTGCCGGTCACCGGCGACGCCGCGGCACCGTCCGGCACGGTTCGGGTGGCCGGCATCCTGTTCCCGCCCGACGCGATCTCGGGTGCGCAGGACGCGACCCCGGTCGAAAGGGTCACGGAGGTCGACCTGGGGCGGATCGGCGCGGCTCTCCCCTATCCGATCCTCCCGGTCTACGTCCTGCTCCAGCATCAGGAGCCGGCGCAGACCGGCGGGCTCCCCGAACCGCCGCCGCTGCCGCCGCTCACGAACGGACCGCATCTGTCGTACGCCGCACAATGGTTCGGCTTCGCCGCGATCGCCATGATCGGGTTCGTGGTGCTCCTGCGACGCGACCGCATGGAAGCGGCCGCATCCCTGCCCCGTACGTCCGGAGAGGATGACGCTTGATGGGCTGCCTCATCGTGATCCTGTCGCTCATCACACCGAGGTTCGTGGTCGTCGTGCTGTGGCTGTTCACGAACTACCTGACGACCGCGTACGGCAGCTGGTTCTGGCCGACGCTCGGCTTCTTCGTCGCGCCGACGACGACCCTCGCGTACGCGGTCGCCCGCAACGACCTGTCGACCGCGAGCGGTGCGATCACGGCCGCCGGAACCGTCGTGATCGTCATCGGCGTCGTGATCGACATCGGTCTGCTCGGAGGCAACGCGCGCAAGCGCCGGTGGGAATAGGCGGCGGGCTCCTCCCGTTCTGACGACATCTCACCGAACGGAGGCCGGACGATGCCCGCACTGACCCCCGCCGACACCACGGTCCTGCCGCGGGTCGATCCCGCGGAAGGAGAGCCGACCCGTCCGGTCGTCGACGTCGTCGACGCTCCCTCGTTCCTCGAAGGCGAGGGGTTCAAGGTGCGGCGCGCGACGGCCGGCATCGATCTGACCGTGGCCGACCCGTTCCTGATGCTCGACCACATGGGCGCGGTCGAGTACGCGCCCGGCGAAGCCAAAGGGGCGCCCGACCACCCGCATCGAGGGTTCGAGACGGTGACCTACATGCTCGACGGCAAGATCCGCCATCGCGACTCGCACGGCGGTGGCGGCGTGATCACCGACGGTGCGACGCAGTGGATGACCGCGGGCGCCGGCGTCGTGCACAGCGAGATGCCGACCGAAGACCTGCTCGAGGGCGGCGGCCTCTTCCACGGGATCCAGCTCTGGGTGAACCTGCCGGCTGCCGACAAGTGGACGGCGCCCGCCTATCAGGATCTCGAAGCCGGTCAGGTCGGGCTCGCCACGTCGCAGGACGCCGGCGCCGTCGTCCGTCTGATCGCGGGGGACCTCGCGGGGAACACCGGCCCCGGCGCGACGCGGACGCCGATCACGTACGCCCACGCCACGATCGCGCCCGGCGCGCGGTTGCGCACGCGGTGGCGGCCGGACTTCAACGCGCTCGCGTACGTGCTGTCCGGACGAGGCAGCGTCGGTGCCGAGCGTCGCCCGATCCGCGAGGGCCAGCTGGCCGTGTTCGGTCCCGGCGCCGCGATCGAGCTCGCCGCCGACGCCTCGCAGGACATCAAGGACGCCTCGGCGATCGAGGTCCTGCTGCTCGGCGGGCTCCCGATCCGCGAGCAGATCGCTTGGTACGGGCCGTTCGTGATGAACACGAAGACCGAGATCATCCAGGCGATCGAGGACTACCAGGCGGGGAGGATGGGCGAGATCCCGCCCGAGCTGAGCCGGACCTGATCGTTCAGAACCGGTTCCGCATCGACTCCGCGGCCATCGCGAAGTAGTCCTCGAGCGCCTGTCGGATCTCCGGCTCGGGGTCGACCGCCGCCACGGCCTCGCGCATGTGCGCGAGCCAGTGGTCCCGCTCCTCCGGACCGATCGCGAACGGCGCGTGGCGCATCCGGAGTCGCGGGTGCCCGCGTTCGTCCGAGTAGGTGGTCGGCCCTCCCCAGTACTGCGCCAGGAACAGCGTGAGGTGCCGGCGCGCGGCGCTCAGGTCGTCCGGGTTCGGATACAGCCGGAGCAGGACCAGGTCGACCTCGACCGCGTCGTAGAACCGGTCGACGAGCCGTTCGAAGAACGCGATCCCGCCGACGCGCTCGAAGACCTCGGCGGGTTGCACGGGCATGCGGCGAGTCTACGGACAGGTCGCGTCCGTGCCGTGCACGAGTTCCGGACAGGGCGGGAGCGCGGCCCCGCTCCTCGCCGCGTCGACGAGCGCACGGACCGCGGCCTCGATCACGCGGGGATCGTCGTTCATCACGAAGTGTCCGCCCGTGGCCTGGACGTGGACGGCGTCCGTCGACAGCGTCGCCAGGTCGGCCTGGGTGCGTTCCCACAGTGCGACGCTGAGGACGTCCTCGTACTCTCCCGCCTGCAGCACGACGAGCGGCAGGTCGCCGTAGTCCCGAGCGGTGCTGCGGAGCGCGCCCGCCGTCGCGTCGATGTCGATCGGGTCGCCGCCGTCCACCCAGTCCCCTTCGGGATCGTTGCCGTAATGGCGCCGGTACGGCTGGATCTCGTCCTCGTGAGACGAGTCGATCAGCACGAGCCCGGCCGCCTGGTCGCGGTACCGCGCCGCGAAGAGGCGGCCGATGAATCCGCCGTACGAATGCGCCACGACCACGTACGGCCCCGCGATCCCCGCGGTCTGGAGCAGCCGGTGCAACTCGTCGGCTTCGGACATCGAGGTGATGTGCGTGCCGGGCGCCCGGGGATCGCTCACGCCGGTTCCTGCGCGGTCGTACGTGCACACCCGCGAGATCCCGGCCAGGGGCCCCATCAGATCCCCCCAGGCATCGAGCCCGGACGAGTCGTAGCCCGCCTCGAGGACGACGGTGGGGGTTCCCTGCCCGCGGCACGACAGCGCCAGCGAGTACCCACCGACGTCCACCTTGGTGTCGAGCGAGGCCGCGGACGTCATGCTCGAGGTGCTCCCGCCGGCGCACGCCGTCAAGGCGAGCGTGATCGCGATGATCGGTCGCGCCGTCCGCACCCGGGGACGGTACCCGGTTCGCCTCGGGCGGGCCCGGGGTGCGAGGATGGGCCACCGGACCCAAGGAGGGCCACACGTGAGCGACAGCATCTACCGCGTCACCGAGGTGATCGGAACGAGCACGGAATCGTGGGAGGACGCGGCCAAGCACGCCGTGGAAACCGCGGCGAAGACCCTCCGGGACCTCAGGGTCGGTGAGGTCGTCAAGCTCGACGTCACGATCGACGACGGTCACGTGACGCATTATCGCGCTCGGGTCGCGATCTCGTTCAAGTACGAGCACGGCAACTGATCCCGGGCGACCCACGGCCCTGGCCGGACGCGTCTGCGGGCGCCGGGCCGGGGGACTTCCCCTTTCCGACCAACGGCCGATAGCCTGCGGCGGACCCCGATGCCGATGATGCAGCGGCAGAGCTCTGAGGGGGCACGGTGAAGGGGATCCGCAGCGGACTCGCCGCCGCGAGCGCGACGCTGGCGCTGGTGGCGTCCGCCGCCGTGCCCGCGGCCGCGTCAACGGATGCCGCGACCCAGACGGATGGCGGGACGAGCGGCGGAAGAACTGCGCACGTGCGCGCGCTCGCCGACCGGGACGGCGATCACCTCTCCGACGGGCTCGATGCGCGGCTCCGGCACGCGCGGACCACTGCCCGGATCGACGTCGTCGTCACGTTCGGCGACCGCGGATCGATGCGGTCGGCCCGAGCCGCCGTCGGAGGGGCCCGGACGACGTTCTCGCTGATCGACGGGTTCGCCGCGCGGCTGACCGCCGGACAGATCCGCTCTCTCGCTCATCGCCCCGGCGTGATCCGCGTCGAACAGGACTTCCCGATCCATGCGCTGGACGACGTCGCGAACCGCGACTTCGGGGTCACCGCCGCGCAGCACGACTTCTCGGCCACCGGCGCCGGGACCGAGGTCTGCGTGGTCGACACCGGGGTGGATCCCGGGCACGAGCAACTCAACTCGAAGACGCCGATCCCGTGGATGGACTACATCAACGGCCAGGCGTCTCCGTACGACGACTACGGGCACGGGACCATGGTCGCGTCGATCGCCGTCGGTGACGGCGTCGGCGGTCCGATCGCGTCGCTGATGAACGGCGTGGCGCCCTCCGCCGACCTCTCCGCCGCCAAGGTCCTCGACGCGACGGGCAACGGCGAGGATTCGCTCGGCGTCTTGGGGATCCAGTGGTGCGCGAACCGCGCGAGCGTCGATGTGATCAACCTCAGCCTGGGCTCGGACGTGCCATCGGACGGCCTGGACGGACTGTCGCAGGCTGTCGATGCCGCCGTCCTGGACGAGGGCAAGATCGTGATCGCCGCGGCCGGGAACGCCGGCGACTTCCCCGGCTCGATCACATCACCGGGGGCCGCGGTCCAGGCGATCACGGTGGGAGCGACCGCGGACTGGTCATCGACCGTCCCGCAGTACGGCGCGCAAGGGCCGTACCTCGCGCCGTTCTCGAGCCGAGGTCCCACGATCGACGGCCGTACGAAGCCGGACATCGTGGCGCCGGGCGTCAACATCGCCTCGGCGTCGGCGGGGTCGACCGCGTCCTACGAGTCGGCGAACGGGACCTCGTTCGCGACGCCGTTCGTGTCGGGCCTCGCCGCGCTGCTTCGGCAGAAGCAGCCGGCGTGGACCCAGGCGAACGTGCGCGCCGACATCGAAGGCACGGCCTTCGATGCTGTCTCTTATA
>JBKOUM010000016.1:0-8520 GCA_046723385.1 Actinomycetota bacterium
CGTTGTTGTCCTCGCACGTGGGTATCGAGCTGCTGGTGCTCGAGGCCGACCTGTTTTTGGGTGCGGTGCTGGTGCCGGGGGCCCGACCACCGCACCTGGTCTCCGCGGAGCTGGTGCGCAGGATGCGCACCGGCTCCGTCCTCGTCGACGTCTCGATCGATCAGGGGGGCTGCTTCGAAACCTCGCACGTGACGACGCACGCGGATCCGACCTACGTCGTGGACGGCGTCGTGCACTACGCGGTCGGGAACATGCCGGGGGCCGTGCCGAGGACCTCGACGTACGCCCTCACCAACGTGACGCTGGCGTACGTGCTCGATATCGCCGGGAAAGGGATCGAGGACGCGGTGCGGGACGATCCTGCGCTCGCGCTCGGCGTCAACACGTGGGACGGCCGGATCACGAACGCCGGGGTGGCCGACGCGCACGGCATGCGCCTCGAGCCGCTCGCCGCTCAGCCGTCGTCGGCCTGATCCGTCTCCTCGTCGACCAGGCTGAGCCCGGGCAGGGAGATGGACTCCAATACGAGGATCGTCAGGACCGTCGTGAGGCCGGCGACCAGGTAGAGCCTCGTGCCGCAGAGGACGCCGACCGCGGTCGCGGCCCAGATCGCCGCCGCGGTCGTCAGACCTCGCACGCGTTCCGTCCTCCGGAAGATGATGCCGGCTCCGAGGAACCCGATCCCGGTCGCGACGCCCTGGATCACGCGGTCCGCAGACGTGGGGAAGAGCTCGATGCTCAATCCCACGAGGGGCCGACGAGCCCATCCCGAGCAACGCGAACGTCCGGTCGCCCGCGTCCTTGCCTCGGAACTGCCGCTCGAGCCCGATCAGGTACCCGAGCGCCGTGGCGAGCGCGATCCTCCCGAAGATCGCCAGCTGGAGGCTCGCCCGCGTGGGTCGAAAGGGTACCCGCGGGGCGCGCTCCGGAAGCTTCGCTACCCTGGGGCGACCGACGAGGGGAGCAGACGTTGGAGCGGATCAACCACTGGATCGGAGGGAAGGTCGTACCCGGTTCGTCCGGACGAGCCGGTCCGGTCTTCAACCCGGCGACGGGCGAACAGACCTACGAGGTCGACCTGGCGTCGGCCGAAGAGGTCGGATCGGCCGTCGACGCGGCGACCGACGCGTTCCCCGCGTGGCGCTCGACGTCGCTCTCCAAGCGCGCGGACATCCTCTTCCGGATCCGAGAGCTGCTCGAGCAGCGCAAACCCGAGCTCGCCCGGATCGTGACGTCGCAACACGGCAAGGTCCTTTCGGACGCGGCGGGCGAGGTCCAACGTGGGCTCGAGAACGTCGAGTTCGCGTGCGGCATCCCCAACCTGCTGAAAGGCGGGTTCAGCGAGCAGATCGCCACCGGCGTCGACGTGTACTCGATCCGGCAGCCGCTCGGCGTGGTGGCGGGGATCACGCCGTTCAACTTCCCGGCGATGGTCCCCATGTGGATGTTCGCGAACGCGATCGCCTGCGGGAACACGTTCGTGCTCAAGCCATCCGAGAAGGACCCGAGCGCGTCGCTGTTCCTCGCGGAGGTCCTGGCCGACGCCGGTCTTCCGGACGGCGTGTTCAACGTGGTCCACGGTGACAAGGTCGCCGTCGACGCGATCCTGGAGCACCCGAGGATCCGCGCGGTCTCGTTCGTGGGCTCGACGCCGATCGCTCGGTACGTCTACGAGCACGGGACACACGCGGGCAAGCGCGTGCAAGCGCTCGGGGGCGCCAAGAACCACATGGTCGTCCTGCCCGACGCCGACCTGGACATGGCGGCCGACGCGGCGGTGAGCGCCGGGTACGGCAGCGCCGGCGAGCGGTGCATGGCGGTCAGCGTGGTGACGGCGGTCGGCGATATCGGTGACGAGCTCGTCGCCAGGATCGCCGACCGCCTCCCGAACGTCCGGGTGGGCGACGGCACGGATCCCGAGTCCGAGATGGGCCCGCTGATCACCCGCGAGCACCGCGACAAGGTCGCTTCCTACGTGGACGTGAGCCGCGAACAGGGCGCGACGGTCGTTCGCGACGGCCGCGAGGATCCCTCCACGACCGGGGATGGGTTCTTCCTCGGCCTCTCTCTGATCGACCACGTGACCACCGTGATGGACTGCTATCGCGACGAGATCTTCGGACCGGTCCTCGCCGTCGTCCGCGCCGACACGTACGACGAGGCCGTCCGGATGGTCAACGAGAACCCGTACGGGAACGGCGTCGCGATCTTCACGCGCGACGGCGGCGTGGCTCGGAAGTTCCAATACGAGGTGGAGGCCGGGATGGTCGGCGTCAACGTGCCGATCCCCGTCCCGGTCGCGTACTACTCGTTCGGCGGGTGGAAGTCATCGCTGTTCGGCGACAGCCACATGTACGGGCCGGAGGGTGTGCAGTTCTTCACGCGGGGCAAGGTCGTCACGTCCCGCTGGCCCGACCCGGCGACGTCGAAGGTCGACCTGGGGTTCCCGCGGACGCGATGACGGAGGAGCGAACGATGGATCGTGATCAGCTGCTGCAGCGTGAGGACATCGCCTGGCTGGCGTTCGTCGACGCGTTCGCGGGCGTCCCTGAGGATCGGCGCGACCTCGAAGGCGCCGTTCCCGGATGGTCGGTCAAGGATCTGGTCTGGCACTGCGGGTACTGGGCCGACTACGTGGGGGATTACCTCGAGCGGATCAACGCCGGCCAGCCCGCACCGCCCGACCAGGACTGGGACGCGCTCAACAACATGGTGATCGAAGACGGCCGCGGCATGACGTGGGACGAGGTCGTCGTCGCCGCGGAGCAGGGACGCGCTCGAGCCCGATCTGCGCTGCAGGCGATGACCGACGTGACCGAGAGCGCGGCGTCCGAGTTCACGGGCGAGACGTTCGAGCACTACGAGGAGCACGCCGCCGAGATCGCCGCGTTCGGCGCGTCCGGCTAGACCTCGATCGGTTCGACCGGGTCGCCGACCCGCACGACGCCCGGCTCCTCGACGTCGCCGTACATCCCGAACATCAGCTTCGTGCCGATCTTGCGGTAGCTCGCCAAGACATCGAGCGTCGGGAAGTCCTTCGTCGCCGTATCGGGGTTGATCGTGGTGATCACGCATCGTGGCATCTGCTCGCTGACGCGCACGACCGCCTCGCCCATCCGAACACGGCGCCCCGACCATCGGTCCTCTTCGAACGCGTCTGCGTCGGCGATCTCGACGAGCATGCGGAACCGGCGTGGATCGAGCTGGTCGACGCCGCCCCGCCGGCCGACGTCGTCGACGGAGGCTACCGAGGCGATCGAGACCCGGTCGACGCCGCCCGCGTACTCGGGCTCGTCGACGCGCAGGAGCTCCACCCTCCGGTCGCCGGTCGCCTCTCGCGCGACCTCCGTGAACCGCGGGTCGACGCGGCGCGCGGGAACCTCCCGGTCGTAGAGCTTCACCGTGACCGGATCGCCGAACGACGTCGAGTCGCCCGAGACCTCGACGTCCCCGTCGGGGAACACCAGCCGCAGATGCTCCCGAACGACGTCGTACGAGGATCGGATCCGGAGCAGCGGCGACTTCGAGAGGCCCGAGAGCCGCTCGCCGTTCGCGTGGACGAAGAGGAAGCGACGGTCGCCGACCGCGCTCTCCCGGCGGAGGTCGATCGCGTCGGGATGGATCAACGCGGTCGACTTCACCGGCGTGAGGTTGAATCGTTCGACGACGGGCATGGATCGCATCCTATCGGGGGCCCCCAACGACCCGGGGTTACCACCAGGCGGCTCCATGTCCGTATCCTTGTCACGGCCCGTCCGAGGAGACCCCATGAAGACCGAACCGAAGCCCATCCGGTACGACGAGCGCGATTGGCGCCCCCGGCCCACACTGTCGGGTTCGGACTACACCAGTACAGAGGTCTACGGGGAAGAACGCGAGCGCGTCTGGTTCGGCGACTGGGTCTGCGTGGGCCGGGCCGAGGAGCTCCCGAACCCGGGAGACTACATCGTCCGCGACCTCGCCGGCGAATCGATCTTCCTGACGCGGGACGAGGAGGACGGTCTCCACGGCTTCTACAACGTGTGCAGCCACCGCGGCACCAAGTTCCTTGACGACGAGCCCGCGTCCGGGCACATCCGGAAGGCGTTCGTGTGCCCGTACCACGCGTGGGCGTACGACCTGAAGGGCCACTTGGTCGGATCGCCCAACGTGAAGGAAGGGGAGCTGTTCGACCGCGACGACTACCCCTTGCACGGGTTCCCGGTCGAGACGTACGCGGGGTTCCTGTTCGTGAACCTCGCGCGCGAGCCGCGCCCGCTGTCGGACTGGATGATCGAGGGCGCCGAGAGCGTGAGCATGTTCGACCGCTTCAAGATGGACGAGCTCCGCGTCGGCGTGCGGATCGTGTACGAGGTCGCCGCCAACTGGAAGATCGTGGTGGAGAACTACAACGAGTGCCTCCATTGTCCGCAGGTCCATCCCGAGCTCGTGCAGGTCGTCCCGCTGTTCCGGTTCGGCGAGGTGTGGGACGAGGAGACGCGCGACGACGGCAACTGGATGCGCGAGGGCGCGAGCTCGTTCACCGTCAGCGGCGAGTCCGAGCTCCCGAAGCTGCCCGACCTGCAGCCGGAGGACTACTCGATGTACTACGGGGCGTACCAGTTCCCGAACCTGATGCTGAACCTCCACCCGGACTGCGTGATGTACTACATCGGGTACCCGAAGGGGCCGTCGCACACGACCGTGGTCTCGGAGTACCTCTTCCGGCCGGAGACGATCGCGGATCCTGCGCTCTTCAAGCCCGATCCGGTCGTGGAGCTGTGGGACCTGATCTCCAAGCAGGACTGGGACGTGTGCCAGCGTGCGCAGACGGGCGTCGGCTCGCGCGCGTTCACCACCGGCGTCTATCCCCGCCAGGACCGGTTCCTCTACGACTTCAACGAGCGCTACCGAAAGGAGATGGGCCGAACGCTGCTCGGGTAGCGCGGCGTATCCTGCGCCCGATGACCGCGCCCGAGCGCCTCGCCAACCGCGATCTCGACAGCTCGATCCTGGATCCGCGCTCCGAACCGCCTGCACGCGCGCGCGTGGTCGTAGTCGGGGGCGGCGTCGCCGGCTCGTCGGTCGCGTACCACCTGACGAGACTCGGCGTCACCGATGTCGTGGTGCTCGAGCGAACGCGGCTCACCGGTGGAACCACGTGGCACGCCGCGGGGCTCGTCGCGCAAGTGCGCGGGACGCACGCGCTCACGGAGCTCAGTCGCCTGAACGCCAGGTTGTACGAGTCGCTCCCGGCGGAGACGGGCGTCGAGACGGGTCTGCGCCGCGTCGGCGCGCTGACCGTGGCGCGGACGCACGGACGGTTGGAGGAACTTCGCGCCGGGATCTCCATGGCGAAGGACTTCGGGATCGAGGCACACGAGCTCTCACCGGAGGAGGCCTCGACGCACTGGCCGGCGGCCGTGACCACCGACCTCGTCGGCGCGACGATCTTCCCGAACGACGCGACGGTGAACCCGGGGGACGCGGCGCTCGCGATGGCGAAGGGCGCTAAGGACCGAGGTGCGACGTTCGTCTTCGGCGTGGTCGTGACCGGCTTCGTCACGCACGGAGGTCGTGTCACGGGCGTCGTGACGGATCGCGGCACGATCGAGTGTGAACTGGCGGTGCTCACGACCGGACTGTGGACCTCCGAGCTCGCCCGGCTCGCGGGCGCCTCGGTGTCGCTCTACCCGGCCGAGCACGTGTGGGTGATGACGGACGAGACGTCGGTCGCCGACGGGAAGCTCCCCGTCCTCCGCGACCTCGACGGGTACCTCTACGTCCGCCACTACCGCGGCCGGTTGGTGGTCGGTGCGTTCGAGCCCAAGGGCAAGCGGAAACCGCCGGACGAGATCCCGACGGGCGGGTTCGTCGAGTTCGGAGAGGACTGGGACCACTTCGCGCCCGTCCTCGCGAACGCGCGAGAACGTCTTCCGGTCCTGAACGAGGTCGGCTTCTCCCATTACCTCCGCGCGCCGGAGAGCTTCACCCCCGACGCGAACTTCCACCTGGGGGAGTTCCCCGAGGTCCCCGGCCTCTGGATCGCGGCCGGGTTCAACTCGCAGGGGATCATCTACAGCCCGGGTGCGGGCACGGCGCTCGCGGAGTGGATCGTCGAAGGCCACCCGACGATGGATCTCACCGAGGTCGACATCGCGCGGGCCGGCCGCTGGGCGAACAACCGCCACTGGCTCAACGAGAAGACCTCCGAGACGCTCGGCCGGCTGTACGCGATGCACTGGCCCGCCCTCCAGCCGGCGTTCGGCCGGGGAGTGCGCCGGTTGCCGCTCGAGCAGCGGTACCGGGAGGCCGGCGCCGCCTTCGGTGAGACCGCAGGGTGGGAGCGGCCGGCATGGTTCGAGCCCGGCTCGACGGAGGAGGCCCTCTGGCTCTACGACTTCGAGAGACCGTCGTGGTTCGAACCCGTGGGCGAAGAGGTCAAGGCGGCGCGGGAGGGGGTGGCGCTGTTCGACCTGACGTCGTACTCCAAGTTCCTCGTCCAGGGCCCAGGGGCTGTCGCCGGTCTGCAGCACCTGTGCGCGTCGGAGATGGACGTGCCGATCGGACGCGTCGTCTACACCGTGCTCTGCAACGAACGGGGCGGGATCGAGATGGACCCGACCGTGACGCGTCTGGCCGACGACATCTACCTGGTCCTTGCACCGACGGCGTACCAGCGCCGGACCGAGGCGCTCCTCCGAGCCGGGCTCCCGCCGGACGCGACCGTCACGGACGTGACGAGCGCCTTCGGCGTGTTGCACGTTGCGGGGCCTCGTTCGCGCGAACTGCTGTCGCACGTCACCGACCAGGACCTGTCTGACGACGCGTTCCCGTTCCTGTCCGCCCGGAGGATCGAGGCCGGGTGGGCGCAGCCGTGGGCGCTCCGGGTGTCCTACACGGGTGAGCTGGGGTGGGAGCTCTACGTGCCAACCGAGTTCACGGTGGATCTCCACGACAAGCTCATGGCGGCCGGTCAGCACCTGGATCTCCGCCACGCGGGTTCCTTCGCGTTCGACGCGCTGCGGCTCGAGCGTGGATTCCGATCGTGGGGCCACGAAATGGGCCCGCTCGACGATCCGTTCGAGGTGGGGCTCGGCTTCGCTGTCCGGCTGGAGAAGGACGACTTCGCCGGCGCGGAGGCGCTCCGCCGCCTGAAGGGATCTCCGCGCGAGCGGCGCTTGCTCTCGATCCGGCTCGACGACCCCGCGCCCATGCTCTGGCACGCGGAATCCGTCGTCGCCGGTGGGGAGCGCGTCGGCCACGTGACGAGCGGCGCCTACGGATACACGCTCGGGAGCGCGGTCGGGCTCGCGTGGATCCACGGCGACGTGCCCGAAGACGTTCCGGTGACGGTCGAGGTCCGGAACCGGCCGGTGCCGGCTTCGATCTCATCGAAGCCGTTCTACGTGCCCAGCTGATGGGCGCACGCTTCGCCGCTCTGGGTGTGCCGGTCGATTCGGTGGGCCGAACCGGAGGGACGGAGCAAGCACCCACGGTCTTACGTTCGCTCGGACTCGTCGAAGCCCTCGGCGCGTCCGACGGAGGCGATCTGAACGTCTCGATCCGAGGTGACGATCGAGATCCGGCGACGGGGATCCTCGCGAGCGAAGACGTCCTCGCGACGAGCGCCGTGGTCCGCGAGGCGGTCGCCGGCCTTCTGTCCGGTGGAGCGAAGCCGTTCCTGATCGGGGGATGCTGCACGGAGCTCGTCGGGGCGCTCGCGGGTGCCCGCGACGTGGTGGGGCGGGTGGGGCTCGCCTACATCGACGGACATCTCGACCTCTACGACGGCGAGACGTCGCCGACCGGTGAGGCGGCAGACATGCCCGTTTCGGTCGCCCTCGGGTTCGGTCCCTCGGGCTGGGTCGCCGCGGTCGGCGGCGCGTCCGTGCGGGCGGACGACGTCGCGATCCTCGGATACCGCGACCTGGCGGAGTCCCAAACGTACGGGATGAGGCACCCAGACACGATCCCCGGGTTGACGCATCTGGCGAACGAGACGATCCGGGCGGAAGGTCTTCGTCCAACCGGCGAGCGGATCGCGGCCGGGCTCGCCGCTTCCGCCGGCTCGTTCTGGGTCCATCTGGACGTGGACGTCCTGGATGAAGCGGTGTTCCCGGCGACGGACTACCTGATGCCCGACGGGCTCACGTGGGACGAGCTGGGCGACCTGCTCGGTCCGCTCGCATCCCAGCCGTCGCTCGTCGGGGCGTCTCTGGGTTGCTATAACCCCGAGAAGGACCCGGGCGAGCGGTGCGGGCGGCGTCTCGTCGATCTGTGGCGAGACGCCGCCCACAGCGAGGCCTGAGCTCCTACGGGATGCTCGCGAAGCGAGCCGGTCGAACGCCGAGGATCAGTGCGGCGTCCCGGACGCTCGATCGGGACGATCAGTTCACGCCGCGCGCGAGCGAGTCGGCTTCGACCTCCATCGCGACGTGGTCGGCCATGAGGCTCTGAAGCGCATCCGCCGGGAGGGAGAGGTTGGACGCGTGAGCCGCCACTCGGTGCGACCTACGGCGTGATGGCCGCCTGGAGCGC
>JBKOUM010000203.1:0-27788 GCA_046723385.1 Actinomycetota bacterium
CCGCGGCCCCCCCGGGCGCGGCCCCCGCCGGCCGCGGCTCCCGGGGGGGGGGGGCCCCCCGCGCGGGCCCCCCCCGCCCCTCCCCCGCGAGAGGCTCGGATGCGATGCAGCTGATCCTGGTCGTCGAGGACGACATGCAGATCTCGCGCACCCTGCGTGACTACCTGGAGGTCGCCGGCTACGACGTGACCGTCGTGGGCGACGGCTCCGCCGCGCTCTCGAGCTTCCGCGGGGACCATCCGGACCTCCTGGTCCTGGACCTCGGCCTCCCGAGCGTCGACGGACTCGACGTCGCGCGCGAGGTCCGCCGGGCCTCGACCACGCCGATCATCATGCTCACGGCGCGCGGCGAGGAGTCCGACCGGATCGTCGGCCTCGAGCTCGGCGCGGACGACTACCTGGTCAAGCCGTTCAGCCCGAAAGAGCTCGTGGCCCGGGTGCGCGCGGTCCTGCGGCGGACGAGCGGCGCGGTCGGCGGCGCCGAGATCCTCCGAGCGAGCGACGTGGAGGTGGATCTGACCAAGATGCGCACGCGCGTCGGCGGCCGCACCGTCGACCTGACGCCCACCGAGTTCCATCTGTTGGCCGCGCTCGTGCGTGAGCCCGGGCGCGTGTTCACGCGCGGCCAGCTCCAGGACGCGCTGCACGGCGTCGCGATCGACTCGTACGACCGGGCGATCGACGCGCACGTGAAGAACCTCCGCCGCAAGATCGAGCCCGAGCCGGGGAGGCCGCGCTACGTCCTGACCGTCCACGGCGTGGGGTACCGGTTCACCGATGCCTGACCGGCATCGGCCGCCCTGGGGCGAGGGGCCGCCTCCGTGGGTCGGACGGGGCGGCTTCGGCCCACCGTCCGGCCGGCGGTTCCGACGCGGCGCGTTCGGCGCCCTGGTCCTCCTGGTCCTGCTCGTCTCGGCGCTCGCCACCGTCGTCACCAGGATCGCCGGCGGCCAGCCACCGCACCGTGGCGTCACCGTCGTGATCACGATCGTCGTGCTGCTCGGCATCTTCGCGATCGCCCGCTGGCTCTGGCGGGGCGCGCGGTCGGTCGGCGCGCTGATGGATGCCGCCGATCGCGTCGCCGGCGGCGACTACACGACCCGGGTCGGCGAGGTTCCGGCGGGCCAGCTGGATCGGCTCGCCGCGTCCTTCGACCAGATGATCGAGCGGCTGGAGACGAACGAGCGACGCCGGCGCGAGCTCCTGGCCGACGTCGCGCACGAGCTCCGGACGCCGCTGCAGGCGATCCGCGGATCCGTCGAGGGGATGCTCGACGGGCTCTACCCGGCCGACCCCGAGCACCTGAGGCCCGTGCTCGAGCGGACCGAGCTGATGGCGCGTCTCCTCGACGACCTCCGGACGCTCTCGATGGCGGAGGCCGGCGTGCTCGAGCTGCATCGCGAAACGGTCGACCCGCGAGCGATCGCGGAGGACGGCGCGAAGGCGTTCCGGGAGTCGGCGGACCGCCGCGGGGTCGCGCTCGAGGTCGTCCTGTCGCCGGACGCGCCCGCCGCGCTCGAGGCCGATCCCGTTCGCCTCGACGAGATCGTTGCGAACCTGTTGACGAACGCCGTCCGCCACGCGGACCGGCTGGTCACCGTCCGCGTCGACCCCGACGGGCCGGGCGGGGTCGCCTTCGAGGTGCACGACGACGGGCCCGGCATCCCGCCCGACCAGCTCCCACACGTCTTCGACCGGTTCGTGACCTCGGCCGATGCCGGTGGGACCGGCCTCGGTCTCGCGATCGCGAAGCGTCTGGTCGAGGCGCACGGCGGCACGATCGAGGCGACGTCGCCGGCGACGGGCGGGACGCGCGTCCGCGTCCGGATCCCCGGCTAGAACCGGTACCGGGTCGCGGAGAACGACCCGTCGCGGCCGTACGCGAAGATCGTCGAGGGCGACACCCGGAACACGATCGCGACCCCG
The DNA here is from genome assembly GCA_046723385.1 of Actinomycetota bacterium. GTDB lineage: Bacteria > Actinomycetota > UBA4738 > UBA4738 > HRBIN12 > AC-51. Next base: position 1,927 of record JBKOUM010000203.1, read on the forward strand.
CGGGTCTCGCCCTCGTCCGGTCGGCCGACCTCTTCGATGGCGCCGTCCTTCACACGGTAGGGCCAGTCGTACTTCGCGAGCAGCGCATCAGCCACGCCCTGGAGCGTGCTGTCGTCCGTGACGTTCGTGGCCTTCCCTTCGAGCACGACGTCGGTCCCGCTCCGGAACGTGTTGCATCCGGTCGTCATCACGCAGGATGCGTTGTCGCGGAGGTTCCGCGCCTTCCGCTCGTCGTCACCCGTGCAGAAGAACAGGGCACCGTCGAGCCAGACCGCGACCAGGGGCGTGACGTGCGGACGGCCGTCGGGGCGGACCGTCGTGACCCAGTAGATCTCGGCGTCGCGCAGGACGGCTTCGGCTGCGTCCCAAGGCATCGCGGTCGCGTCGGGGCTGCTGAACCGCTCGGCGAGCTGCGTGTCGGGTGCGGACATCTGGCATCTCCCCCCTTCGACACCGTAGACGCCGCGGCTCCTCCGAACTCATCGCGACCGTCAGTCGCGCGGCTGGAAGAGCTCGACCGGGTTGCCCGACGGATCGTTCAGCACGATCTGCGCACCACCGGGACCTCGCACGATGTCGCTCCGGAACGTCACGCCTGCGGCGCGGAGACGCTCGATCTCGGTCTCGATGTCGTCCACGACGAAGTGGATCCGGTTCCATCCACCGGGCGAGGGCTTGGTGCCGTCCGGCATCGCCCGACCAGCCGAGCTCAGCGGGCCGCTCAGGAGCAGCCTGAGCTCACCCAGCTGGACGTCCGCGAACGCGGGCGCCTGGTTCGACAGCAACGTGAAGCCGAAGTGCTCTGCGTAGAACGCGATCGACGCCTCGACGTCGTCGACCAGGTAGCGGACGTGCACCGTCATCGCGCGCAACGATACCGGCGTACCGTTCGATCGTGAACGAGGAAGCGATCCGTCGCATCGCCGACCGACCGGGTCCCGTCGAGCCGCTCGCGATCGCGTCGCCGGGAGCGTCTAGCTCCGCGAACGAGACTTGATCACGGCGCGAGCCAACAGCAACGCCGCAACCGCGATCAGCTGCCCGCCCAGGATCACGCGATTCACGTCCACGGCGGGGCGCCAGTCGACCTCCTCGCCACGGATGACGAACGCGCCTGCGGGTCGCGCATTGACCCCGAACCCGACGCCGCTGCCGCCGCCCTGACCCTCGGGTCCCTCGCCGCCGCCACCCCCAGCGCCGCCCTGAACCCGAGCCGCGGGGATCACCGTGACGCCGTTCTTCTCGTACGGGTCGCCGAACACGCGCTTGACGCTCATCGCGTCCCTGGCCTGCTCGATCGTCTGCCGGACGTCGCTCTTGGCGTCCATCGCCGACCTCCTCCCGTTCCGACGGACCCCTCCACCCTACGAGGGGACGGCGGAACAGGGAAGTCCACGGATCCCGCCGGCCAGCCGGAGAAGGACCTAGCCTCCCCGCGAGACGGCATCCATCACGCGGGTGAGCGCGTCGTTCGCCGTGCGGAGATCGTTCTTCCCGATCGAGGACCCGAGGGCGTCGGACCACGCGCGCTGGGCCTCCTGGATCGTTCGAAGCACCGAGCGGCCTCGAGTCGCCAGCCGGACCAGCTTCGCCCGTCGGTGGTCCGGGTTGTCGCGGTACTCCACCAGTCCCTCGTCTGCCAGCTCGTCCGCGACCCGCTGGACGCTTTGGCGCGCGAGCCCCCACCGTCGTGCGATCTGCGCAACCGTGAGGGGCGCGTCATCCACCGCCGCGAGCACGCGCCATCTCGCGCTCGACTGTCCGACCGGCGCCGTGAGTTCCTCTCCGGCGGCCGTCAGCGCGCCGTTCAGACGGAAGACGGCGACCACCAGCTCCGTGAACTCGGCGCCTGCCGCCGTGTGATGCATCGGTTCGGGTTCCTTCGGTTTGACAGTGTGCTGTCGTTCCTGTACGGTGCGAGACATGACAGCATCCTGTCACAGAGGAGCGTCCGCCGCAACGGAAAGGAGACCGTTCCGATGACAGGCGCCCCCGACACCGACGTTCGGCCGTTCCGCATCTCGTTCACGCAGGCTGATCTGGACGACCTCGACGATCGGCTGGACCGGACCCGTTGGCCGGTCGACATCCCGGGAAGCGGCTGGGAACGCGGCGTGCCGATCTCCTTCTTGCAGGAGCTCGCCCGCCACTGGCGCCACGGGTTCGACTGGGAGAAGCAGCAGGCGCACCTGAACGCCTTCCCCCAGTTCACCACGAAGATCGACAGCCAGACGGTCCACTTCGTGCACGTCCGCTCTCCCGAGAGGGACGCGATGCCGCTGATCATGACGCACGGGTGGCCCGCAAGCTTCATCGAGTTCCTGGAGATGGTTGGACCGCTGACGGACCCTCGCTCGCACGGAGGAGACCCGTCAGACGCGTTCGACGTCGTCGTCCCCTCCGTTCCTGGGTACGGCTTCTCCACGCCGCTCGCCGATGTCGGGTGGGGCGCGAAGCAGGTCGCGCGCGCGTGGGATGTGCTCATGACGCGGCTGGGGTACGAACGGTACGGCGCGCAAGGCGGCGATATGGGCTCGTTCGTCAGCCGGGAGATGGGGGTCCTCGCGCCCGAAGGACTCGTGGGGATCCACGTGATGCAGATCTTCGCGTTCCCTTCGGGGGATCCCGCCGAGATGGCGAGCCTCAGCGAAGAGGACCACGCTCGCCTACGCATCCTGGCGACCTTCCGGGAGCGCGCCGGGTACAACGAGATCCAGTCGACACGCCCGCAGACGCTGACGTACGCGCTCCACGACTCGCCCGTCGGCTCGCTCGCGTGGAACCTGGAGCTCCCGAGCGGCTTCGGCGACACCGTCGGCGTCCTCGACCGCGACTTCTTGCTGACGAACGCGACGATCTATTGGCTCACCGGGACCTCCGGCACTGCGGCGCGGATGTACTACGAGAACGCGCACGGCCAACTTGACCTCGATGCCGAGAACGCCGTCCCCACAGGGGTCGCGGTGTTCGAGAACGACTTCAAGACGATCCGCACGTTCGCCGAGCGTGCGAACACCAACATCGTGCACTGGTCGGAATTCGATCGCGGCGGACACTTCGCGGCGGTCGAGGCGCCCGATCTTCTCGTCGGCGACCTCCGGGAGTTCTTTCGGCGATTCCGATGAGATCGCGGGACGTCCTGAGCGATCGCGCGCTCAACCGAGCGTTGCTCGAGCGCCAGATGCTGCTCCGGCGGCGCACGCGGTCGGCGGCCGAGACGATCGAGCATCTGGTCTGCATGCAGGCGCAGGTGCCGCTCGCTCCGTACGTGGGGCTGTGGTCGAGGCTGCATCGCTTCCGTCCCCAGGAGCTCGCATCCATGCTCGAGGACCGCTCGGCGGTCCGTGGTTCGTTGATGCGGGCGACCCTGCACCTGACGACCGCGCGCGACTACCTGGCGCTCCGCCCGGTCATCCACGACGTGCTCGCGCGCGGCTTCGCCGGGAGCCCGTTCATGAAGAACCTCGACGGCGTCGACATCGACGACCTCTGCGCCGCGGGCCGGAGGTTCGTCGAGGAGGAGCCCCGCACCCGCGCCGAGCTTGGCCGGCTCCTGGGAGAGCGGTGGCCCGGTCGCGATCGGGACTCGCTGGCGTACGCGACCAGCTACCTCGAGCCGATCATCCAGGTGCCGCCCCGCGGCGTGTGGGGCAAGACCGGCGCGCCCAGGTGGACGACGGCCGAGCGGTGGCTCGGCCGGCCGTTGGTCACCGATCCCGCCCCGGACGACGTCGTGCTCCGGTACCTCGCCGCGTACGGGCCCGCGTCGACGGCCGACGTCCGAGCGTGGTCGGGACTCACCGCCATGAAGGAGGTGATGGACCGCCTCCGGCCAAAGCTCCGGACCTTCCGAGACGAACGAGGCCGCGAGCTGTTCGACGTGCCAGCGGCGCCGCTCCCCGATCCCGACACGCCCGCGCCGCCGCGCTTCCTCCCCGAGTTCGACAACACGACGCTCTCCCACGCCGACCGGACGCGGGTCCTCCCCGACCACCACCGACCACGGGTCGTCACGAGCCGGGATTGGCGTCTGCTCCTGGTGGACGGCTTCGTCCGGGCGAGCTGGACGACGGCACGGGACGGCGACCACGCCATCCTCCGGATCGAACCGTTCGAGCGCCTCGCCCGCGACGACAGATCCGCCGTGACCGCGGAAGCCGAGCGACTGCTTCGGTTCCTGGAACCGGACACCTCCGCGCACGACGTCCGGTTCGTCTGAATCCGCGCGGTCGCAGTAGCCTGGAAGCCATGGCCGTCGAGTCCCAGATGCTGCCGCTCGGTACGGAGGCGCCCGACTTCGCCCTCCCCGACGTCGTCACGGGGGAGACGGTGAAGCTCGCGGACCTCTCCGACGCCGACGCGCTCCTGGTCATGTTCATCTGCCGGCACTGCCCGTACGTCCGTCACGTCCGGGGCGGGATCGCCGCGCTCGACCACGACTACGCAGAGAGCGGCCTCGCGATCGTCGGCATCAGCCCGAACGATCCCAACGAGTACCCGGAGGACGCGCCGGAGAGCCTCGCGGAGGATGCGAGGGAGGCCGGCTACACCTTCCCCTACCTCTTCGACGAGACGCAGGAGGTCGCGAAGGCGTACCACGCCGCGTGCACGCCGGACTTCTTCCTCTTCGACCGCGAACGGCGGCTGGTCTACCGCGGCCAGCTTGACGACAGCCGGCCGCGGAACGACGTCCCGGTGACCGGGAAAGACCTCCGCGCGGCGATCGACGCCACGCTCGCGGGTCGTGCCGTCTCGGGTGACCAGTTCCCGAGCGTCGGCTGCAGCATCAAGTGGCGACCGGGCAACGAGCCCGGGTGAGCGCCTAGCCCCGCTCCCGTCGCTGGCGCGCGAGCAGCTCTCGGAGTGCCGGCAGCGCCGCCCGATCGCGAGCGCGCCCCGCCGCCTCCTTGGATCGGACCACGTCCGCCAGCGACGCGACCGGCACGTCGATCCCGCGGACCTCCATCCGCACGACATCTCTCCTGAGATCGTCGTACCCGCGGGTCCCGCTCGGCTCGAAGGTGATGTCCAGATCGCCCCTCGATGTCTGGAGGTTCCAGACGCGGACGCGGGACAGCGACTCGGCAGAGGGGTCGAAGGGGATGCCTTCAGGCTCGCCGGTCGTCCGGATACGGGCGTCGAGATCCCGCAGGGCCGCCGAGAGTCGTTGGAGGTTGGCCTGGCCGTCCTCCGGGACGACATCCACATCAGTGGTGACGTGCGGCGCGCCGTGCAGTACCGCGGCCAAGCCGCCGATCAGGACGTACCGAACCCCATGCTCATCGAGCACGCGGAGGATCTCCTGGGGGCGGAAGTCCGTCATCCGCTCGGATCCCCTCTCGCCTCCCTGCCCGCCTCGAGCAGATCAACCCCGGCGAGCATCCGGTCGAGCCGCTCGTCCGGAGAGACGCTCGCGCCGCGCTCGGCGAGCGTCCACGCATCCTCGTCCAGCGGGACGACACGGATGTCCAGGTCGAACCCACACGCGCGGATCAGGCCGAGGAGGCGGTCGAAGGTGGGATCCACCGAGCCCGCCTCGATCCTGGCGACGAGGGATTGGGAGACGCCCGCGCGCGCAGCGAGTGCCCGCTGGGTCATCCCGGCGCGGGCGCGAGCCTCACGAACGAACTGCCCTGCGTCCAACGCACCGATGATACACCGTATGCATCACGACGATGCGGAATGAGCATCACGACGATGCGGAATGAGCATCACCACGATGCGCTCGATGCATCCGTCCAGCAAGCTCAAGGCGGTTGCCCGGCGACCCGATTGCCCATGCAGACCGTTCCTTCCTCTGGAGTGCGACATGGCGGAGCACCAGCATCGGCATCTTGGACCGCTGCTCATCGCCGCCCTGGCCCCGGTCCTCTTCATCGGGTGCACCGGCGCGACGCCGAAGGGGACGCCGGTCGACGTCACGCTCAAGGACTTCAGCATCACGCCGCCCACGCAGACGATCAGGACCGGCGACGTCCTGCTCCGCGCGTCCAACCTGGCGCCCATCAACCACGAGTTCATCGTCGTGCGCACCGACCTCCCGTCGAACCGATTGCCGATCGGACCCGACGGGTTGAGCGTCAACGAGGATCGGCTCTCCTCGGTGGGCGAGATCGAGGAGGCGGCACCCGGAGAGACCGGAACGCTCTCGCTCAGCCTGCCGCCGGGCCACTACGTCTTCTTCTGCAACCTCGAGGGCCACTACCTCGGGGGCATGCACGCAGCGCTCCAGGTGACGGCCTGATGACCAGGTCCGAGCGGACGGCCGCCCTGTTGTCCCCCGGTGCGCTGCGCCTGGATCGTCGGATAGGGCCGATCGTCGCGATCTACCTGGTGATCGTCACGCTCATCGTCGGGTACGACGCCCGCCTGATCTCCGAGCAGCGAGGATCTGCGCTCGTGATCAACGTCGCCGGTCGTCAGCGCGGGCTCGCGGAGCGGTACGAGAAGGACGTGATCCTGACGACGCAGGGGGTGCAGGCCGATCCGAGCGATGACGAAGACCAGCTCCTCACGAACGCGAACGCTCTGCTGCACGGCGGCGAGGTGATCGCCGTGCAGGGCACCGAGGACGAGATCTGGATCAGACCCGCGGGAACCGATCCGTTGATGGTCGACAAGGTGGCCGAGGCGCAGCGGTTGCTCTCCGAGCTGATCGTCGCGGGGAACCAACTCGCGAAGCTCCGGCCCGGCGACCCCGGGTACGCGATCGCGCTCCAGGACCTGAGGCTCACCGGCGCGCAGGTCACGAGCGTGTCGAACGACCTGGTCGGCGTGCTCACCGAACGAGCCGAGTCGTCGTTCCGGCGCCTCGTCTCCATGGCGATCGCGGTCGGGATCCTCGGCGCGATCGCGGCCGTCGCGATGGGTCTCCTGATCCGTCGAGCCGCGGCGCGCAGCGTGTCGCAATTCCGCACGCTCGTCCACCACGCCTCCGACCTGATCACCGTCGTCGACGCGTCGGGGACGATCGTGTATCAGAGTCCGTCGATCCAACGGCTGGTCGGCCTCGGCCCGGAGGATCTGGCCGGGTCCAACTACCTCGATCTCCTCGTCGAGGAGGACGCCCCGCACGTTCGATCGCTCTTCGCGGACGTGGCGGCCGCGCCCCAGACGACCTTCACCGCCGAGTACCGGGTGCGTCACGCCGACGGCTCGTCGCGTCACGTGGAGAGCATCGTCAGCAACATGATCGACGACCCCACCGTGAACGGTCTCGTCCTCAACACCCGCGACGTCACCGACCGCAAGAGCCTGCAGGAGGAGCTCGCGCACCAGGCATTCCACGACTCGCTGACGGACCTCTCCAACCGCGCGGTGTTCCGCGATCGGATCGAGCACGCGCTCGCGCGTGGAGAGCGGAACGACGGCCGCCTCGCTGTGCTCCTGCTGGACCTGGACGGGTTCAAGACGGTGAACGACAGCCTGGGTCACGACGCGGGCGACCAGCTGCTGATCGCGGTCGCGAAGCGGCTCCAGTTCCAGGGTCGTTCGAGCGACACCGTGGCGCGGATCGGCGGCGACGAGTTCGGGATCCTCCTCGAAGACGACGCCGACGAATCGAGGGCGCGAGCGCTGGCCGATCGCGCGCTCGCGGCGTTCGCGGTCCCCTTCGAGGTCCGCGGGCGCGAGGTCTTCATCCGGGCGAGCATCGGGATCGCGTTGAGCGTTCCCGGGCACTCGGAGACGGACGAGCTGATCCGCAACGCCGACACCGCGATGTACGCGGCCAAGGCCGCGGGCAAGGGACGGTACGAGTTCTTCCGGCCCTTCATGCACGCGCGCGCGCTGGAGCGCTTCGAGGTCCAGGCCGACCTGGAACGCGCGCTCGTCCGGGGCGAGTTCGTCATCCACTACCAGCCGATCGTCGACTTCGAGACCCGGGAGGCCCGCGGGGTCGAGGCGCTGGTGCGCTGGAACCATCCGAGCCGGGGATTGCTCGGGCCGCTCGAGTTCATCCAGATCGCGGAAGAGACCGGCGCGATCGTGCCGCTTGGCGGCTGGGTGCTCGGGGAGGCGTGCCGGCAGACGGCCTCGTGGCGCACGAGTCACGCCGCCGCCGCGAACCTGTGCGTGAGCGTGAACCTGAGCACGCGCCAGCTCCTGGAGGCAGATCTGGTGACGCAGGTGCGCGACGTCCTGGAGGCGAGCGGCCTCGAACCCTCTGCGCTGACGCTCGAGCTCACGGAGGGAAGCCTGATGCAGGACGTGGAGGAGACGGTCGGCAAGCTGCGCGCCCTGAAGGATCTCGGGGTTCGTCTGGCGATCGACGACTTCGGGACGGGGTCGTCGTCGCTCGGGTACCTCCAGCGCTTCCCGATCGACACCCTGAAGATCGACAAGTCGTTCGTGGACGGCATCGCCGCCGACGACTCCGAGGACCCCGCGTTGGTCCGCGCGATCGTGCAGATGGCCGCGACGCTCAGCCTCGAGACGATCGCGGAAGGGATCGAAGGCTCGGAACAGCTGGACGAGCTTCGTTCGGCGGGCTGTCGCGCCGGGCAGGGCTACCTGTTCGCGAGACCGCTCCAGGCGGACGCGCTCGAAGCCTTCTTGGATACGGCCGACGAGGCAGGATCGGTCGACGCCCGGACCGTCTGAACGCCGCTCAGGCGGCGCGATGCTCCGCGTGAGCCTTCAGCGCGTCGAGCAGCTCCAGCCCACCTCGCCGATAGTTCTCCCGCCGCTCGTCGGAGATGTCGCCGAGCGTCGAGGCGGTCGTGCGGACGATCGTCCGCTCACCGAACGGCTCGAGCTCGTAGGTCTTCACGTACTGACGCGCGCCCGGCATCCCCATGTGCCCGCTCGTCGTCAGCCGGGTCTGCGCGATCAGATGCGTGACGACGGCGTACAAGGCACCGCCGCCGTCCCATTCCTCCATGAAGCGGCCGCCGATCCCTCGGCTCGAGGCTGATCCGCGAGCCGTCCTGGAAGGTGTGGGGCCACCAGGATCCGACGTCCTCGATCAGGGAGCGCCACACCACGTCCGGCGGAGCGTCGATCTCGATCTCCGCGTGCACCTCGAACGCGATCGGTGTCTGGGTCTCAGCCTGCGTGTCGGCCATGGCTCGCTCCTTCCGCCTCGTGGGTTTCCTCCTTCGCGCGCACGCCGGTGCGTCCGCGTCGATCCCGGACGTCGGTCGCCCGAGCACGTTGCTCCGCGACCGCCCGGAGGCGGATCAGCTCGTCGGCGGGGGCTTCGGCGATCGGATGAACCCAACGAGCCACGACCTCCCGGAACGGAACCGGGTTGAGGTGGTTCCATCGAGTCCGACCGACCCGTTCGACGAGGATCAACCCCGCGTCCTCGAGCTGCTTCAGATGGCTCATCACCCCGAAGCGCGACATCTCCGGGTGCATCCCGGACAGATCGCCGGTCGTTCGGGGTCCGTCGCGGAGCGCGTCCAGGAGCGCGCGACGCGTCGGGTCGGCGAGCGCCTTGAACACGAGGTCCCCTCCTCTAGACATGTGAGTAGATGCTCACATGTCTAGGGTCGAGCGGTCAACCCGTTAGGACCGCCCGAGTTCCGACGGCAGCTCGATCCGGACCAGGAGGCCCCCGAGCGAGCTCTCCCCGAGCGCGACGGATCCGCCGTGGGCTCGCGTGACGTCGCGCACGATCGACAGACCCAGCCCGGCGCCACCGGTCTTCCGGTCGCGGGCGCCGTCCAAGCGGACGAACCGCTCGAGCGCCCGCTCGCGGTCCTCCGGTTCGATCCCGGGTCCGTCGTCCTCGACCGCGAGGACGACGTGTCCGTCGAGCTCGGCGACGCCGACCGCCGCGCGAGCCCGCGCGTGGGTTGCGGCGTTCTCCATCAGGTTGCGGACCACGCGCTCCAGCGACGCACGCTCGCCGCGGACGCGGGCGGCCGAGACCGCGTGGGTATCGAGCACGATCGAGCTCGTGGAGCGGAGGCGATCCGCCTCCGCGAGCACGAGGTCATCCAGGTCGACCTCCTCCACGTCCGGCGCGCGTTCATCGATCCGCGCCAGGAGGAGCAGGTCCTCGACGAGGCGCTGGAGGCGGGCGTCCTCCTCCAGCACCACGCGCGCCAGATCCCCGACGCTGGTCGTCGCCGGGTGCTCGGCCGCCACCTCGGCCTGCTGACGGATCGCGGCGACCGGCGACCGCAGCTCGTGCGCGGCGTCGGAGACGAACCGGCGCCGGCGATCGTGCGCCCGCTCGAGCCGCTCGAGCATCCGGTTCATCGTCGCGGCGAGCCGCCCGATCTCGTCGTCGCGCGCCCGCGTCGGCACGCGACGATCGAGCTCGCGCGAGGAGATCCGCTCGACCTCCTCGCGGATCTCCTCCACGGGCCGGAGCGTGCGTCCGACGATCCACCACGTCACGAAGCCCACCACCACGAGCACGAGCGGCACCCCCACCGACAGCGCGATCGTGACGACGTTCCGGGCCTCGACGACGTCGTCGATGTTCACGCCGACCACGACCGTCCGCGTGCCGTCCACGCCCGACGTGACCGCGGACGCCGCGATGAATGGCCCCGCGAGGCCCGGCACGTCGAGACGGACCGCCGATTCCGGGCCCGGGCTCGCGAGCGGGCCCATCCCCGCGACGTTCGCGCTCGACGCGACCACCGCCGCGCGCACGACGACCTGGACGAACTGTTCCTGGGGGTCGGCGACCGGGATCGTCGAGCCGTTCGTCACGCCGGCGTCGGCGATCTGTTCGGCGCGGAGCGCGGCGTCGTCGGCGGCCTGCGCCGCGAGGGATCGATCCACGAACCAGACCATCGCGATCGCGGCCGCGACGAGCGCCACGCCCACGGCGAGCACCGCGATCACCGTGACCCGGAGACGGATCCCACCCCGGTCAGCCACCGTCCGCCTCCAGCCGGTACCCGGCGCCGCGGATCGTCGCGATCGACGTGCGACCGAACGGACGATCCAGCTTGTTGCGCAAGTGGCGGACGTACACCTCCACGATGTTGGGGTCCCCGTCGAACCGGCCGTCCCAGACGTGATCGAGGATGTCGATCTTGGACACCACCTCGCCGCGGCGCCGAAGCAGGAACTCCAGCAACGCCATCTCGCGCGCGGTGAGCGACACCTCCTGGTCGCCGCGCCACGTTCGTCGCTCTCCGGGGTCGAACCGGAGGTCGCCGGCCGCGAGCACGGCCGGGCGCTCGGTGGCCCCGCGCCGGATCAGCGCGCGGAGCCGCGCGACGAGCGCGACGTACGAGAACGGCTTCGTCACGAAGTCGTCGGCGCCCGTGTCCAGCGCTTCGGCTTCGTCGAACTCGCCGTCCTTGGCCGTGAGCATCAGGATCGGCGTCCAGTCGCCCTCGTCCCGGAGCGTCGCGCAGACGCGATACCCGTTCACGCCGGGGAGCAGGATGTCGAGGACGATCGCGTCGTAGGCGTTCTCGCGGGCCATCCACAGCCCGTCGGTGCCGTTCGTGGCGACGTCCGTCGCGAAGCCCTCTGCCTCGAGGCCGACGCGCAGACCTTCGGCGAGGTGCTCTTCGTCTTCGACCACCAACACGCGCACGCGGAACCCCCATGAGGAAGCGGCCCCATCATCCCGCACGGCCCTGAAGCGTCGCTGAACCGTGCGAGCGGCGCGTTCAGCGTGAAGTCAGGCCGCGCGCACCAGACTCGGTGACGTCACCCAAGGAGGCCGCAAGACGGCCGCAGGGAAGGAGGACCACATGAAGCGTCGCCGCATGAAGCTTCGATGGATCGCCTCGGGCGTGGCCGGAGCGGTGGTGACGATCGCGTCGATCACCGCGCTCGCCGGGCACGCGCCGGCGGCCGCGGGTCCGGTCGGCGGCATCGACCCCGCCGACTTCACGTCACCCGTCGCCAACCCGTACTTCCCGATCGTGCCCGGAACGGTGCTGCGTTACCGAGGCTCCGAGGACGGCGAGCACTTCCGCGAACGCGTCACCGTGACGGACTCGACCAAGACGATCCTCGGTGTCGAGACGACGGTCGTGCTCGACGTCCTCCGTCGCGCCGACGGCTCGATCGCCGAGAAGACGCACGACTGGTACGCCGACGACAACGCCGGCAACGTCTGGTACTTCGGCGAGCGCACCGCCACCTACGACCGCAGCGGCCACGTGCAGAGCCGGGAGGGTTCCTGGGAAGCGGGCGTCGACGGCGCGATCGCCGGGACGATCATGCCGGCCGATCCGGTCCCGACGGACGCCTACCGGCAGGAGTTCTACCGCGGGCACGCGGAGGACCAGGCCTGGATCGTGCAGCGCGGCTACGCGATCCGGATCCCGTACGGGACCGTGAAGCACCTCGTGAAGTCGTTCGAGTGGACGCGACTGGAGGCCGACGTGATCTCGATGAAGGCGTACGCGCCGGGACTCGGGATCGTGCTGGAGCGAGACGTCGCGGGCGGGAACGAGCGGTTCGTGCTCGTGGGGGCTTCGGGTCCCTAGCCCTGCGTGACGGACGGTCGGGTCAGCGCTCGGCCGGCGCCCGGATCCCTCCCGGCGTATCGGCGCCGTAGCGGGCCTTCTCGCGAGCGAGGTCCAGCCGTCCGATCCGCGTGCGGGCTTCGAAGGCCTCGTCGTCGAGGAGCTCGGCGGGGATGATCCAGGCGACCTCGAACTCGAGCCCGTCGGGGTCGGCCCCGTAGAGGCTCTTCGTCGTGCCGTGGTCGCTGGCGCCGGTGAGCGCGTCGGCGTCCGCGAGCACGCCGGCGAGCCGCTCGAGTTCGGCGAGGGTGTCCACCTCCCACGCGAGGTGGTACAGGCCGACGGTGGCGCGCCCGGCGGCCGAGGGAGCCGCTCGCGACCCGATCTCGAACAGTCCGAGGTCGTGGTCGTTGATCGAGCCGGGGGCCTGGAGGAACGCGGCGCCGCGGAACCCTTCAGGGGTCATCGGGATCGGACGGAACCCGAGCACCTCCGTGTAGAAGCGGACGCTCCGCTCCAGGTCGGCCACGTACAGGACCGCGTGATTGAGCCTCGTGATGGGCATAGTCGAACCTCCCGCGTCGTTACCGAAAGGTAACCAACCGTTCTCCGAGGGGCTCGATCATGACCGACCTGGCGTCGGCACCGGCACCTATCCTGAGGGCCATGAACTGCACCGTCTGTGGCTCCGTGCTGCCCGAAGGCGCGCGCTTCTGCCCCAGCTGTGGGGCAGTCGTCACGCGGCCCACCGCGACCGACGAGCGCAAGATGGTGACGGTCCTGTTCGCCGACCTGGTCGATTCGACGGGTCTGTCCCAGCGGCTCGACCCGGAGCGCGCTCGGGAGGTCCTCGGGCGCTTCTACGACGTGACGGTCGACGAGCTCCAGGCGCTCCGGGGACGTCCGGAGAAGTTCATCGGCGACGCGGTCATGGCGGTGTTCGGACTGCCGCAGGTGCACGAGGACGACGCCCTGCGGGCCGTGAGGGCCGGGCTCGCGATCCGCGCTCGGATCGCGCGACTCTGCGAGGAGCTCGGGCTCCCCGAACCGCTCGAGATCCGCGTCGGGATCGAGTCGGGCGAGGCCGCCACGGGCACCGGCCCGGACGGGCAACTGCTCGTGACGGGTCCGGTCGTGAACACGGCCGCCCGGCTGCAGACCGCGGCCGCGCCGGGGGAGGTCCTCGCGGGCAGGACCGCGAGGACCTTGACCGACAGCGCGGTGTCCTTCGGCGATGAGCGGCGCGTCGACGCCAAAGGCTTCGACGCGCCGCTCACCGCCGCCGCCGTCGAGGGCCTGAGCACCCGATCCGCCCGGCGGACGATCCCGTTCGTCGGCCGGGCCGACGAGCTCGCGATCCTCCGGCGGTCGTTCTCCCGCGTGATCGCCACGTCGCGACCGTTGTTGTTCACGCTCGTCGGCGAACCGGGGATCGGCAAGTCGCGGCTCTCGGCGGAGTTCCTCGCGGGCCTGGACCCCGAGGGCACGGTGCTCATCGGGCGGAGCCACCTCGGCGCCCAGAGCGCCACGTTCGCGCCCGCCGCCGCGATCGTGCGCGAGGTGGCCGGCATCGGCGACGAGGACGCGACCGAGGTGGCCGCCGGGCGGTTGCGCGAGCTCGTCGCGCGGGTGTGCGTCCCCGGATCGGACGCCCACACGATCGACCGCCTCCTGGCGTTGCTCGGGCTGTCGGAGCCACGGCGCGACGAATCCGCGTTCGTCCACGACGTTCGGTCCGGGTTCCTCGCGCTGATCGAGGGGCTCGCGAGCGAGCGCCCGGTGACGCTCCTGTTCGAGGACGCGCACACGTTCCGGCCGCAGATGCTCGACCTGATCGAACGGATCGCCGCGCGCGGCCGGCGGAGCGTCGGGCGGGTCCTCGTCATCGTCGCGACGCGGAACGAGCTCCTCGAGGAACGTCCCGCGTGGGGAACGGGGGCGACCAACCAGGTGTCCGTCCGGCTCGAGCCGCTGTCCACGGAGGAGTCGGGGGAGCTCGCCCGGCAGGCGGGCGGAGGCCAGCTCGGCGACGAGCAGGCGGCGACGATCGTGAGCCGGGCCGGCGGCAACCCCTTCTTCATCGTCGAGTCCACGGGGATGCTGCTCCGGGACGGGGCGACGCCGGACGGCGAGCCGCTGATCCCGCCCACCGTCCAGGCGATGATCGCGTCGCGCCTCGACAGCCTCGCCACCGACCAGCGAGACCTCGCGCGTCGTCTCTCGGTGTACCGATACGACTTCGACCTCGAGGAGGTGGGGATCGTCGCCGACGCCGGCGAGGAGCAGCTCCTCGAGCTGATCGACGCCGAGATCGTCGTGCGGGAAGAAGGGCCCGGCTCGCCGCACTGGCGCTTCCGGCACGAGGTCCTCCGCGACGTCGCGTACGCCAGCCTGCCCAAGCGCGAGCGGCAGCGGCTGCACACGCTGATCGCCGAACGGCTGCAGGAGCAGGGCGCGATCACCTGGGCGGCCGAGCACCTCGAAGCGGCAGCGCTCGCCGCGCTCGACCTGGACCCGCAGGATCGCGCGCCCGCCGACCGCGCGGCCGACGCGCTCCTCGCCGCCGGCGATCGCAGCCGCCGGCGGATGGAGAGCCGATCGGCACTCGACTTCTACCGGCGAGCGTTGGCGCTCGGGGGTCCCGAGGACGCCTGGGGCGTCCGTGAGGCACGCGCGCTGGCCGGGATCGGCGAGGCTCGATACTGGCTGGCGGAGTACCCCCTCTCGATCGAGGCGCTCGAGCACGCGATCCGCCTCGGCACGGAGCTCCAGGACGACTGGACGCTCGCGATGGCCCTCCGCTTCCGAGGGGATCTCGCGATCAACGTCGACGCGGATCTGGAGGCCGCGGAGGCGCTCCTCGCCCGGTCGGTCGCGGCCGCCGAGCGGCTCGGCGAACCGTGGGCGGTCGCACGGTCCCTCCTCTTCTCCGGCTGGGTGCCGTGGACCAGGGGCCGCTACCAGGACGCCGAGCCGATCTGGCGTCGCGCGCTCCAGGTCGCGCGCGAGGCGGGGGACCGATGGGCGGAGGTCCGCGCGCTCACCTCCCTCTCGATCAACCACTCGCAGATGAGCGACGAGACCGAAGCGCTCGAGCTGATCCAGGAGGCGCAGCAGCTCGCCGCCCAGATCGGCGATCAGTTCAGCGTCGCGGTGACGACCACGCAGCGCGCCCGCGTCGACGCGGACCTCGGCCGGAACGACGACGCGGTTCGTCAGCTCGACACGGCGGTCGCCATCTTCGGAGACCTCGGCGCCCGGTGGGAGCTGGCCGACGCCATGGCCGAGCGAGGCATCATCAAGCGCGAGATGGGCCTGCTCGACGAGGCCGAGGAGGATCTGGGTCGCGCGATCCGTCTGTCGGAAGAGCTCGGCGAGAAGCAGCTCGCCAGCTGGACGTGGCGGGCGCTGGCCCGCGTGTCGGAGAAACGCGGCGACGAAGCCGAGGCCGCAGAGCGGCTCCGGCGGGCGGACCAAGCCGAAGCGCACCAAGCGCGCTGATCAGGTCAGCGAGCCCTGCCCCTGCAACGGTCCGCGGCGGCCGCGACGGGACCGAACGTCCGTGGGCTCGCCGTCCACCGGATGCTCGACCAACGCCACGACACGGGCCGTCATGAAGCGTGCCGTCCGGACCACCGTGCCGGTCCGCGTGACCTCCGACACCTCGGTCACGCCGCGCCCGGTTGACACCTCGACGCGCCGGCCCGCGCGCGTGGCGACGACCTCGTAGGTCTGGACGCCGTTCCCGATGTCCACCGCGACCTCGACCCGATCACCGCGTGTCACGAGCCGATCGTAGGCGCGAACCCCGACACCGGTCCAGCCGGTCAGCCGACGTGATCGACGACGCCGTAGGCCTTCGCGGCTTCGGCATCCAGGATGAAGTCGCGGTCCAGATCCTCGTGGATCCGCTCCGCCGTCTGGCCGGTGTGCTGAACCAGGATGTCCTCCATCAGCCGGCGCTGGCGGACCATCTCCTCGGCCCGGATCTTGATGTCGATCGACTGCCCCTGGCCCGTGCTCCCCCACGGCTGGTGCAGGAGGATGCGCGAGGTCGGCAACGCATGGCGCTTGCCCGCCGCTCCCGCGGCGAGTAGGACCGCGGCGCCGCTCGCAGCCTGACCGATGCACCACGTGGCCACGTCCGGTCGGACCGCCTGCATCGTGTCGTAGATCGCGAACAGCGCCGTGACGTCGCCTCCGGGAGAGTTCACGTAGAGCGACAGGTCGCGCTCGGAGCTCTCGGCCTCGAGGAAGAGCACCTGCGCGATCACGACGTTCGCGAGCTCGTCGGTGAGCTCTCCGCCGAGGAAGACCACCCGCTCCGCGAGCAGCCGGGAATAGATGTCGAACGCCCGCTCGCCGGCGGCGCCGTGCCCGATCACCATGGGGATCCCGCTCGCGCGCATGTTCCGTCCTCCTGGGGTACGATGGCAACCCTGCGGTTGCCGACCGTACCGCACCGGCCGGCGAACGGCAACCGGATGGTTGCGGACAGCGCGAGCGGGCGAGGAGCCGAGATGCGAGCCGAGGTCCACGAGGAGACGATCGAAGCGGCGCCCGAGGATGTCTGGGGTTTCATGGTCGACCCCGCCGCCCTCTCGGCGTGGTTCGGGGCCGACGCGTGGCTCGAGGCGCAGCGCGGGGGCGTCGTGCGGTTCCGCTTCGCGGGCGGCGTCGAGCGGCGCGGAAGCGTCGAGGTCGTCACGCCGTTCCGCGCGCTGACGTGGCGATGGCGCGAACATCGGGGCGCGGGCTTCGGCAGCACGATCGGCGAGGCCTCGCGCGTCACGATCGAGCTCCGGCGCGTCGCCACCGGGACGCGGGTCCGGATCACGGAGGAACCGGCCGCCACGCTGGCCGCCGCCGAACGGTGATGGCCGCGGACCATGATGCCGTCTTCCAAGCGCTCGCGGACCCGACGCGGCGGCGCCTGTTGGTGACGCTGTCCGCGACCGGTCCGGCGACGCTCTCGGAGCTCTCGGCCGGCATGCCGGTATCCCGACAGGCGATCTCCAAGCACCTCGCCCTCCTCCAGGACGCCGGCCTCGTCGTCGGCCGCGGCGAGGTGCGGGGGCGCCGGTACCAGATCACCCCGGCGCCGCTCGCCGAAGCGATGGGGTGGATCGTCGACGTCGGCGCGGGGTGGGACGACCGCCTCGCGCGGCTCAAACGCCAGGTCGAAGCCCGCCGCGGCTGAGATCTTGGGCATCCACAACAGGAGGAGCCTCGGTCAACCCCAAGGAGGCGTGAGCGTCAGGCGGTCTCGCTCAACGAAGCCACGATCCGGCGACGGATGCCGGCCGCATCCATGCCGAGCTCGCGGTCGTGCTCCTCGAGCGTCCCGTACGAGGTGATGAACCGGCGCGGCATCCCGATCGAGGCGAAGGTCGACGGGCGGTGACGCAAGGCCTCGGCGAGGACCGGGACCATCGTGCCTTCGTAGAAGGGCTCCACCGCGATGACGATGGGATCGTTCCCGACGCTCGCGGAGAGGCCTTCGGCGTCGAACGGCGCGACGCTCGCCGTGTAGAGCACGGTGACGTCGAGCCCTTCGCACGCGGCGAGCGTGCGGGTCAGGACCGGTCCGACCGCGAGCACGGTCGCGCCGGACCCGGGGCGCACGACGTGGAGACGGCCTGGCGCCACGCCGAACGCATCGTCGTTCTGCGCGAGGCTCGCGCGCAGGTAGGTGAGCCTCCCGTTCGCGTACGTCGCTCGGAGCAGCACGTCGACCTCCGGCGCGCACCCCGGGACGAGCACTTCGATGCCCGGGACGGTCAGCACGACGCCGACGTCGCCCGGCGCGTGGTGGGTCCCACCTTCGGTCCCGTAGTCGTACGCTGCGCCGACGCTCGCGAGCGTGCCGCCCAGCCCCTGATAGCCGAAGTCGACCTTCACCTGCTCGAAGGGACGCTCGACCAGGAACGGCGCCATCGTGTGCACGATCGTGTGGAACCCCTCCATCGCGAAGCCCGCCCCCACCCCCACGAGCGTCTGCTCCATGATGCCGACGTTGATGACGCGGTCGGGAGCGGCGCGCCTCGCGCCGGCGAACCGGTCGACGCTGATCTCCGCCAAGACGACCGCGACACGCGGATCCGTCTCGACCAACTCGGTCGCCGTCCTCGCGATCTGCGTCCGCATGTCCGTCACCACTCGCCCTCCGGGATGTCCGCGATCACGGCGTTCGGACCGGTCGCCGAACGGGCCGAGAGGGCGTCCTCGAGCCCGGCTCGATCGTGCCCGTCGACGACCACCGCGCCCCATCCGAACGCTGCGAGCTTCGCCACCCATGGACCCATCTCGATCGAGGAGCTGTGGTTGTCGATCACGAGGAGGGTCAGGTTCGCGAGCCCGAGATGCGCACCGAGCATGACGGCCTCCCAGTTGGACCCCTCGTTGAGCTCCGCGTCGCCGCAGAGCACGATCACCCGCTGCTCCGTGAGACCCTTCGCCAGGAGGGCGAGCGCGATCCCGACGCCGAGGGGCAGGCCGTGGCCCAACGATCCCGTCGACGCCTCGACGCCTGGGACCTGGTTCCGGTCGGGATGCGATCCGAGCGTGCTCCCGCGCTCGAGGAAGCCGTCCAGGAGCTCCTCGGGGAAGAACCCCTTCGCGGCGAGCACGGCGTAGTACGCGGACGGACCGTGACCCTTGCTGAGGATGAACCGATCGCGCGACTCGTCTCGCGGCGACGCAGGGTCGACGCGGAGGACGCGGTCGTAGAGCACCCAGAGCGCATCCAGCGTCGAGGTGCTGCTCTCCTCGTGCTTCTCGTCGCCGGTCGCCCGCGCCATGAGCGCGCGGACGTGATCGACGTCGACGGGGCCCGTCATGCACCGACGGTACAGCCTGACCCGCGACGGAGGTCTTGCGAGCGGGTCGCTCAGTACGTGTAGACCGCGGAAACGTTGGCGCCCCGCTGCGTGACGGATTCGATCCGCCCCCAAGGGAAGAGCACGCGGACCTGCTCGTCCTGGTCCCGTTGCACGATCTCGACGCCGAGGGGCGTCATCTTCACGTCGACCGTCTCGTCGAAGCTGGCACTCTTCCCGTCGATGAAGCTGATGTCGGTCTTCACTCCGGCCCTCCTGGCGGCCCTCCCGGGCGAACCGCCAGTATGCGCCCGTCCGCTCGGTCGTGCCCTCCGCCGAAGGTCGGTACGCTGGGCATTCGCGTGCCCGCCCCTTTGCGTTCGCGGGCCGCGTGTCCGCCTCGGCTAAGGTGCGCGCCATGAACGACGAGGTCTACCGTCGCGGGCGCGAACGCTTCCTCGAGATCCACGACGAGAAGGCGCTCCGAACGGTCGAAGGGCTCGGCGAGCTCGGCCGGCACATCGTGGAGTTCGTCTACGGCGAGATGTACACCAAGCCCGCGCTCAGCGATCGCGACCGCGAGCTCGGCGCCGTCGTCGCGCTCACCTCGCTCGGCCGATCGTCGCAGCTGCCCCAGCACCTGCGCGCGGCCCTCGACGCGGGCCTCACCGATGACCAGCTCCGCGAGGCGATCATGCTGACGGCGACGATCGCGGGGTTCCCCCCGGCGATGAATGCGATGTCGACGCTCAAGAGCGTGCTCGCCGAGCGGGAGCGCGACGCCGCGTCCGCCGACGGACGCGACGACGGACGCGCCGACCGACACGACTGAGGTTGCGGCAGGAGCGGGCGGCGGCGGCCTATGCTCCCGGCATGATCCGCCCCGGTGGCGAGCGCGGCGGCGCGTTCGCGAGGCTCCTCGGCACGCTCCTGGTGCTGCTGCTCCTCGCGAGCGCGGGGCTGTTCGTCTACACGAGGACCCAGGACCCGCTCAGCGTGAACGAGGACGCGGCGATCGGCTTCAACGCCGCGCTCGCCGATCACGGAGACCCGGCGGCGCCGGTCGTGCAGCTCGAGCCGAACGGGCAGATCTACCTGGCGACGACGGTCCGCAACGACGGCAGCCTCCCGATCACGATCACCGGGCTCGGCGAGCCACCCGACGAGGAGCAGACCCCCTACATCCCCGTCGAGATCCGACTCGGCGACGGGAAGAGCACGGACCCGAACGCGTCCGCGACCTTCGCGGCGACGAAGCTCGGGTCGGGCGGAGGTGTGGGGATCCTGATCGTCTACGCGGCCAACCCGAAGTTGATCTGCAGCCTGTTCACCGATACCTCCGAGGGCAGCGGCACGCAGATCCAACGGTTCACGCTGAAGTTCACGACCTACGGGATCCCCGACACGCAGACGCTCGATCTGGGGCGCGCCTTCGCCGACGTCGCACGGCCGACGCGCGCCGAGTGCGAAGACGCCACCCGCTGAGCCTCAGACGTCGCGGCGACACTCGAGCCACACCGCCACGGCGGCGGCGCTCGCCACGTAGAGCACCATGAGCGCCCCCGCCGCGAGGTGGTCGAACAGACGGGGATCCGGCGGGCCGAAGGCGCCCTGGACCCCGGTGAACGGGGCCCACCTCTTGATCGCGGGAACGAGCGCGGTGGCGAGCGGCTCGACGACGAACATCCAGCCGAGCAGACCGAGGATCGCGACGAGCTGGCTCCGGACCGCCGCCCCGACGCAGACCGCGAGCGCCGCGCCGTAGGCGCACTGGAGGACCACCTCGACGACCGCGACCGGAACGCCCGCGCCGAAGGGGAGCGGATCACCCTTCGCGGCGAACCACAGCACGACGATCAGCAACGGCAGGACGCCGCCCGCCAGTCCGTACCCGGCACCGAGCGGGATCGCCGCGAGCACCTTCGACCCGATCACGTCTGTCCGCGACGGCGACGCGAGGTACGTGCTGCCTACGGTTCCGTACCGGAACTCGCCCGTGGCCATCGTGGCGGCGAGCACGACGGCGAAGAAGGACATCGCCGCGCCGCTCCAGACGATCGTCTGGACGTCGTCGACCGACGTGATCGCGCCGATCCCCTCCGCCAGACCTTCGGACGTGCCGGCGACCAGGAGGAGAGCCACCGTGGCGAGCGTCACGAGCCCGAGCCCGCCGATCGCGAGGCCGACCCACAGGCGTGTGGTCCGAACCTTGAGCAGCTCGGCGCGGATCAACCGCGTCACGGCGACGCCTCCGGCGCGTCGGGACGCGCCGGAGGCGTCGCCCCGTCCCCGGTCAGCGCCAGGAACGCGTCCTCGAGCGTCGACGTGCGACGCCGGAGCTCGTGGAGGATCGCGGCCTCGCCGGCCGCGATCCTCCCAACGTCCTCGATCGCGAGGTTCCGCACGGCGAAGGAGCCGTCGGGCTCCGAGGCAACCGAGGCGCCCGCGCGTTCGAGGGCCGGCCGGAGCCGCTCGATGTCGGGGCTCCGCACGACCACGGCCTCGCCGGCGGCGGTGGTCAGATCGCGGACGAACCCCTGGGTCACCAGGGCTCCGCGGTCGATCACGACGACGCGGTCCGCGACCTCGGCGATCTCCGACAGGATGTGGCTCGAGATCAGCACCGCGCCGTCACGTTCCACGAACCGACGGAGGAACGCACGCAGCCACGCGACGCCGGCCGGATCCAACCCGTTCGCCGGTTCGTCCAGCACCAGGATCTGGGGCTCGCCGAGGAGCGCCGCTGCGAGGGCGAGGCGCTGCCGCATCCCGAACGAGAACCCCTTGACCTTCGCGTCCGCGTAGTCGCGCATCCCGGTGAGCGCGAGCACCGCATCCGCTCGAGCTTCGTCGAGCCCGCCTTCCACGCACAGGATCCGGAGGTGGTTGCGGGCGGTCCGCCCGGGATGGAACCCGGTGATCTCGAGTGCGGCGCCGACGCGACGGAGCGGTGCGTCCAGCGAGCCGTACGGTCCTCCAAGGATGTGCGCGTCGCCGGACGAGCCTGTGGCGAGGCCGAGGAGGACCCGCATCGTCGTCGTCTTGCCCGCGCCGTTGGGACCGAGGAACCCGGTGACGCTTCCCGTCGGCACGGAGAAGCTCAGCCGGTCGACCGCGAGCCGCTGGCCGTAGCGCTTGGTCAGGTCGCGGATCGCGATCGCGTCGGTCCCATCGCTCATCGCGGCGCAAGCGTAGCGGCGCACCCCTCCGGGTCCCGGAGCCCCGGCACTATGCTGGCTGAGTGCCTCTCTATCGTCTCGGCGACGTTCCAGGGTCCCTCGCCCGTCCGGTCGTCGTCGCCGCGTTCGACGGATGGATCGACGCGGCGGGCGCGGCCAGCAATGCGGCCGACATGCTCGCCCGCGGCGGCGAGTCGGTCGCGATCTTCGACGGCAACGTCCTGTTCGACTATCGATCCCGCCGTCCGACGCTCGACGTCGTCGACGGCACCCTCACGCGACTCGTCTGGCCGGCGTTGGAGCTGCATCACCGAGAGACCGACGGACGCGACCTCTTCGTCTTGCACGGCGCCGAGCCCGATTTCCGCTGGAAGGAGCTGGGGGACGACATCCTCGAGCTCTGCGTCCGCCTCGGTGTGACCGAGTGGGTCAGCCTCGGAGCCATCCCCGCGGCCGTCCCCCACACCCGGCCCGTCCCCGTGATGGCGACGGCGTCCTCGGGCGCGGGCCTGCACGAGGCCGAGACGAAGGGACCGCCCGGCCTCCTCCGGGTGCCGAGCGCCGGGCTCTCGGCGATGGAGGTCGCCGTCACCGAGGGCGGGATCCCTGCGGTCGGGTTCTACGCGCAGGTGCCGCACTACATCGGTGGGCCCTACGCGGCGGCGACCCTCGCCCTGCTCCAGCATCTGGGCCGCCACCTCCGCACCGAGCTCCCGCTCGGATCGCTCGACGAGGACGCGAGGACGCAGCGCGAGCGCCTGGACGCGGCCGTCGCGGACGACGACGACGTGCGCGCGATCCTGGTCCAGCTCGAGAACGCGAGCGAGGCAGAGATCCCGTCGGGCGACGACCTCGCCGCCGAGATCGAACGGTTCCTGCGCAACGAGGGACCGGGGACGATGCCGCCCTCGTAGCGAACGGGCTAGAGGTCTGGGTGGTTGGACGCCGCGTCGACGGGGATGCGCTCGTACTCGTAGACGCGGTGCCAGGGGTAGCCGACCCGGCGGACCGAGACGGTTCCCTTCTCGGCGTCGACGACGTCTTCGACGAGCATCGTCACCGCGGACGTACCCGTCTCGAAGCCGTCGGCGGCGATCAGGTGTTCCTCGCGGGTCCCCGCCCCACCGTCGACCACGAGTCGAACGTGCGCGGACATCCGGCGGTCCTCGGCGAAGTCCTTCGGGGGAAGATCCCACTCGTAGCGATGGATCCGGTGCCACGGGATGAACCGGCGGCCGATCACGATCCCACGCTCCGCAGCTTCGAAGTCCGCCGCCGGCGCCTCGATCGTCCCCGTGCCGCCCGCGCCGTCGTCCACCAGGATCTTCACGATCCCGCTCGCGATCGAAACGTCCAGGGTCCGTGTTTGGTCCACAGGATCCACCCCCTCGGGGCGAAGGGTACGCCGCGGCATCCGGTCCCGCGACCGCCGTTCGGCCCAACCCGACCGAGCTACGGCGCTGCTATCGTTCGTCGCACACGCGTCGCGGAGGCGAAGTCCGGTCGGAAACCGGCGCTGTCCCGCAACTGTGAGCCTACGGGCGAGCCAGGCCGCCCTCGGCGACGCGCCGGCTGAACGAACCCTCGGGTGCAAGGGGGACCGGCCACCGGGCGTCCCGCCCGGCGACGACCTCCGCTCCCAGGACCGTTCCGGATGGGCGCGCGGACGCCCGGGAAGGAGTCGCCCCATGGGGAGCACCCTGAGGCGCATCACCACGTCGCTCGTCGTCGCGTCGATCGTGCTCGCATCGGCGGGGACGGCGGCCGCGGCAACCGACGACGCTGCACGCGCCGACGCGGCGATGGCGTACGTCGGAGCACACCAGCTGGAGAACGGGTCGTTCCCCGGCTTCTCGTCGATCGGGTCGACGGCGGACGCCGTGCTCGACATGGCGGCGACCGGCTATGACCGGGTCACGTCGGCGATCGCGTACCTGCGCAGGCAGGTCGGCAGAGGCAACGTCACCGGCGTCGGCCTGACGGCGAAGGTCGTGATGGCCGTCGAGGCGGCCGGAGGCAGCGCGACCGCCTTCGGAGGGGCGGATCTGATCGCTCGGATCACCGACGCGGAGCGCGCGAGCGGTCGCTTCGCGGGAGCGACCGTCTTCGACCAGGCGCTCGCGATCCTGGCGCTACGGTCGGCCGGCGTCATGCCGTCGAACGCCGAGGCGACGTGGCTCGCGGACGCGCAGTGCCCCGACGGCGGATGGCAGTTCGACCACCCGCATCGCGCGAGGGAGAACTCGCACTGCCGAGACGTGGACGATCCGAACGACTTCTTCTTCTCGGACACGAACACGACCTCGTACGCGGTGATGGCGCTCCACGGACTGATGATGCCCGACGCCGATCCGTTCGCGTTCTTCGACGCGATCCGCGACGCCACGTACCACGGGTGGGGGTACACGTGGGGGTTCCGTCGGACCGACGCGAACTCGACGGCGCTCGTGATCCAGGCGTACGCGAGCGAAGCGCTCTCGGTGCCGAGCGGCAGCATGCGCGCGCTGCGACGCCTCCAGTATCCGTGCGGCGCCGTGGCGTTCTCGCTCACCGACGCGGGCGCGCGCACGGGCAGGGACATCGGCGCCACGATCGGAGCGGTCCTCGGCTTCCTCCACGAGCCGCTCCCGGTGACACCGGTGACGCTCACGGCTCCGTGGGCGTCGTCGTGTCCGCCGGACTGACGATGCTCCGACGTCCGGTCGCGGCCGCGCTCGTCGTGGTGGGCGCGGCGATGACGCCCGTGACCCTGCCCGCGGTCACGGGCACGGCGCCCGCCTGCGCGGCCGCGACCGGACCCCACGCCGCGCTCGTGATCGAGACGGGTGCCCATGACCTGCGCCTGTGCGTCGCGCTCGACGCGCCGGACGTGACCGGGATCCACCTGATCGAGCTCGCGGGCGCGCAACAGAACCTCTCGTACGGGTTCGGTTCGGGCGGCCAAGCCGTCTGCAGGCTCGCGGGGGTCGGACCCCAGGGAGACGACTGCTTCGCGGACTACCCGGACTTCTGGGGCTACTGGCGGGGGGACGGGCACGGAGGGTGGACGTGGTCGTCCACGGGCGCCGCCTCGACCACCGTCCGCGACGGCGACCTGAACGGATGGGTCTGGGGGACGGGCGACACCGGGACGACGCACGCGCGTCCTCCGTCGCTCACGGTCGGCGAGGTCTGCGTGGTGTCCCCGCCGTCGGCGACGCCGGCGGCGTCCCCCTCCACGCGTCCGGAACCCTCGGCCACCGGGAGCGCATCGCGAACCTCGACGCCGTCGGCGGCGCCGCGAACCACGCACGGATCGCCGAAGCCACGGGAGCGCACCCACACGACGACCGCTCCGACATCGAGCGACCCCTCGGTCGTGGTCGCGGCGGCCGCGCAGGGCTCGCCGCCGGCGAGCGGCGGCCCGGGACCCGGGCTGCTGCTCGCGCTCGTGGTCGGGGCCGCGCTCGCCGGCGGCGGCTGGCTCAGGC
>JBKOUM010000092.1:0-10427 GCA_046723385.1 Actinomycetota bacterium
AGCAGCTGCTCGGCATCACGCCGGCCGACTTCATGACGAGGCGGAGCTGGTACGACCTGGTCCTTCCCGACGACCGCGAGCGGGTGTTCGCGGAGGACGAGCGGACCGACCGGACGCTGGAGCCGTTCTCGATCGAGTACCGGATGTACCGCGCGGACGGCAGCGTCGTGTGGGTCCTCGACCAGGCGGAGGTCGTTCGCGACGAGCACGGCGAGCCGCGGTTCTGGTCCGGGGTGATGTTCGACATCACCGATCTGAAGCGCGCGGAGGAAGACCTTGCTCGGGCGCTCGACCTGGAGCGTGAGGCGTCGGCTCGGCTTCGCTCGCTGGACGAGCTCAAGAACACGTTCCTCCAGGCCGTGTCGCACGACCTGCGCACGCCGCTGACGTCGCTGCTCGGGAGCGCGCTGACGCTGGACCGCGAGGATCTCCAGCTGGCGCCCGACGTCGAACGCGACCTGATCCATCGGATCGCGGGGAACGCGCGCAAGCTGGAGCGCCTCGTCACCGACCTGCTCGATCTCGACCGGCTCTCGCGAGGTCTGCTGGAACCGCAGCGCACGACCGTGGACCTCGCCGACGTGGCTCGCAACGTCGTCGCCGAATCCGAGGTCGCCGTCGACCGCGAGGTGACGATCGACACGAGTGAGACGGTCGTGGCGATCGACGTTCCCAAGGTGGAGCGCATCGTCGAGAACCTGTTGGTCAACGCGGCCAGACACACCCCGCCCCACGCGCGGATCTGGATCCGCGTCGGGCCGGGCGACGGTGGGGCGATCATCGCCGTGGAGGACGATGGCCCCGGCTTGTCGCCGGAGGACCGCGAGCGCGTGTTCGGACCCTTCGAACGAGGGATCAGTGTCAGCGCCCATGCCCCGGGATCCGGGATCGGCCTGACGCTCGTCGCTCGGTTCGCCGAGCTGCACGGCGGCCGCGCGTGGGCGGAGGAGCGCGACGGAGGAGGCGCTTCGTTCCTCGTGTGGCTGCCGTCCGGGGCCGGCGAGCTCACCACCGAGGCTGCCTCGGCGCCTGGCTAGACTCTGCTGATGGCCGACCTCCCCGAGGAGCTGCGCGCCCGTGCTCCCCGTCCGGCGGGTCAGCAGCCGTCGGCGTCGCTCACCCTGGACGCGTACCTCCGCCTGCGGGCCGAGCTCGACGCCCTCTCCACCACCGGCCGCGAGGCGATCGCCGAGCGGATCAAGGCGGCCCGCGAGCACGGCGACATCCGCGAGAACGCCGAATACGATGCGGCCAAGAACGAGCAGGGTCTGATGGAAGCGAGGATCCGCCGCATCTCCGAGATGTTGCGCGACCCCGAGATCGTCGAAGCGCCCGTCGCCGCCGACCAGGTGGGACCCGGGATGCTCGTGACCCTGACGCCGCTCGACGATGACGACGAGGACGAGACCTACCTCCTCGCCGAGCACGCGGAGGAGAGGGCGTCGGGGGCCCGGACGATCACGACGTCGTCGCCGCTCGGCTCCGCGCTGATGGGTGCCGCCGAAGGCCAGGAGGTCTCGTACGAGGCACCGGGAGGGACGTTCCGGTACCGGATCATCTCGTTCGAGCCGTTCGGCGGTTGAGGCCGGCATGACCGTGCACGGTCGGAGGGAGACGCGCCCGGTCCGGGAGGCTCCGCGCGTTCGCGACATGCCCCCGCCCCGCCGGAACGAGAGCGCGGCCGGCGGCGCGATGCAGCGCGTCTTCGCCTGGCCGTACCGAGGGGTGCTCGCGTTCCTTTTGTGGACCGGCGTCCGCCCGTGGCAGCTCACCCTCCTGTCGCTGGCGCTCAACGGCGTGACCGGCGTGCTGATCGTGACGGGTGATTGGTTCGCGGCCGGGTGCGTCCTGATCCTGGCGGGCGCCTGCGACGTGTTCGACGGCTCCGTCGCCCGCCATCGAGGCGAGGCTCGCCGCGCCGGCGCGTTCATGGACTCGGTCCTGGACCGGGTCTCGGACATGATCTTGTTCTCGTGCCTCTTCTGGCGGCTCGCCGCCGACGGGGAGACGATCCAGGCGGCGCTCGCGATCGTGACGCTCGTGGTGAGCCTGGCCGTCAGCCAGGTGCGGGCCGAAGCCGAAGCCGTGGGGGTGACGCTCAGCGATGGGCTGTTCCAACGCCTCGAAAGGGTCCTGGCGCTCATCGTGGGATTGATGATCCCGGGCGCGATGTTGCCCGTCCTCGTGATCCTGTCCGTGCTCGGGGTGATCACCGTCGCGCAGCGAGCCTCCGCAGCCCTCAAGGCTGCATAGATGGACGGCTTCGTCCGGGTAGGCTCGCTCGCCGAGATCCCGGAAGGAGAGCTCCGGGCCTACGACGTCCCCGCGGGCCGGGTGGTCGTGACCCACGACGAGCGACGGCTCTTCGCGTTCGGGGAGAGTTGCACCGGTGCCGGCTGCCCGTTGGCCGAAGGCGTGTTCGACGATCGCTCCGACCGGTTGTCGTGCAGCTCGTGCGACAGCGTCTTCGACGCCGAGACCGGCGAACCGATCGAGGGTCCGGCCCGCGATCCCCTCCTCGTGTTCACCGCGAAGGAGGTCGACGGATGGATCGAGGTCTCGACCGAGCCGGTCACGTGACGGCCTTCCCCTGGAGACCGCGCGGACGGTAGGCTCGGCGCCCCATCCCCGAGCCAGCTGGCAGGAGGACGTCATGGTGGACCCGACGCGGTTCGATCTGTCGCAGGACCAGATGCCGACGGCGTGGTTCAACATCATGCCCTCGCTCGTCGGCGCGGGGATCCAACCGCTGCCGCCGCTCCACCCGGGGACGAAGGAGGCGGTCACGCCGGATCTGCTCGCCCCGCTGTTCCCCGAGGCCTTGATCATGCAGGAGGTCTCGACCGATCCGTGGGTCGACATCCCCGGTGGCGTGCTGGACATCTACCGTCTCTGGAGACCCGCGCCCCTGCATCGCGCGGTGCGACTCGAGCAGGCGCTCGGCACCACGGCACGCATCTACTACAAGTACGAGGGCGTCTCGCCGGCCGGCTCCCACAAGCCGAACACCGCCGTCGCCCAGGCTTACTACAACAAGGAGGCCGGGACCAAGCGCATCTCGACCGAGACCGGCGCCGGCCAGTGGGGCTCGGCGCTCTCGATGGCGTGCCGGTTCTTCGGGATGGAGTGCCAGGTCTTCATGGTCAAGGCGTCGTACCAGCAGAAGCCGTACCGACGGATCTTCATGGAGACGTTCGGCGCCGAGGTGATCCCATCGCCCTCACCCACGACGCAGGCGGGGAAGGCGATCCTGGATGCCGACCCCGACTCGACCGGGTCGCTCGGGATCGCGATCAGCGAAGCCGTCGAGGTCGCGGCCACCTCCAACGGCGCCGTGAAGTACTCCCTCGGTTCGGTGCTGAACCACGTGCTGCTCCACCAGACCGTGATCGGGCTCGAAGCGAAGGAGCAGCTGGCGCTCGCCGGCGACGCGGTCCCCGACGTGGTGATCGGGTGCGTCGGGGGCGGCTCGAGTTACGCGGGCCTGTCGTTCCCGTTCATGGCAGATCGGCTCGCGGGCTCGACGGAGACGCGGTTCATCGCGACCGAGCCCGCCGCGTGTCCGACGCTCACCAAGGGACGGTTCGCCTACGACCTGGCGGACGCCGCCGGCATGACGCCGCTGCTCCCGATGTACACGCTCGGGCACACGTTCGTGCCGGCGCCGGTGCACGCGGGTGGGCTGCGGTACCACGGCGACTCGCCGACGCTGTCGCTGCTCGTCAAGCACGGCCACATGGAGGCCCGCGCGTACACGCAGAGCGAGATCTTCGACGCCGCGGTCCGGTTCGCGCACGCCGAAGGGATCGTGCCGGCCCCCGAATCGGCGCACGGGCTCAAGGCGGTGATCGAGGAGGCGGAGGCGGCGCGAGAGGCGAACGAGGAGCGCGTGATCCTGGTGAACCTCTCGGGGCACGGCTACTTCGACATGCAGGCGTACGACGACTACCTGAACGGCCGTCTCCCGGACTTCGAGTTCGACCCGGCTGATGAGGACGCGGCGCTCGCCGATCTGCCCGACGCGCCCGGGATCGGGTGACGCGAGCCGCCCGGTCGCATGATGGATCGCGACGAGCTGCTCCGCGTCGAGCGCGATCGGTGGAACGAATTCGATCGCCTCGTCCAGGCCGTGCCGCCCGATCGGCTGGACGAGCCGACCCTGAACCCCGATGGGTGGTCGGTGAAGGACCTCCTGTGGCACATGGGTTCCTGGGACGCAGAGATCGCGGACCAGCTCGAGCGGATCCGAGCCGGGACCTATGCGAGCGAATACCAGCACATGGACGACCACCTGCCCGAGCTCCGGTTCGTCGACGGTCCGGCGGATCGTTGAGCGACCGGCGCGCGACCCACGAGGTGCGCAGGCTCCGACGCGATGAGCTCGAGAGACTCCAGGCAGGGCTTCCGGCGTGGAACGGGATCGAGTACGAACGTCGCCTGGGTTCCCAGGAGCGCGGCCTCGCGGTCCAGCTCGTCGCGTGGATCGGTGACGAGCCGGTCGGCAAGGCGATGGTGGTGTTCCCGGGGCATGAGGAGTGGTCGTCGTCGGCGTACCGCGAGGGCTGTCCGGAGATCCGAGACCTCGAGGTGGGGCCCGCGTGGACGCGCCGGGGGATCGGGACCTCGCTGATCGCCGCCGCGGAGGCCGAGGTCCGCGGACGTGGCTTCGGACGGATCGGTCTGGGGGTGGGCCTCGAACCGTCCTACCCGCCGCCCGGTCGGTGTACGACCGGTTGGGCTATCTGGTGGCTCACGTCCCCTTCATCGCGGCCGCGCTGTTGGAGGACCAGGACGGTGCGGCGTTCCCCGTCGCCGGGGTCTGCATGTACCTCGTGAAGGATCTCGCCGGTCCGGAGCCTCAGCCTTCGTAGGTCCTGGGGTCGAGCTGGAACTGATCGTGTGCGAAGCCCGCGATCAGATCCATCAGGATCGTGTAGCCGTCCGCGTTGAAGTGCACGCCGTCGTCCGCCCGGACGAGGGTGATGTGGCTGCCGCCCCGGTAGTACGCCGTGTAGCCGCCGTCGGGGGCGGCGAACGCGGTCCACGTGTCGAAGAAGGCCACGTTCGGGAGTTCGGCCGCCGCCTCGGCGAAGGCGTGGTTCTGCCGGCCGATGAAGTCCCAGCGGCGCGTGTCGCGAGGCTGCGGCAACCCGACCCAGATCACGTGTCCACCCAGTGAGGTCGCGATCTTGGCGAACTCCCGCGCGCGCTCCTCGTACGCCGCCGGGAAGCCGGTCGTCCCGACGACCGCGACGGTGTCCCCGTCCGGCGTCACGAGTGATTGGGCGTCGTTCTCCCCGATCATCACGATCGTGAGGTCGGGGCGGGCCTGGTGCACGATGTAGCGCATGCGCGCCGGCCAGTTGTAGAAGTCCTGGCGCGAGAGTCCGGTCGAGAGCTTGCCCTCCCGGAAGACGTTCACGAGGTTCGGCCGGAAGACGCGCTCGGCGAACGTCCCGATGCCCTGCGCCAATGAATCCCCGACCACCACGACCCGGAGCGGGTTGGACGCGCTCGGGACGCGCAGCTCCGTGTCGTGGCGCGGCTGCCGGGGCCGGTCGTGACCCGTATCCGGCGGGGTGGCCGGCAACGGGTCGACCGCGTCGTCGCCTCCGACCGCCTCGTTGGGATGCCTGCCGAACGCGCTGCTGGCGTTGTCGATCAGCCGGGTGACCCCGAGTCGATCCTCGACCCACACGACCGGTCCGAGTACGGCCAGGGAGACGGTCCGGCGAAGTCCCTCCGGCTGCGCCTCCGAGGAACGCTTCAGCTCGGGCGCGTAGAGCAAGGCCCAGACGACGAGCCCCACGAGGATCGTCACGAGCACTCGGCCGGCGGGCATCGCGTGCCGGCGGGAGGAGCCGTCGGCGGGCGGGGCCGCATCGCTGCGGCGCGGCTCGGTCGTGGGTTCCTTCGTTCCGGTGGCCATGTCAGAACTGGAAGTAGATGAACGGGGCGACCCCTCGTGGGCCGAGCGTGGTTATCACGAAGAGTACGACCGCGATCGCGATGCCCAGCGGGACGGGTCGCAGATGCGACATCGCCGCCTTCACGCGACCGGCCGGCCCGTGCGGAACGAACTGCGTCACGAGTCCGGCGGCGGTCGCGAGGAGGACGGGAACCGTGATCAGGGGCGACGGCTCGGACCACGCCGTGACCGTTCGGCCCAACAGGGTAAGGGCCGTCGCGACCGAATCCGCACGGAACAACGTCCAGGCGATGCACACGAGCGTGAACGTCGCGAGCCGTTGCATCCAGTGGACCAGGGTCGTGTCCGGGGGCTCGGCGAGCCGCCCGGTCTCGCGCTTGCCCTGCTTCCAATGGCCGACCGAGAGGTACACCCCGTGCAGGCCGCCCCAGACCACGAAATGCCACGCGGCTCCGTGCCACAGACCGCCCAGGAGCATCGTGATCATCAGGTTCACGTAGGTGCGGACGTTCCCCCGACGGTTGCCACCCAGCGGGATGTACAGGTAGTCGCGCAGCCAGCGGGACAGGGTCATGTGCCAGCGGCGCCAGAACTCCTGCACCGATCGCGCGCTGTACGGCCGGTCGAAGTTCTGCGGGAACCGGAAGCCAAGCAGCTTCGCCACCCCGATCGCGATGTCGGTGTAGCCGCTGAAGTCGCAGTAGATCTGGACCGCGTACGCGACGATCCCCAGGATCGCCTCCGGGGAGCTGTGGCGAGCGGGGTCGCCGAAGACCGGGTCGACGATCGCCCCGGCGAGGTAGTTGGCGATCACGACCTTCTTGAACAAGCCGCCGAGGATCAACCACGCTGCCCCCGCGACGTCGATGTGCCGCGGATCGCGCCGGATGTCGAGCTGCGGGATCAGTTCGCTCGGGCGGACGATCGGCCCCGCCACGAGGTGCGGGAAGAACGAGAGGTAGAGGAACAGATCGCTCCAGCTCGAGAGCTCGAAGTCGCCGCGGTAGATGTCGACGACGTAGGAGATCGCCATGAAGGTGTAGAAGGACACGCCGACCGGGAGCACGACCTGGATCAGCGGAGGCGCCACGTGCAGCCCGAGCGACGTTGCCGCGTTCGTCACGTTGACCGTGAAGAAGCCGTAGTACTTGAAGTAGATGAGTGGCGCGATCACGGCGGCCACGCCGAGGCCCATCACGGTCATCCGTCGCCGGGGTTGGTGCTGGTGGCTCACGGCGATCGCGGCGAGCTGGGTGATCACCGAGACGCCGGCGAGCAGCAAGACGTATCGCCAGTTCCACCACCCGTAGAAGACGTAGCTCGCGGCGATCATGAACGCCTTCCACGCACGGGCGTTGTGGTTCAGCCACCAGTGGCCCAGGAAGACCAGGCAGAAGAAGATCGCGAAGTCCGTCGTGGGGAAGAGCATCGAGACCCGGATGCTACGTCACGCTTCCGACGGCGGCGTGAACGCGGAGACCGCTCAGGGGCCCTGCAGCGCAGCCAAGCGACGCTGCAGGAATCGGCGCTCCGCGTCGTTCGCGGTGAGCTCCAGCGCCCTCCGGTACGAGGTTGCGGCCTCG
Organism: Actinomycetota bacterium; assembly: GCA_046723385.1. Lineage (GTDB taxonomy): Bacteria > Actinomycetota > UBA4738 > UBA4738 > HRBIN12 > AC-51. The sequence continues at coordinate 7,513 of JBKOUM010000092.1, forward strand.
GCGGGTCGGCCCGCTCGGCGCAGGAGCTCGGCCCGCGCGGCGTGGAACGGTTGGTAGCGCTCCAGGTCCGCCGCTAACGGGTCCAGCAGGCGGAGACCACTCTCGGGCCCGTCGGCCATCGCGACCGCGGCGGCGCGGTTGAGCTCGACCACCGGCGAGGGCTGGAGGGCCACGAGCGAGCCGTAGAAGCCTGCGATCTGCGGCCAGTCGGTGTCCTCGGGACGCGGCGCCCGGGCGTGGCACGCCGCGATCTCCGCTTGCAGCCGATACACGCCCGGGCGCCGCGTCCCCCGGTCCAGGATCGCGAGGCCCTCGTCGATCATCGTGTGGTCCCAATGAGAGCGGTCCTGGTCCTCGAGGAGGACGAGGTCGCCAGCGGCGTCCGTCCTCGCCGCCCGCCGCGCGTGGTGCAGGAGCATCAGCGCGAGGAGCCCGCGCACCTCGTCGTCGCCGGGGAGCAGCCGGTCGACGAGGTTCGTGAGGCGGATCGCCTCGTCGCACAGCTCGGCGCGCAACAGCTCGCCCTCCGTCGCTTCGTACCCCTCGTTGAAGACGAGATAGAGCACGGCGAGCACGCCGTCGAGCCGTTCGGGCAGCAGGTCGCGGGGAGGGACACGGTAGGGGATGCCCGCCTCGCGGATCTTGCGTTTGGCGCGTGTCAGCCGCTGACCGAGCGTCGGTTCGGGGAGCAGGAACGCGCGCGCGATCTCCCTCGTGGACAGACCCCCGACGGTCCGGAGCGTCAGCGCAACCCGCGCATCCATCGGCAAGGCAGGATGGCAGCACGTGAAGAGCAGGCGGAGGCGATCGTCCGGGATCTCCTGCACGTCGTCTCCGATCGACTCCAGTTCCGCGATCTTGGCCGCCGCCTCGGTCTTCTCACGACCGACGCGGTCGCGCCGCAGCTTGTCGATCGCCCGGTTCCGGGCCGTCGTGACGATCCACGCCTCGGGGTTGTCCGGGACGCCGCGGTCCGGCCAGGTCCGCACCGCCGTCTCGAAGGCGTCCTGGACTGCCTCCTCAGCAAGATCGAAATCGCGGGTCGCCCGGATCAGGGCCGCCACCGCTCGCCCGGACCCCTCCCGGAAGGCGCGCTCGACGGCCCCGAGGGCGTCGGTCATCCCTCGATGATCGGGCGGACCTCGATGGATCCGTGCCGCGCACCGGGGATCTTGGCGGCGAACTCGATCGCGGTGTCGAGGTCCTCAACGTCCACGATGAAGTACCCGCCCAGCTGCTCCTTCGTCTCCGCGAAGGGTCCGTCGGTCACGAGCTGCTGGCCGTCGCGAACCCGCACGGTGGTCGCGGCCGGGGTGTCCGCGAGCTGGTCGCCGCCCCGCATCGCGCCGCGCTCCTCGAATTCCCGAGCGACCTTCTCGTACTCCTGGTAGATCGCGTGCTGCTGGTCGTGGGGGATCTCCGCCCACTCCTTCTCCGACGCGTAGATCAACAACACGTACTTCATGACACCTCCCGCGATAGGAGCGACCTTGCGCCGCTCGTTCACCCTAGACGACGAACGGGCGGCTGCGATCCCGACATCGCTGCGAGCGACTTCGGCTAGCCTGAGTCCCAGATCGAAGCCCGACCGGATGCACCGAGGAGGACCGATGTCCCGCGAGACCGACTGGCACGTGTTCGACAAGGCATGCGAGATCACGGCGTGGGCCTCGCGCGGGGCGGCGGCCACCACCAAACCCGAGCAGGTCGCGGAGATCTTCCGGGCGGTCCACGAAGCCCTGCGAGAGACCGTGAAGGCGATGGACGGCGCGGATTCGCGAGCGGGCTTCTGAGCTTCCGGCGCGGATCGTGCCTACCGGATCGAGAGGTCGCGCATCGACACGACCCCGACCAGCCGGCCGCCTTCGGTGACGGGGACGTGACGGAAGCCTTTGGCGAGCATCAGCGCGAGCGTCTCCTGGGCAGAGGCGTCGGCGTCGAGCGTGAACGGATCCTTGGTCATCCACGAGCCCACGTCGTGTGTCGCCGCGTCGTGCTCGGCGGCGAGCGCCCGGACGATGTCGCGCTCCGTGAAGATCCCGAGCAGCTCGTCGCCGTCGACCACGAGCGCGGCACCGACCCGGCGGAGGCTCATGACCTGCGCCGCCTCTGCGACGGTCGTCGTGGGCACCACGGTGACCAGTTCGTCGCTCATCAGCTCGCGGAGACTCGGCATGACCGAGTCTGAGCCTAGTCGGGTCCGTCGCGCGCTGCGCGCCTGGTACGGCCCCCGCCGATCCCGCTACCCGTGGCGGACGGATCCGCCCGATCCGTACGCCGTTCTGGTGAGCGAGGTGATGCTGCAACAGACGCAGGCCTCGCGCGTCGCGCCCATCTTCGAGCGTTTCCTCGATCGGTTCCCTGACGTGCGGGCGCTGGCGCGGGCGTCTCGCGCCGACGTCTTGCGAGCGTGGGCCGGTCTCGGGTACCACCGGCGGGCCGTGGCGCTGCACGCCGCCGCGCGCACGATCGTCGAGCGCTTCGACGGCAGGGTCCCGGCGGATCCGGCCGACCTCCGCTCGCTCCCCGGCGTCGGGCCGTACACGTCCGCGGCCGTGGCGTCGATCGCCTACGGCGCGCCCGTCGTGGCGATGGACGTGAACGTCCGTCGCGTGGTGTCGCGCGTCACGATGTGTGACGACCGCGACGTGCCCGACGCGGCACTCCTGCTGCTCGATCGCGCCGACCCGGGATCCTGGCATCAGGCGGTGATGGACCTCGGCCGGGAGATCTGCCGGCCGGCGCCCCGCTGCGAGCGATGCCCGCTCGCCGAGGGGTGCCGTTCGCGCGGATCCACGGTGTCGCGTCGCGTGAGCCGGCCGCAGACCCGCTTCGAGGGATCGAACCGCGAGGCGCGGGGCCGCGTCCTCGCGGTCCTGCGCGATCGCAGGTCGGCGGGGGCCGCGGGGTTGACG
>JBKOUM010000134.1:0-14139 GCA_046723385.1 Actinomycetota bacterium
CCGCCGAGCAGCGCAGCGGCGTCTGGTACCCCCGGTGGTACTGGCCGTCGTTCGTCGCGCCGGGGGCGATCTGGCTGGCCGCCCTGTTCGTCCTGCCGTTCTACGTGGTGTTCGCGGTCGCGTTCGGCACGGTCGACTTCAACAACTTCGGGGCGGCGGTCCCGTACTACGCGCCGTGGTGGTGGTCGTTCGAGACCTTCAACCAAACGCTGAGCAAGTTCTACGAGGGCACCCACATCTACCAGCAGCCGATGATCCGCACGTTCGAATACGTGCTCGCGGCCAGCGCGATCTGCCTCGTCGTCGGGTACGCCGTCGCGTACTACACGGCTCGGTACGCCGGCCGGTACAAAGGCCTGATCCTGATCCTGCTCGTGTCTCCGTTCTGGATCAGCTACCTGATGCGGATCTACGCGTGGCAGGGCCTCCTGGACAACGGCGGACCCATCAACTGGCTCCTCCGTCCGGTCGGGCTCGGCGACGTGAGGTGGCTCGAGGGCAACCCGGTCACCGTGATCCTTGGACTCGTCTACGGCTACATCCCGTTCATGATCCTGCCGATCTACGCCTCGCTCGACCGGATCCAGGAGAGCCTCCTCGAAGCCGGCCGCGACCTCGGGGCGAGCGGGCGACAGACCTTCTGGCGCGTGACGATCCCGCTGTCGCGACCGGCGATCCTTGCCGGGATCGTGATCGTCACGCTCCCGATGTTCGGCGACTACTACACGAATGACCTCCTCGGCTCGACGAAGACGGCGATGTTCGGCAACCTGATCCAGCAGCAACGGGAAGCGACGGGAGGCGCGACGCGCGCGGCCAGCCTCGTGTTGATCCTCGGGGTGATCGTCCTGATCCCGATGCTCTACTACCTGCGCGAGACCCGTCGGCAATCGGAGCAGGCGTGAGCGCGACGATCTCGACCCCGACGCCGGTGCGGGCGCGTGGCTACTTCAAGAACCCGTGGCGTCAACCGCGGTTCCTGCAGGCGACGACGGTCGGCTACCTGCTGTGGTCGCTGCTCCCGGTCGTGATCGCCGTCTTCTTCTCGTTCAACGACGGACGCTCGCGCGTCACCTGGCAGGGGTTCTCGCTCCGTTGGTGGACCGGCGACCCGACGAACTCGCTCTTCCACGACGCCGCGATGCGAGCGGCGATGGCCCAGACGTACAAGCTGTCGATCCTGACCGTGCTGGTCGCGGTGCCGCTCGGGACGCTGTTCGCGATCGGCATCGACCGCTGGCACGGCCGGCCCGCAAGGACGGCGAACTTCGCGATGCTCCTGTCGTTCGTCGTGCCGGAGATCATCCTGGGTGTCTCGCTCTACATCCTGTTCAGCAGCCTGCTCAAGGACGTCGTTCATCTCGGCACCCAGGCGCAGCTGCTCGGTCTCATCAGCTACCAGATCAGCTATCCGGTCATCATCGTCCGGGCTCGGCTCCTCTCGATCGGTCCCGAATACGAGGAGGCGGCGATGGATCTGGGCGCCACGCCTGGCCAGTCGATCCGCCGCGTGCTCCTGCCCCTGCTCGCGCCCGCGATCATGGCGAGCGTCGCGCTCGTGTTCGCGGATACCGTCGACGACTTCGTGACCGTCAATGCCCTCTCGAGCAGCGCCAGCTCCGAGACGCTCGCCCAGAAGATCTACTCGGCGGCCCGGGCCTCCCCCACGCCCGAGATCAACGCGGCAGCCACGACGATGCTGATCACGACGCTGCTCGTGATCGCGGGCGGGCTGATCTTCTACCGGCGGTTCAACCGCGGGCAGACGACGGCGGGCGCTGCGGACTTCGCACAGTTCTGACGCTCAGGCCCCGCTCGTGACCTCGAGCTCCGCACTCTCCAGCACCGCGGTGCCTCCGACCGCCAGCACCCTGAGGGCGTCGATCGGGAAATGCGCGACGATAGCATCGCCGGAGGATCGCGTCTGCGCGTCGCCGTCGTTCGGGATCCACGCCTGCACCGTCTCGCCGGAGGCGAGGTGCAGGATCACCTGGAGCGTCGCGCCCACGTAGACGACCCGCTCGACCATCGCGGGGATCCTGTTCTCGCCGGCCGTACCCTGCGGTTCGATGTCGATCCGCTCGGGACGGATCGTCACCTTGCACGCGCCGACCAGGTCCGGCTCGCCTTGGCCCGCCACCAGCGCGAAGTCCCCGAGCTTGACGCCGCACCCATCGGGCAACGGACCCGTCGCATCGGCATCCATCAGGTTGGAGACGCCCAGGAAGTCGGCGACGTAGGCCGTGGCCGGGTTCTCGTAGATGTCCTTCGGCTGTCCCACCTGCTCGACGCGCCCCTGCGACATCACGGCGATCCGATCGGACATGGTGAGCGCTTCCTCCTGGTCGTGCGTCACGTAGATGAACGTGATGCCGACCTCTTCCTGCAGCGCCTTCAACTCGATCTGGAGGCGCTTCCGGAGCTTGGCGTCGAGCGCGCCGAGCGGCTCATCGAGCAGCAAGACCTTCGGGTTCAGGATCAACGCGCGGGCGAGCGCCACGCGCTGCTGCTGCCCGCCGGACAGCTGGTTGGGACGCCGCGTCGCGAACGAAGACATCTGGACGAGCTCGAGCGCCTTGCGAACTCGCTCCCGCGTCTCCTCTTTCGACGTCTTCTGGTACTTCAGCCCGAACGCCACGTTCTCCTCGACGGTCAGGTGCGGGAACAACGCGTAGTTCTGGAACACCGTGTTGACGTTCCGCTTGTGCGGGGGCGTCTGCGCCATGTCGGCGCCATCGAGCAGGATCTGCCCCTCGCTCGGCCGCTCGAACCCCGCGATCATCCGCAAGGTCGTCGTCTTGCCGCAGCCGGACGGACCCAGGAGCGAGAAGAACTCACCGGATGGCATCTGGAGGTTGACGCCGGCGACGGCCGTGAACTCACCGAACCGTTTGACCAGGTCTACGAGTTGGACCTCTCCTCCCGCCATGGTCGGCGAGTCTATATCCCCGCTCCCAGCGTGGGTCAACCGCCTCCGAGGCGACGTGCCATCATGCGCGGACGATGGAGCCAGAGCCGCACCCGGCCTTGATCGATCCCGACGCCCGGCCCGACGCGAGGCCGGAGGCCAGACGGATCCCCGTGCTCCTCGCCGGCTACTGGTCGTTCGGTCAGTACTGGGGCGTCTGGGTGATCCTGGTCGCCGAGCTGAACCGCGATCATGGACTCTCGTACGGGCGCGAAGGGATCCTGCTCGCGCTCCTGTCGATCGTCGCGGTCGTGACGATGGCGTTCGGCGCGCCGCGACTCGCACGGTTGCCCCTGGGGGTGCTCGTCTGCGGCTCGCTCGCGACGCTCGGGGTCGGCGCCCTCGCGATGGCCGTGTTCCCAACCTCGGTGTTGTGGATCGCGTTCATGGTGGTCGGCGCCGGGAACGGTCTGATCGACGTCTTCCTGAACGTCGACGCGCAGCGGATCGAGGTCGGAACCGGCCGACCCGTCCTGCAGTGGCTGCACGCGAGCTACGCGGCGGGGGGCGTCACCGGCGCGTGCATCGGCGGTGCGATCGTGGCCGCCGGGGTCGATTACCGCGTGGGGATCGCGATCGCCGCGGGAACCCTGTTCCTCACCGCGGTCTGGAACGGCCTCACCGGGTCACGAGCGCGCGCCGCGTCGGAGGAAGCCACGACCTTCTCGCTCTCCGCGTTCCGGCGCCATCCCGCGCTGTGGATCCCGGGGCTCGTGATCCTGTTCGCGTTCCTGGTCGAGGGGTCGATGGACACGTGGTCCGGTCTCTACCTGCAGGATCAGCTCGGCGCCACGGCGCTCAAGGCCGCGCTCGCCTTCGCCGCGTTCTCGGCGTCGCTCTGCCTCGGGCGCTTGTTCGCCGGGCGCGTGCTGTTCGGGCTGGGGCGGAGGGCGACGATCGTGATCTCGGGGATCGGGGCCGCCGCGGGCGGGGCCGTCGCGGCGGCGACCGACAGCCCGGTCGTCGTCGCGGTCGCGTTCCTCGTCATGGGCTTCGCGATCTCGGCGGCCGCTCCGGCGGCGTTCGGCATGGTCGACGAGGCCGCGCCCGGCGACCAGGCGAACGGCGTCGCCGCCGTCACCACGATCGGGTACAGCGGGTTCGTGTGGAGCCCAGCGATCTTCGGCTGGATCGCGCAGGCCTTCGACCTGCGCGCGGCCATGGTCGTCATCGTCAGCTCGACCGCCGGGATCATCGTCACGGGGCTGCTCGCGCCGCGCCGTTCGCCGAGCGTCAGGAAAGGTTGAGGGAGACCGCAGCGCCTATCGCCCGTCCCCGGACGGCGGTAGTGTCGTCGGATGAGGCTCCGACGCTGGATCGCGGTCGCGGCCGGGCTCGTCATGTGCGCCTCGTGCTCGCACGGCCCGGACACGTTCGCGCCTCTCCGGCAGACGACGGTCGAAGCGATCCCGGGGACGTTCAGCTACGAGCTCGAGCCGGTCGGCGGGTTCCGCCCGGTGATCACCCCGGATGCGGACTACACCGCGCTCACGCGCCGGACCTCGGGAACCGTGATGGTGACGCTCGCGACCGTCCACGACAGCGATTTCGGGACGCGGTGGGGGCCCGCGTGGGTCTTCTTCGCCCGCGACGTGTGCTACGCGACGTCGAAGGGCGACCTCGTCTCGCCCGCCCGATCCGGCAACGACCCCTGCAGCGACGCGAACATGTGGGTGCAGGTGATCGATGCCACGAACGGGGTGGCGCTCGGGTCGTTCACCGCGTACGACGGGACCGGCAGGTGGACGCCCGAGCGGCGGGGGGATCCGGCTCAGGTCCCGGGAACGACCCGGTTCCACTGATCGAGCCAGCGCGCCTGCTCTGAAGGGCCGAACCCCACGAGCATCTGTCCCTGCGCGAACCCATCCTCCGAGATGAGGGCGTTCAAGAGGTTCGACGGCACGGCGTCGTGCCACGGGAACGCGGGATCCGCGAAGGCGGCGGCGGTCGCGTCCCGGAGCGGAGGCTGGTAGCCGTTCCACGAGAAGTTGTCCATCGCGGTGTCGAAGTCGAGCAGGTGGTTCAGGAACGCGTGCGCGAGGACGGGGTTCCGCCCCTGGGCACAGATCGCCGTGAGGTCGCAGCCCACGACGAGGCCGGGGCCCGCGGGGGCACGGTAGCGCAGCTGCCGCGCCACGCTCGCTCCTGACCCCGGGTCGCCCTCCTCGGCGTACCGGGGCGCCGTCAGCACGTCGCCCGACCACGCCTGGTGCGCGACGAACTCTCCCTCCGGCAGTCCCTCCTCCGCTCCCTCGATCGTGAAGCGCACGCCCGCGACGCGGACGGCCTCTTCGAGGCCGTCCGCGGCGCGTGCGAGCTGCGCGTCGGTGGCCCCTTTCAGGTCGACGACGCCGTCGCGGAGCAGCGCGAGCGACAGCGCCTCCAGGTACTCGTCGTAGATCCCGAGCCGGCCGCGGTACCGGCCGTCCCAGAGGATCGCGAACGGATCGGTCGCGTCGGGGGCGTCGGCCGGTGCGACGAGATCGTCGCGCCACCCGACCCCACTCGAGTAGACCGTATAGGGAACGGTGTAGGCGAGGTTGGGGTCGTACACGGGACGGTCGGTGCCGTTGAACCAGGACCAGAGGTTCGCGATGTTCGGCAGGTAGTCATGGGTGAGTGGGCGGAGCATGCCCGCCCGGACCAGGTCGGGCAACGCGTCGATCGTCGGGAAGAAGACGTCGAAGTCCGAGCCCGGCTCCCGCAGGCGTGCGATCGCTTCGTCGATCCGCTGGAAGCTCTCGACGTGGACCCGGACGTTCGCGTCCGCGTGCCGCCGCGCGAAGGCGTCGAGGACCTTCGCCGACAAGTAATCCTTCCACTGGTAGACGCGGAGCGTCGCGTCCCGCTCGATCGGGAGGCCGCTCTGGAGCGGCTCGACGGTGGCCCCGCCCGTGGGTCGCTGGGACGACCGCTCGCACGCCGCCAAGAGCGCACCGACGATCGGGATCGACGCGCCGCCGAGCGCCGCGACGCGCAGGAACCGGCGGCGATCGATCCGGGGCCCTACGCGGATTTCTCGATCTCGCCGTCGTGCCATTCGGGCTCCTCCTCCAGGAGCGCGCGGTACTTCACGTAGGTCTCGTGCATCCGCGGGTCGTCCGCGTTCGCGTCATAGGATGCCCGATCCTCGAAGATCGCGAGCAACCACACGTTGTCGCTGTCGTTCTCCGAGAGGACGTACGTGGCGACGTATCCCTTGACGTCGCGCCCTTCGTCTTCCTTGAAGATCGCGCGGATCGCGTCGCGGTTCTCCGGCTTGACCACCATCCGTGAGCACGTCCCGTACATGCCTCCCCCTTCCATCCGAACGCCCGATCAGACGTTCGCTCCGTGAGCGTACGCTCCGGGAGCGTCAGGCGGTACCGGACTCGAGGTCGGGCGGCGGCGTCCCGAGCCCCCAGGCGTCCGCGCCCCCGTCGACCGCGATCGTCGTCCCCGTCACGTAGCCAGCTGCCGGCGTCGCCAGGAACGCGATCACCGACGCGACCTCCTCGGGCGTCCCCGGACGCTTCATCGGGACCAACGCCGCGAACCGATCGACCTCCTCGTGCCCTCCGTACCCGAGCAACCCCTCGGTCTCGATCAGCCCGGCCGCGATGCACACCGCGCGGATCCCGTAGGCGGACCACTCGAGCGCGATGCCGGACGAGAACGTCTCGAGGGCGCTGCGGGCCATCGCCGAGTGGACCATCGAGGGGATCGCCCGCCGTGGGCTGAAACCGATGACGCACACGAAGCCGCGGCGCTGCGGGATCATCCATCGCTCGGCGACGCGCTGCGTCACGTCCCACACCGCGTCGACGTTCAACCGATGCACGGCGCGGAGCCCCTTCGTCGACGTGTGCACGAGCGGAGCCGCGAACTGACCACCGGCGCTGTGCACCAGCGCGTCGACGTGCTCGTGTCGCGCGGCGACCTCGTCGAGGAACGCCACGACCTGGTCCGGCTCGCGGACGTCGCACGAGCGGGCGAGACAGGCGTCGGTGCCGAGCTCGGCCTCGACGGCGGCGATCTGCTCCGGCCGCCGGCCGCAGATCGCGACGCGCGCGCCGGCGCCCACGAACGCTCGCGCGGTCGCCCGCCCGATCCCGGTCCCGCCGCCGGTGACGATCGCGACGTGGCCAGAGAGCGCATCCGGCGAAAGGGGCGAGCGCGACGGCGCCTCTACCATGGGCCGCAGTATGCAGGAGAGTTGGTTCGACGTGGTCGGCGACAGGGGCGTCCGGCTCCGGGCCCGCGAGATCGCGGGCCCGGAGGCGGACGCCCCCGCCCTCCTGTTGCACCACGGCCTCGCCTCGTCGCAGCGGATCTGGGAGCTGATGCTCCCGACGCTCGCGCGGCACTTCCGCGTCGTCACGTACGACGCTCGTGGGCATGGCCTGTCGGCCAAGCCCACGAGCGCCTACGGCTTCGAACACGTCCGGGCGGACGCCGTCGCCGTGATGCGGGCGACCCGTCTGCGCCGGCCGGTGATCGTCGGCCATTCGTGGGGCGCGACGGTCGCGCTCGACGTGGCCGCCGCACGACCGCGCTCCGTGTCCGCCGCCGTCTTGGTGGACGGTGGCGTGTTCCCGATGCGTGACACCTTCGCGACGTGGACCGATGCGAAGCGCGAACTGGCCCCACCGATGATCGCGGGCACGCCGCTCCCGGCGTTCCGGAAGGGCATCCGGCGGTGGTCGCCCGTCCCGTTCACACCACCGGTCGAGGAGGTGTTGCTCTCGATGATGCGCGTCGATGCGCGGGGCCGGATCCATCCACGGCTCTCGCGGGCGAACCACTTCCGGATCCTCCACGCGATCTGGGAGCAGGACGTCATCGGTCTGCACACGGCGTTGTCGGTGCCCACCCTCGCGATCCTCGCCCACGGCACGGATGCCGCGTTCGATGCCGCCAAGCGCAGCGGCGCCCGCCGTCTCGAGGCCGCGGGGTCCCCCACGCGGATCAGGTGGATGGAGGGCATCCACGACCTGCCCCTCCAGCACCCCGGCGCCCTCGCGGGCCGGATCCGGCGTTTCGTGGAGTCGGCCGTAGCATAGGGACATGCTGGTGTTGCTCTTCCTGTTGCTGCTCGCGGCGCTCGCGGGCGTGCTCGGGCTCGTCCTCAAGATCACCCTCGTGATCGTCCTGACCGTGATCCTTTCGTTCACCGCGCTCGCCGTGATCGCGTGGCTCGCCTGGGGACGCCAGTGGCGCAAGCTCGAACGGAGGTTCGGCGCGAGCGCCACGTCGATCAGCGTGGGCCGGCCGGCGCGCGATCTCCCCGGCACGCGGGACGATCGCTACTAGCCCTTCGCGACGACCTTATCGCGGACCGCGGACGGGCCCGACCCGATCAGCTGATTGAGGACGCCACGCCGCTTGCCCGCCTCTTCTCGGACATCGCCGCGCTCGAGCGCGCGAGCGACCGCGCTCACACCGACCCATCGAAGCGGCTCGGGCGGGACCTTGGCCGTTTCGGGACGGTTCACCGCGAGCGAGGTCCACTCGTCCTCCGACCCCAGGACGGTCGACGCGAGGATCTTGCCGCCGACGAAGGTCTGCGATAGGCCGTGCCCGCTGTAGCCGAGCCCTGCATGGATCGTGCCGGGTCGCAGCGTCCGGTAGAAGGGAACGAACGCCGCGGTCTGATCGATCGGACCGCCCCAGGCGTGGGTGAACCGGACGCCCTGCAGCTGCGGGAACATCCGAAGGAGCCCCCGAGCGGCGACCTCCGCGACGCGCCGATCGTGCGTCACGGCCCGCCCGCTCGCACGCCCGCCGAACGCCACGGCGCCCGCGCCGCCGCCGATCGCGATCCTTCCGTCGTCGGTCGGGCGCAGGTAGTACAGCCACTCGCGCCCGTCCGCGATCCCGACCTGTGAGGTCCAGCCGATCTCCTCCAGGAGCTCGGGGACGGGCTCGGTCACCACCACGTAATCCACGATGACGGCGAAGCTCCTGCGGAACTCCGGCCACCCGGCCGCCCACGACCCGTGCGTGAGCACGACACGATCCGCTCGTACCGCGCCGTGGTCGGTTCGGACGACCGCCGGAACGGAGCGCTCGAGACCGGTCACCGTGGACCGCTCGTAGATCCGGACGCCGCGATCGAGCAACAGGCGACGCAGACCGCGGGCGAGGCGGGCGGGCTGGACCACCGCACAGTCTGGGATGAATGCCCCGCCGAGGAACAGCGGGGAGTCGGCGTACGCGCGCGTCTCCGCCGCGTTCACAGGGACCATCCGATCGGCGAGACCGAAGCGCGCGCAGAGCTCGATCGCGTCCGTTCGTCCGACGCCCTCTTGCCACGCCCCCGCCCGCACGCCCAGCGTCCCTTCACGGTGGAACCAGCAGTCGATGCCGTTCGTCGCGCAGAACGATTCCGCCTCGGCGACGGCGTCCGAGACCGCGAGCGCGTACCGGAGCCCCTCGTCCTCGCCGTACAGGCCGATCAGCGCCTGGAGGTCCCACCAGGACGACGAGAAGAACCCGCCGTTCCGCCCGCTCGCTCCGCCGCCGACGATGTCCTGCTCCACGAGCGCGATCCGGAGGGACGGATCGCGCTCGCTCAGCCGCACCGCCGTCCAGAGACCCGCGAACCCGCCGCCGACGATGCACACGTCGGCGACGACATGCGTGTCGAGCGGCGGACACGGCTCGCCGGGATCGTGGGCCAGCGCCTCCTGCAGCCAGAAGCTCCGCGCCGACCCCGGGTCGGGCATCTCGATCCTCATGACCGCTCCCCGAAGAGGCGCGTGCCGAGGGCGGTCGACAGCACACGGCCGACCCCGACGAAGAACGACGCGAAGACGAGTGCGACGGCCATGAACGTGACGACGTCGGACACGGTCCACGAACCTGTCCAGGCCGCTCGGAGCAGCACGCCCGTGGGGATCGCGATCACGAGCGTGACGACCAGCGTTCGCGGAGACGGGGGGCGGTACGTGTGAACGAACCAGGCGGTGGCGACCCAGGCACCGGTGAAGGGGACGAAGTTCCGCGCGAAGGTCGACAGCGCCTCGGCATCCGAGTGGGAGTTCATCCCCACGAGGATGAACGCCGCGATCGCGAGAACGTCGAACCCGAGCGTGAGCCGAGCCTGCGGCGAGCCATCGGTGAGCACGCGCACATGATGCCAGGGGCATCCCACGTCGAACCCGAGAACGCGGCCAACCAACGCGGAAGGGGGAGGCGCGGGCAGCCTCCCCCTTCCGGGTCTCCCTTCCGACGACCCCCGGTCAGTCGCGGCGCTCGCGCGCCTCCACCAGCTCGGCGGGCGTATCGGGGATCGTGACCTTCTCGGCCGCGGCGTGCCCCTCCACGTCGACCTTGGGCAGCCACTGGAGCCACCCCGGCAGGTACCAGTTGCGATCGCCGAGCAGCTTCATCGCCGACGGCACCAGGATCGACCGAACGATCGTCGCGTCCAGGAAGACCGCGATCGCCAGACCGAACCCCATCTGCTGGATCCCGGCGATCCGTCCGCTCGCGAAGGCCGCGAACACGGCCACCATGATGATCGCCGCACCAGTGATGATGCCGCCCGTCGTTCGAAGACCGAAGGCAACCGCCTCGGAGTTATCGCCCGACTTGTCGTACTCCTCCCGGATCCGTGTCAGCAGGAAGACTTGGTAATCCATCGACAGCCCGAACAGGATCGAGAAGAGGAACAACGGGAGCCACGCCTCGATCGCCGGGACCTGGATGAAGTTGAGCGCATCGGCGATCGACTTCGCCCATGACGGGCCGCCCTGCTGGAAGATGAGCACGATCAGGCCGTAGGCCGCACCGACCGACAGCAGGTTCATCACGATCGCCTTCGCGGGGACGACGATAGAGCGGAACACCACGGTCAGCAGCAGGAACGACAGCCCCAGCACCAGCGCGATGATGATCGGCGTGTAGAAGTTGGAGATGTCGAAGAAGTCCACCACGACGGCCGTGTTCTGGCCCGGTGGCTCCCCTCCGACGAGGACCCCGGAATCGGCGCCGAAGGCCTGAGGAACGTAGACGTCTCGCATGTTGTTGATGCCGTCGACCGCGACCTGGCCGGATGAGTCGGCCGCAGCTCCCGCCATCGGGAAACGAACCAATGTGATCGTCCCGTCGGAACTCGCAACCGGAGGCTGCGGTTTCCCGAACGCTGGATCGTTCGCCGCGGCGGCCTCGAGGGCCGTGATCCCCTGCTGGACGTTCGGGTCGGTCGGTAAGCCCGGGATGACGACGTCGGTCGTCGACTGTTCACCGACCTTGGGGAACTTCGCGACCAGCACGTCGAAGGCTTGCTTCGTCTGGATGTCATCGGGGATCGTCGAGATGCCCGAGAACCCCGTCCTGATACCCCGGCCGTTATCGACCGGGCTCTTCTGCGCCCAATAGGGGACGGAGAGCAGGACCATGAAGGTGCCGGCGACGATCAGGTACACCCACGGGCGCTTCATCACGGAGCGGGACTCACGGTCCCAGAAGCCGCCGGCACGACCCTGTTCGAGCGTCCGACCACGGCCGAAGATGAAGCCCGGCTTGACCAGATGGTCGCCGAACAGCGCCATCAAGGCCGGCAAGAGGGTCATCGACAACGCGACCGAGATCAGCACGACGAAGATGGCGCCGCCCGCCAGCCCCCGGAAGATCGTCGTGGGGACCAGGAGCATCCCCGCGAGCGCGACCACGACGGTCATGCCGCTGAAGAAGACGGCACGGTTCGCCGTGGCACCGGACATCCCGATCGCATCGAGGTTGTCCCGCCCCCGGCGTCGCTCCTCCCGGTATCGGGAGACGATGAACAACGAGTAGTCGATCCCGACAGCCAGCCCCAGCATCGAGATCAGGTTCGGGACGAAGAAGCTGAAGCGCCACACCTGACCGATCAGCCCGACGAGTCCGAACGCGACGCCGATCGCGAAGAAACCCATGATGATCGGCGTGACGCCCGCGATCAGCGAACCGAAGACGATCAGCAGGACGACGATCGCGACGAGGATGCCGATCCCTTCGCCCTTCCGCAGGTCCTCTTCGGAGATCTTCTTGAAGTCGTCCGTCGACGTGGGTTCTCCCAACTCGTACATCGTGGTGCCGCCCGTGCTGTAGCGCTCACGGATCGTGTTCAGCTCGTCGACGATCGTTGACGTCTTATCCGAGTCGTTCGTCAGGACCACGCTGAACAGAACGGCGGTCCCGTCCTCCGAGTCGAACGGACCGAGGGCCGCGACCCGCGGGTCCTGGGCATCCTCCGGAGAGAGGGGGTACTGCTTGGGGACCTGGAGCACGACCGTCGTATCGAGACCGCGGAGGTCGTTCAGGGCAGCGTTCACCTTCGCGGCGAACTGAGGATCGCTCGTCGCACCCTCGGCCCCCACCAGGACGAACGTCTCCGGCGAGATGTCCTGCTGCAGCTGCTTCTGCTCCAGGATCTTCTGTGCCTGGATCGCCTCTGGGTTGTTCGTGAAGTCGAAGTCCGTGGTGAGCGCGTCGCTCAACAGAACCCCCGACGCCCCGAAGCCGAGGACCAGGATAACTGCCCAGACGGCAACGGTCCGCCACGGATGACGGCTGCTCGCCCGGGCGAGCGTTTCCGGACTGATCTTCATGGGAACCCCCCCTTGCGAAGATCGGTTGACGTACGCTGTATGCTTACGGTGTACGGAGGATATGCGTACGCCGTAAGTGTGTCAACCCGGTCAACCCATTTGAGTGATGAACGTTCGGAGAATCGTGTGGAAGCAACCAGGGATACCACGAAAGAGCGAGAACGGCTCACGCGGGAGCGGGTGATCGACGCCGCGCTCTCGGTGATGGACGCGGAGGGCCTCGATGCCGTGTCGATGCGCCGCGTCGCTCGCGAGGTCGGCGTCGAGGCGATGTCGCTCTACAACCACGTTCGCGACAAGGACGACCTGCTCCAGGGCGTGTGCGAGCGGATCATGGCGACCTACGAGTTCCCCGACGGGTATGAGGAGGACTGGGTGGAGCGCGCCAAGGCGGGCGCACGCTCATGGCGTCGCCTGCTACAGGCGCACCCCGATCTGCTCCGCCTGTTCGCAGAGACGCACGGTCCCGTACCGTCGTCGCCCGAGTCGATGCGACCGACGGAGTTCGCGCTCACGATGTTCCGGGAAGCCGGTCTCTCCGAGCGCGACACCGTCCAAGCGTTCCACGCGTTCGGCGGGTACATCCAGGGGTTCGTGATGATGGAGGCGGGCTCGATCAAGGACCGGCACGAGGATCACTTCATGGGCGCAGAGATCCCGGAGGACGTGTTCCCCACGCTCGCCGCCGTGAGCCGACACTGGGCGGAGTGTCAGCCGGACGAGCAGTTCGAGTTCGGGCTCGACCTGTTGATCCGAGGGCTCCAGGCGAAGGTCGCCGCGGACCTTCCCGCCGCGGACCTACCCGCTCAGTAGCCCGAGCTCTTTCCCCACCCGCTCGAACGAGGCGATCGCCTCGACCAGGTCGTCGGCCGTGTGATCGGCCGTCACGATCGTGCGGACGCGCGCCCTTCCCTTCGGGACGGTCGGATAGACGATCGCCGGACAGAACACGCCCTCGTCGAAGAGCCGGCGGGCGAAGGTCTGCGTGGCCGTCTCGTCGCCCGTGATCACCGGGGTGATCGGCGTCTCCGAATCCCCGGTGTCGAAGCCCAGACCGTGCAGGCCGGCCTTCAGCGTCGCCGTATTCTCCCACAGCCGGTCGAGGCGCTCGGGCTCGTCGCCGAGGATCGCGAGCGCCTCGATGCACGCGGCGACCACGGAGGGAGGCGCGCTCGTCGAGAAGAGGTACGGGCGTCCGCGGTTCTGCAGCCACCGGGTCAGATGCGGGGGGCCGGCGATGAAGCCCCCCAGGACGCCGAAGGCTTTCGAGAGGGTCCCCACCTGGACGTCGACGCGACCGTGGACCCCGAAGTGGTCCACGGTTCCGGCGCCTCCCGCGCCGAGGACGCCGGAAGCGTGGGCGTCGTCGACCATCATGATGGCGTCGCGTCGCTCGGCGACCTCCACGCGGTCGCCGAGCGGCGCGATGTCGCCGTCCATCGAGAACACACCGTCGGTGATCAAGAGCTGGCGCCGGCCCGGGCGCGCGGTCTCGACGAGCAGCCGTTCCGCGTCTGCCGGATCGCGGTGCTCGAACACCTTGATCTCGGCCTTCGACAGGCGCGCGCCGTCGATGATCGACGCATGGTTCAGACG
>JBKOUM010000192.1:0-8154 GCA_046723385.1 Actinomycetota bacterium
CTCGTGAGCCGAGCGGCGGCCCGACGCAACGCCGCCTGATCCACGCGCCGCTCGATCGGGGCGACGACGTGCAGCCCCTTGCCGCCCGTCGTCTTGAGCCCGGCCGCGACGCCGAGCTCGTCGAGGACGTCGAGCACCACCCCGGCGACCTCGGCGGCGGCTTCGAACGCGTCGTCGGGTGGGTCGATGTCGACGACGAGGAGGTCGGGCCGGTCCAGGCGGTCGCGCCGCACCGGCGCCGGATGCAGCTCGAGCGCGGCCTGGTTGCCGATCCACGCCAGGGTCGGCCGGTCGTTGCAGATCAGGAAGTCGACGTCCCGCTTCGCGCTCGGTGCGGGGATCGTCACCCGCGGGATCCAATCCGGCGTGTAGGAGGAGGCCGCTTTCTGGAAGTAACGCTCGCCGCCGACGCCGTCCGGGGCCCGGACGAGCGTCAGCGGGCGGTCGTGGAGCCACGGGAGCGCCAGCTCGCTCACGGCGGCCAGGTAGTCGACGTATCGCTGCTTCGTGACGTCGGCCTCCGGCCAGAGCACCTTGTCCGGCCGCGTGACCTCGACCCGTCGGGGCGTCCGCATCCGCCCACGGTAACGCGCCGGGCGGGTCGGCCGGGGCGATACTGCCCGGCATGGGTCCGCTCCGCGTCAGCCGCTCGATCTCGATCCCCGAGGGCGAGCTTCGATGGCGATTCAGCCACTCGTCCGGGCCGGGCGGTCAGGGCGTGAACACGGCGGACTCGCGGGTCGAGCTGAGCCTCGACGTCGCGAACACGACCGCCCTCGGCCCGATCCAACGGAGGCGAGCCCTCGAGCGCCTGTCGGGCAGGCTCGTCGACGGCGTGCTCACGGTCAGAGCGTCGGAGCATCGGTCGCAGTATCGGAACCGCGAGGAAGCGAGGGACAGGTTGGCGGCGCTGCTGGCGAGAGCGGTCGCCCCGCCGCCCCCCCGGAGGAAGCCGACGAAGCCGAGCCGAGCAGCGGTCGAGCGACGGCTGGCGGACAAGCGCCGCCGCGCCCAGACGAAGCGTCTGCGCCGCGCCGAGGACTGATCCGGCGGCTAGCCCTTCGGGCCGGCGTGATCGCCGGCAGACGGCGGGAGCGAAGGAGCCGGGGGATCGACGTCGGGACCGTGGGAGGCCGCGGCTCCGGACCCTTGGCCGTGGGAGCCTCCCGCGCCCGACCCCCGCCCAGACCCCTGTCCCGAGCCGTGCCCTGCACCCTGTCCCGAGCCCTGACCGGAACCCTGTCCCTGGGCCGACCCCTGACCGGAGCCGTTGGCCGAGCCCTGGCCGGACCCTCCGCCCGGGCCGTGGCCGGCGCTTGCTCCTCCTGCCTGGGTGGGGCACGCCCCCGCGCGCTGTTTCGCGTGTTGGCCGGCATGCTCGTTCGGGCCGGACCGGCGACCGGCCGCGCAGCCTCCTTCGGTGGTCGCAGACGAACCGGGCGTCTCGCGGACGGATCCTGCGGGCGAGGATCGACCGGGGAGCGCTGCCGTGGGGGTGGTGAGGCTCGGGCTGCGCGCCGGCGTGGGGACGTGCGCGGCACGCCATCCCTCGAGCGCGAACGAGGCGCCCATCGTGACCAGGATCGACGCGATCACGGCGACCGTGCCGACCAAGACGCGGGCGGCCGTCTGGCGGGCCGCCGCGTTCGACAGATCCAACCGTTCGGGCTCGCTCCCCGCTGCTTCGACGATCTCATCGGTCTCATCGACCACCGGCCGTCGGAGCCGGTTGCGCTCGGCGGCGCGGCGCACGGCAGGCCCCAGGTCCTCGAAGACGAGCTCGGGGAGGACCTGATCCGCCGACGCCGGCGGCACGACGCCGTTGGGCCAGATCACGATCAGCTCCGAGGCGGGCGCGAACTCGCGGGCGACCATCACCGTCGTTGCAGGAACCTCCGAGTCCACGACGATCACGTCGGGCTGGATCGATTGCGTAAGGAGGCGGGTCAGCTCTTCGTCATCCGACGCGCAGCCGAGCACCTGGAAGCCCTCGCCTTCGAGGAGGTAATGGAGGGGACCGGGGGCCACGGCCAACTCGGCCAGCACTACCCGGACGACGGGCTGCGTCGTCGCTCGTTCAGGATGCAGAGGCTCGTCCCACCTGTCGGCTGCGTCGACCAAAGGGCACCCCCCGGCTGGTCGCGTTCCCATATCCTCCCTCACGCATCGGGCTGTTCACAGTTGGAGCGAGGGTGAAATCTCTCAACCCAACCGGGCTACCCCGTGTGCAGTAGTGCGGACGCCCGAACGTTCACGCGCCGAGGAACCCGACGAACAGCCTCGCGTAGGCCCGCGTCGCGGTGACGAGGTCGTCGATCGAGACCCGCTCGTCGGCGATGTGGGCGAAGGCCAGCGATCCCGGTCCCAGGATCACGGTCGGGATCCGCGCGTCGTTCAGGTAGTAGCGGGCATCGGTGATGCCGCTGAAGCCCACGGCCGCCGGCGGGACGCCGCCGGTTTCGGCGGCGACCGCCTCGCGGGCCAGCAGGACGATCCGATCGTCCGGTGGCCCCTCGGCCGCGTCACACCAGTCGCGGACCTCGAAGGAGATCCGGACCTCCGGATGCTCGTCGCGGATCTCCTGCGCGAGGCGCTCGAACGGGGCGACCACCGCCGCGGGATCGTTCTCGCCCGGGAGGATCCGTCGATCGATCTCGACGACGCAGCGATCCGGGACGACGTTCGGGGCGCTGCCGCCTTGGATCAGGGCGGCGTTCACGGTCGGCCCGCCGGTCAGCGGATGCGTCAGGTCCGGGAGGGCCTCCTCCAGCCGGAGCAGCAGCCGCGACATCGACGTGATCGCGTTCACGCCCTCATGCGGCTGCGAGCCGTGCGCGGCCCTCCCGTAGGCGGTGGCGGTGATCCACGCGCCGCCGCGCTCGGCGAGTCCCAGCTGCAGCTCGCTCGGCTCGCCGACGATCGCGGCGTCTTGGTCGAGCATCCCGCGCTCCCACAGGACCTTCGTGCCGTGGATCCCCGCGAGCTCCTCGTCGGCTGCCAGGTGGAACCAGACGGAGCCGGCCAGGTCGATCCCTGCGCGTCGGATCGCGGCCGCGCTCGCGAGCGCGGCCGCGATCGCCCCCTTCATGTCGCACGCCCCGCGCCCGATCAGCTTCCCGTCGATCACCTCGCCGGCGAACGGCGGTCGGGACCAGGTGTCCGGGGAACCCGCCGGCACGGTGTCGAGATGTCCGTTCCACGCGAGCGATGGGTGGTCGGCGTCCCCGAGCCGTGCGACCACGGTCGGTCGATCGGCGTCCCCCCGCACGACCTCCGGCGTCAGGTCGAACGACGACAGGATGTCGGCCGCCACCGACGCGACCTCGTCCTCGGTGCCACCAGGGTTCTCCGAGGGCGCGGCGATCAACCGGCGCGCGAAGGAGAGCACCTCGTCCGCCTCGACGGCCGCCGCGGCCGCTTCGGCGGCGGACGAGCGCACGGCCGCAACGTCGCGGGAGGTCACGGCGGGCAACGGTACCAGTCGCTTCTCCTACGATGGGTCGATGGCGATCACGGATCATCGCTCGATCCTGCGTGCGGGGCTCGACCCCGACCCCCGCCCGGTGCCCGACCCCGGTGAGCGGCTCGCGGCCGTGCTCGCCTTGCTGATCGAGGAGCCCGAGCCGGCGCTGCTCTTCACCGAGCGCGCCGCGACGCTCAGCCGGCACCCGGGGGAGGTGTCGTTCCCCGGCGGGCTCGCGGAGCCGCAGGACGACCTCCTCGCCAGGACCGCGCTGCGCGAAACGCACGAGGAGATCGGGCTCGATCCCGCGCTCCCGGACGTGCTCGGCGCGCTGCCACCGATCCACACCTTCGTCTCGGGGGTACTGGTCTCGCCCTTCGTGGCGGTGCTCCGCTCGTTGCCGGCCCTCCACGAGAGCCGTGCGGAGATCGCGCGCGTCCTGACGGTGCCGACGGTGACCCTCGCCGAACTGGAGGAGCAGCGAGAGCTCCAGCGGGAGGGCGGCCGGGTCTGGCGAGGGTGGTTCTACGAGACCGACGACGCGACGATCTGGGGAGCGACCGGCTTCATGCTGCACGCCTTCCTGGAGCACGCTCGGGAGCGAGCGCCGTGGCTGACGTCGAGCTGAGCCCCGAGGACCGGGAGCTCCGCGCGTTGCTCGGTGACGTCCGCACGGTCGCCGTCGTCGGACTCTCGTCGAAGCCGAACCGGCCCTCGTACGAGGTCGCGCGCTACCTCCAGGAGCACGGCTATCGGATCGTGCCGGTGAACCCGAACGAGACCCAGGTCCTCGGCGAACGGGCGTACGCTTCGCTCGCGGACGTCCCGGAGAGTATCGACGTCGTCGACGTGTTCCGCCGGGCCGAGGAGACGCCCGCGATCGCCCGCGAGGCCGTCGCGATCGGCGCGCGCGTGCTGTGGCTCCAGGAGGGGATCGTGAGCGACGAAGCGGCGCGCATCGCGACCGAGGGAGGCCTCGAGGTGATCATGGGGGTCTGCATCCGGCACGTGCGCGCGCGTCTGATGGGGGAGGAGATCGCATGACGACGTGGGAGTACTTCGTGGCGCCACTGCTCGAGCACAACCCGGGAGAGATCCTGAACACGTTCGGTGAGGACGGGTGGGAGCTCGTCGCCGTGACCCAGCAGCAGACGCCGGCCGGCGGGGCTTCGCTGATCGCCTACCTCAAGCGCCCGAAGGCGTGAGCCTCCAGATCGACCACGTCGCGTTCGCGGTGGAAGACCTCGACGCGGCCGGGGAGGCGTTCCTTCGGGACCACGGCCTCGTCTCCGCGCCGGGCGGCGTCCATCCGGGATGGGGAACGGCGAACCGCATCATCGCGCTCGGTTCCCGTCGGTACCTGGAGCTGATCGCCGCGATCGATCACGGCACGGCGGCGGCCTCCCCGTTCGGCCGGACCGTCCTCGATCGCGCGCAACGAGGCGGTGGCTGGCTCGCGCTGAGCCTCGCCGACATCGACATCGACGACACCGCGACCCGGTTGCATCTGACGGTATCGGACGGCTCTCGGATCCTTCCGGACGGTCGGCCCCTCACGTGGCGGTCGGCAGGGGTCGACGACCCGAGACGCACCGCCGGGCTCCCGTTCTTCATCCGATGGGAGGTTCCGCCGGGGCTCCACCCGGGAGATGATCCGCCGACGCACCCGAGCGGAGCCGACGGTGTCGCGTGGGTCGAGGTCGCGGAGGATCGGGACGCGTTCCGCGATTGGACGGGCGGCGATGACCTCCCGATACGGTTCGGGACGGGTTCGCCAGGGATACGGTGTGTCGCCCTGACGAGCCCGGACGGACCGATCGAGATCCGATAGATCGCGTCGATCAGTGGTCCGATAGATCGCGTCGATCAGTGGTCCGTGGCCCGGCCGCGGGCCCGCGCACGAGTCGCAGGGTCAGCGCGACGGCAAGGACGACCGCGAGCGTGACCCAGAACCAGCGCCATCCGGTGGGAGACGCTCCTGCGCCGACCGACGGCGGCACCGACACGGTTCCGGCGGGCGGAGCCCCCAACCGCCAGATCCCGCTCGGCGAGGACACGTACAGGCGGTCGTCCGGGCCGACCGTGAGGTCGAAGACGGGCTCGCCCACCAACGTCACGGGGACCGGACGCGGATCGGTTCCCGGCGGGAGATCGAGGCGCCGGATCGCTCCTTCCAGGTACGACCCGTAGTAGAGCCCACCGCGCCATACGGCGCACCCGGTCGGCGCCACCTCCTGGACGTGATCGATCACCGGATCGATCGTGCCTTGGGGTCCTCCGGCGCCCATCACGTCGGGCCACCCGAAGTTCCCTCCGGGACGGAGCAGGTTGACCTCGTCGTCGCTCGTCGGTCCGTTCTCGGTCTCCCACACGTCTCCGGTCACCGGGTCGACGCAGATCCCGAACGAGTTGCGGTGCCCGAGCGTGAACAGCGGGTTCCCGGGGACGGGTTGTCCGGCGGAACCGACCCGTCAGGCTCCAAGCGGAGGACCTTGCCTCCGACCGAGCTCGGATCCTGCGCCGGCCAACGCAGGTGACCCTCACCGATGCTCACGTACAGCATGCCGTCGGTCCCGAAGACCAGGTCCCCGCCGTTGTGGTAGCGGTTCGCGGTCAACAGACCTTCCAGCACGACCTGCGGCGGACCGGCCGCCACGTCCCCGTCGGCGCGGAAGCGCACCAGACGGTTGCTCCCAAGCGTGGCGTCGGAGTAGTAGACGTAGACCCAGGGCTCGGCCGGGAAGCCCGGGTCGATCGCGATCCCAAGCAAGCCGGTCTCGCTCGACGCATCCACGTCGAGGTGCGCGAACGGGCGCGGGAGCACCGTTCCGTCGGCGGTCGCCACGCGAACGTCGCCGGTCGCTCGCTCGTCGAAGAACAGACGGGAGCGGTCCGGTGTCCACGCCATGCTGACCGGGTCCTGGGCACGGACGAATCGTTCGAGCCCCGCTTCCTGGGCGGACGCGGGAGTGGGATCGACCATCGCGAGGAGCGAGGCGACGACCACGATCGGAGCGTCGCACTCAGCCGAGCGCGCTGTCGAGGTCGGCGATCAGGTCGTCGACGTGCTCGATCCCGACGGAGAGCCGGATCAGCTCGGGGGCGACCTCGAGGGGGGACCCCGCCACGCTCGCGTGCGTCATCGGGCCGGGCACCTCGATCAGCGACTCCACCCCGCCGAGGGACTCCGCCAGGAAGAAGAGCTCGGTGCGCTCCGCGACGGCGACGGCCTCTTCGCCCGAGCCGACCGTGAAGGACACGATCCCGCCGAAGTTCGACATCTGCCGCCCCGCCACGTCGTGGCCGGGATGACCGGGGAGACCGGGATAGTACACCTGGTTGACTTTCGGATGCTCCTGGAGGAAGGCCGCGATCCCACCTGCGGATGCCGCGTGACGATCCATCCGCATCGCGAGCGTCTTCAGCCCGCGGAGCGCGAGGTAGCAGTCCATCGGTCCCGGGACCGCGCCCACGGCGTTCACCAGGAAGCCGAGCGGCTCCATGAGCCCGGGGTCGCTCGTCACGAGCGCGCCACCGATGAGGTCGGAGTGGCCGCCGAGGTACTTCGTCACGCTGTGCACGACGACGTCCGCGCCGAGCGCGAGCGGGCGCTGCGCGGCGGGGGTGGCGAAGGTGTTGTCGACGACGACCTTCGCGCCGCGCTCGTGCGTGATCTCGGTGACGGCCTCGATGTCGACGATCTTGAGCAGCGGGTTCGACGGCGTCTCGATCCACACGAACCGCGTGTCGTCCCTGAGCGCGCCGCGGATGGCCGACGGATCGGTCAGGTCGCACGTCTCGAACGCGAGGCCCCAGGGCGCCAGCACCCGCGAAAGCAACCGGTACGTGCCGCCGTAGACGTCGTCGGCGAGCAGCACGTGGTCGCCGGGGCGGAGGGTGAGCAGCAGCGTGGTCTCCGCGGCCATCCCGCTCGCGAAGGCGAGGCAGCGCTCGCCGCCCTCCAGGGCGGCGAGCGCTGCCTCGAACGCGGCCCGCGTCGGGTTCCCGCCGCGCGCGTAGTCCCACACCTTCGGCTCGCCGACCCGCTCCTGCGCGTACGTGGACGTTTGGTAGATCGGCACGTTCACGGAGCCGTAGACCGGCTCGGGATCCTGGCCGGCGTGGACGGCCGCCGTCTCGAACCTCACCGGCTCGCTCGTCGCGTCGCTCATCGCATCTCCGGGGGGATCGCCCATCCTCTCCTCCTCAGCTCCTCGATCGCGCCGGAACCTTCGCGCGCGCTGGCCCAGAGCCGGGACTTCCGCTTGGCGTCGTGGCCCGGCGCGAACTCGGTCCGGGTCAGCTCGTGGCAGGCCGGGTCGCCGCACGCACACTCGCGGAACAGCGGCAGGGTGGCTTCGTCGTGCGCCTCGTTGGGGGCTGGCCGGAACGGGCGGGCGGGGAGCGAGGACGCGGGGAGGACGATCACGCCTTCCTTGGGATCTCCCGGGGCGAAGCGATGCCCCTCCAGGGCGAGCAAGCCGGTGAGCGCGCAGAGCGCCGCGTCGACGCGGTCGGCGGTCGTGAAGTCGGCGACCGGGACGCCGTGGGCGGTCAGGATCCGCTCGCGCCACGCCTTCTTCCGGACGCCCTTGGGTGGCAGGCATCCGGCGAGCACGGCGGCGCTCGCGTGTGGGAAGACCTCCATCGCGGTGCCGCGCGGGGCTCCCGCGCGGTAGCGCGGGTAGCCC
>JBKOUM010000022.1:0-5337 GCA_046723385.1 Actinomycetota bacterium
ACCCCCGCCGTCGCGAGCAGCTCCATCACGCGCGACGTCGCAACGACCTCGCGCGCGGAGCGGGCTCGTCGCAGCGCGCCGGTGTCGCCGGCCGTGACGTACACGCCGTCCGCGCCCTCGAGCCGGCCCCAGGGGAGCGGATCAGCCTCGTGGGGTTCGAGGCGATCGCCGAGGGTCACGATCGTGCGTTCCGCGTCGTCGTCGATCATCGTGAGCGCGGTGCGCGTGGGCCGGTCGCGGATCGCGGCGTGCACCTCGATGCCGTTCGCTTCGAGCTCGGATCGAGCGTCCTCGGCGACGTGGTCGCGACCGAGCGCCGTCAGGAGCAGGCAGTCGCCGCCGAGCTTCGCGAGCTGCGTCGCGGCGACGCCGCCTCCGCCGCCGACCCCCTCCCATGCTTCGGTCGCGTGTGCGATCCCTCCCGCCGGCGGGATCGCGGGAACCTTCGCGAACCGGATCCATTCGATGTGTCCGACGACCGCGAGGCGCACGGTGCGACCGTAGCAGGGGAGTTCGTCGGCGCAGCCCGCCGAGGCATCGTCGCGCCGAACCTCGTATCGTGGAGGACATGCCGGACAGCTTCGGGAAGCGACAGCGCGAGAGCGGCAAGGCCAAGAAGGCCGCCGCGCGCGAGGAGCGACGGCTCGCGCGCGCCCAGCGCGACGCGGATCGCCAGGCCGGCCTGATCGAGGCGGGCACGCCGATCGAGCCGGCCGAGCCGGCCGCGCTCGGGCTCGAAGACGAACCCGAGCCGGCCGCGGAGGGCGACACCGGCTCCTGATCCGTATCGGCCGTCCGGCCTTCCGCCGGACGACGCTTGCTCCGGCCCACCGCGTGGCGCATCATCGGGCCTGGTCATGAGCGGGATCTTCAGCAGTAGCGGGAAGACGGCGAACCCCGCCGGCACGGTGGGCTCGCTCGTTGGGGTGATCGGGGCCGTGTTCAGCGCGATCCTGTGGCTCTATCACTTCAACCCCGACAGCACGTTGATCGGGAAGTACTCGCAGCAGCTCGCGGCCGGCGGACAGCTGGCGGATCAGATGCGGCTTCTCGCGATCGTGTTCGGTGCGATCGCGGTCGTGCTCGGCATCGTCGCCGGGCTCGGCGGGCGGGGCAACGGTACGTCGGTCGCCTCGATCCTGCTCGGGATCGTCGCGCTGTCCTATCCGGTGCTGACCGCGCTGAACCTCGTGAACCACTACGTGCCGAACCCGATCGGCTGAGCTCCCGCCGTTAGAACGAGTTCGGGTCCGGTACGGTCCCGGCCGGCCACGGGTAATCATCGGGGAACTGATCGAACTTGCCGAAGGTCGGAACCCGAACCCCGGTGACCGCGGGCTTCCGCGGCGGAGCACGGAAATCGAAGACGTGCTCGAAGTTGTGCGTCGTCGCGATCCGGTTCGTGAGGTACGGCAAGCCCCAGTTGTCGGCGATGAAGCGCAGCGGCGTGGAGAACTCCCCGACCTCGTCGTCGATCGTTCCCCGGACCGTGTACGGGCTGATCGTCAGCAACGGCACGCGGAACCCGAAGCCCACGTCGTCGACCGGGATCGGAGGCACGTGGTCGTAGAAGCCGCCCCACTCGTCCCACGTCAGGAAGATCACGGTCTCGTTCCAGGCGTCGCTCTTCATGATCGCCTCGACCAGATCGCTGGTCCAGTTGTGCGTGAACGCGCTGCTGCCCGGCGGGTGATCCGAGAGCTCGAACCGCGGCGTCACCCACGTGACCGGCGGCAGCGTGCCAGCCTTCGCGTCGTCGATCACCTTGGCGACGTCCCGGGTGTGCTCGTGCCACAGGTCGGTGTGGAAGACAGCCCCGACGCCGTTGTACGCGTTCCAGAAGTACCCGGGCGTTCCCGGAGCCGCGGAGTAGAACGCCCAGTCGATCCCGCGATGCGAGAGCTGCTCGCCGACGGTCCGGAAGTCGAAGCAGCTGTCGTGTTTCGCGAGCAGACCGCGCTCGTCCAACGTGAGGACGAAGACGTCGTCCCCGACCGCGTCGCACCCCCAGCTCTTGAAGGTCTTCCCGTCCGCCATGAGGCTCGTCTTGATGTTCTCGGGGTTGTCGATCGCGCCTCCCGAGGTCCCGGCGATGAAGAAGAAGTGGTTCGGATAGGAGGGCCCGTTCGCCGATGCGAAGAAGTGGTCCGACACGGCGTACTCGCGGGCCCAATGCCAGTAGTTCGGGACCTCGTTCCCCTGGAACTGGGTGTACGCCCAGGGGTCGCCGTAGGTCCCGGTCCCGAAGCCGTCCTGATTGCCGTCGTTCAGGCAGTTGAGCGCCGCCGCGCGGTCGTGCGGGAGATCACCGGGGAGCCAGTCCGGGCACCGCGTGAGAGGAACCTCTTTGCCGTCGAGCAGGCCGATCGACGTGCCCTCGACGCCGGGGAACCGTCCGAAGAGGTTGTCGAAGCTGCGGTTCTCCAGCATCAGGTACACGACGCGTTTGATCGGCCACCGGGTGTCGACCGCGCTCGCGGTGTCCGTGACGCGTGGGACCACCTTGCCGCCGGTGCAGGCGAACAGGGCCCCCCCGGCCACCGCCATCGCGGAACGTTCCAGGAACCGCCGCCGGGAGACGGGGAGCGGGTGCTGTTCGCGGCGGTCCTCGTCCATCGGCTCGGTATCCTCCCAGAGCTCCCGGACGGCTCGGAGTCCAGCCGATGAGAAGGTTCGTCGCATTCCTGTGCTGTTGTGCGCTTCCGGCGGCGATCTCCTGTACCCGGGGTGGGTCGACCTCGTCCACGCCGACGATCCCGAGCCCCGTCGCCGCGACGTCCGGAGCGACGGTGGCCCCGTCCGTGCAGCCGACCAAGCCGGCGACGCCCGCCACCCGGCCTCCGACGTCGGGACCGAGAAGCGCGACGTGCCAGGGTGGGTGGGTCACGCCCCAGGAAGCCTCGAGCCTGTGGACGTTCCCGCTCCAGGTGATCCGGCGAGCGTCCGGCGTGTCGGGCCCGTACACGGTCGTGGACATGCGGATGTTCGTCGGACAGGAATCCCCGCCCACCGACAAGCTCTACCTGGCGGACATCCGGCGCTGGTACGTGAAGCTCTTCGATCCGAAGGACCTGGCGTTCCAGGGCCGGTTCCTGGTCGAGGATCGGAGGTTCGGCCGGGGGCTCGCCGCCGTGGCGCCGTACGACACCCGCGGCTTCATCTCGCCGGACTGGGTCGGGTTCCAGTACGACGCCGGCGGGCGCGCCTACACGTACGCGGGGTTGCCGGGACGCTGGCGCGGGATCGCGTACGACTTCGTCGACGGCGGGCAGGGCCTGACCTTCCCCGGGCTCCCGCCCGAGCTGTCGGGCTGCCTCGACGGGACCTGAGCCGGCCGCGGCGGCGCGCCGCCGTCCGCGACGCGGCCATCATCTATCGTTCCTGCCTTCGGACGGGAGGCGACGATGACGAGGACGCTGTTCCGCGGCGGCAAGGTCTTCGACGGGACGGGAGCGCCGCTGGCCGACGCCGACGTCGTGATCGAGGACGGGCGGATCGTGGACGTCGGGGCCGGGCTCGACGGTGACGAGGCCGTCGGATGCGAAGGCAAGGCGCTCCTGCCGGGCCTGTTCGATTGTCACGTGCACCTGATGGGCCGGTACGAGGACCGCGAGCTCGAGATCGCGCATCGGCCGTTCTCGTACGCCTTCTACCTCGCGCCGGCCAACCTGCTGACGACCCTCGCGCTCGGGATCACGACCGTCCGGGACGCCGGCGGCGCCGATCTGGGGTTGAAGCGCGCCGTCGACGACGGGGTGCTGCCCGGGCCGCGGATGCAGATCGCGATCACGATGCTGAGCCAGACCGGCGGGCACAACGACCCGTGGCTGCCGAGCGGTGGCGCGTCGGTGGACTGGGGCGTCGGCTATCCCGGATTCCCGATGGGCAAATGTGACGGCGTCGAGGGCGTTCGTGTGAAGGTCCGGGAGGTGATCCGGGCTGGCGCCGACGTGATCAAGATCGCGTCGAGCGGAGGGTTCTTCTCGCCCTCGGACGATCCGATGCACCCGCACTTCGCGCAGGACGAGCTCGACGAGATCGTCCGGACCGCCGCCGACCTGGACCGTTGGGTGATGTCGCACGCGCACTCACCGGAGTCGATCAAGCGCGCAGTGCGGGCCGGCGTCCGCTCGATCGAACACGGCACGTACCTCGATCGGGAGTCCGCCGAGATGATGGTCGCGGCCGGGACCTGGCTGGTGCCGACGCTGACCGCCGGCGATACGACCGAGGAGCTGGCGCGCGACGAGCAGCTCGCGCCCGAGATCCGAGCCAAGTTCGAAGGGCTCGGACGTCCCGAGTTCGACGCGATGCGGCTCGCCGCCGAGGCGGGGATCAAGGTGGCGATGGGGACCGATTGCCCCGTCGCGCCGCATGGTTGGAACCTGAACGAGCTGGCCCACATGGCCGCGAACGGGTTCACGCCCGAGCAGGCCCTCCTCGCCGCCACGTCGAGCGCGGCCGAGTTGATGGGGGTGCAGGACCGGCTGGGGACGATCGAGCCCGGCAAGATCGCCGACGTCGTCGTGGTCGACGGCGACCCGTTCGACTTCGAGAAGCTGAAGGACCGGATCGAACAGGTGTGGAAGGACGGCGTCCGGCTCGTATGAGCGCCAGCCCTCCCGAACGCGATGTGATCGTCGTCGGTGGCGGTCACAACGGGCTTGCCTGCGCGGCCTACCTCGCGAAGGCCGGGCGCGACGTCCTGGTCCTCGAACGCCGCGACGTGCTGGGGGGCGCGGCGGCGACCGAGGAGATGTGGGACGGCTATCGCATCTCGTCGGCGAGCTACGTGATCTCGCTGATGCCCGAGCGGATCGTCCGGGAGCTCGACCTGCGAGCGCACGGCTACGACGTCTCGATCGTCACGCCCGACTACTTCGTGCCGTTCCCCGACGGGACGTCGCTGACGCTCTGGGGCGACCTGCGACGCGACGTCGAGAACATCTCGAAGCTGAGCCGGCATGACGCCGACGCCTACATCGAGTTCGATCGGTACTTCGAGCGGATCGCGACGCTCGTCAAGCAGCTGCTGTTCGTGGTCCCACCGAACATGCGGGTGACGGACATCGCACGCTGGGCGCGGGCCGGGACGCGGTTCCGAGGGTTGAGCGGGCGCGACGTCCACGAGATGGTCCGGCTGTTCACGATGAGCGCCGCCGACTTCCTGGACGAGTGGTTCGAGGACCCTCGGGTGAAGGGGGCGCTCGCGACCCAGGCGATCGTCGGGGCGTGGGCCGGCCCGATGACGCCCGGGTCGGCCTACGTGCTGATGCATCACTGGATCGGCCAGGTGGACGGACACTTCGGCGCCTGGGGCTGGGTCAGGGGCGGCAT
>JBKOUM010000104.1:0-6201 GCA_046723385.1 Actinomycetota bacterium
GCGTCCCTCGGGGTGGCCCTCGCCCAGTTCCGCGTCTCCAAGACGACCAAGGCTCCGACCGTTGTGCTCGTGCTCGACGCGTCGCTCTCCATGAACCGGACGGACGTGAAGCCCAGCCGCCTGGCCGCCGCGCAGACGGCCGCGGACACATTCGTCGCTCAGCTCCCGGACACGTTCCGGGTGGGCCTCGTGACCTTCGCCGACCAGCCGCGCATCGCGGTCGCCCCCACCGTCGACCACAGCCGGGTCGGGCCGGCGCTCCAGGATCCCGAGCGCGGCAGGGGGACGGTGATCGGTGACGGCCTGAACTCGGCGCTCGACGCGATCCAGGCCGAGTGGGACGCGGACGGAACGACGTCCACCGCGGTGGTGCTCCTCTCCGACGGCCGGGACACCGGGAGCACGATCCCGCCGCTGAACGCGGCCGCGCGTGCTGCCGGGATGGAGGTCCCCGTCTACACGGTCGTGCTCGGGGCCACGACGGGACCCGACGCCGCCGACGCCGACCTCCTGTCCCAGATCGCCGAGACGACGGGTGCGACCTCCGAGACGGCCGCGACCGCGACGGGGCTCAACAGCGTCTACGAGAACCTCGGGACCCAGCTGTCGACCCAGCTGAAGATCAGCAGCTCCGCGCAGCTGTTCGTGATCATCGCGGTCGTGCTGGCGATGGGCGCCGCGGTCGTCGTGCTGATCCTCAACCAGCGGCGCGACCCGTACTGATCCGCCCTCAGCCGTCGGCTGCCGACGTGACGTCCGCCTCGTCGGCGTGCAAGACCCGGAGGAGGTCGCCGCTCGCGACGTGGAGGTTGACCCCGTGGGCGCCGGCGCCGATCGCGACTCGCCCCGCCGCACGAACGCGGGCGTCGGCGACGACCGGCCACGCGGTCGTGGCGGCGAACGGGGTGATCGTTCCTCGCTCGTACCCGGTGGCGTCGCGCGCCTCATCCCGGTCCGGGAGCGACAGCCTCCGCGTGCCCAGGTGGGCTCGAAGCTTGGGCCAGTCGATCTGCTGGCCGCCGGGGACGAGCACGAAGACGTAGTCGTCCTTCCCGCGGCGGACGACGATCGTTCGGAGCAGCTGCTCGAGCCGGATGCCCTGGAGCTGCGCGCTCTCCTCGGCGCTCGACGGTCGCTCGGTGCGCACCAGGTCGAAGGTGAGTCCCGCTTCGCTCGCGGCGAGCGCTCCGCGCGGCTCGTCGGCCATGGCTCGGAACGGTACCCGGTAGGCTCCCGGTCGGCCGTCGCGCATGCCGGGTGCCGACGGTCAGGAGGTGCCTGATGGAAGCCTCGACGACCGGACCACGCGAGGTCCGAGCTCCACGCGGCGCGACGTTGACCTGCAAGGGGTGGCAGCAGGAAGCCGCGATGCGCATGCTGATGAACAACCTCGACCCCGACGTCGCGGAGCGACCGGACGACCTCGTGGTCTACGGAGGAACCGGCAAGGCAGCCCGTTCGTGGGGCGCGTTCGACGCGATCGTGCGCGAGCTCACGACGCTCGGTGGAGACGAGACCTTGCTCGTCCAGTCCGGGAAGCCGGTCGGGGTCGTCCGCACGCACGAGTGGGCGCCTCGGGTGCTGATCGCGAACTCGAACCTCGTCCCGGAGTGGGCGACGTGGGAGGAGTTCCGCCGGCTCGAGGGCCTCGGGCTCACGATGTACGGCCAGATGACGGCGGGCTCGTGGATCTACATCGGGACCCAGGGCATCCTCCAGGGAACGTACGAGACCTTCGCGGCGATCGGCGCCAAGCGCTTCGGCGGCTCGCTCGCCGGCACGATCTCGCTCACGGCCGGGCTCGGCGGGATGGGCGGCGCGCAGCCGCTCGCCGTGACGATGAACGGCGGCGTCGTCGTGTGCGTCGAGGTCGACCCCAGTCGGATCGAGCGCCGCATCAAGACCCGGTACCTCGACGTCATGGTCGACGACGTGGACGAGGCGCTCCGGCTGGCGACCGATGCGCGCGATCGGCGGGAGGCGCTGTCGATCGGGCTGCTCGGCAACGCCGCCGACGTCGTGCCCGCGCTGGCCGCCGCGGACGCCCCGATCGACGTCGTGACGGACCAGACGAGCGCGCACGACCCGCTCGCGTACATCCCGCAGGGACTGACCTTGGAGGAGGCCGCGTCGCTGCGAAGCAGCGACGCGGCCGAGTACACCCGCCGCGCGCGAGCCTCGATGGCCGCGCACGTCGAGGGGATGGTCGCGTTCCTCGATCGGGGTGCGGAGGTCTTCGACTACGGCAACAGCCTCCGCTCGGAGGCCGAGCGCGGCGGCTACGAGCGCGCGTTCGCGTACCCCGGGTTCATCCCGGCGTACATCCGACCGCTCTTCTGCGAGGGCAAGGGACCGTTCCGTTGGGCGGCGCTCTCGGGCGATCCCGCCGACATCGCGGCGACCGACCGCGCCGTGCTCGAGGAGTTCCCGGACAACGAGCCGCTCGCGCGGTGGATCCGGCTGGCGGGGGAGCGTGTCGCGTACCAGGGGTTGCCCGCGCGGATCTGCTGGCTCGGCTACGGCGAGCGGCACCGTCTGGGGATGCGGTTCAACGACATGGTCGCGCGCGGCGACCTGTCGGCGCCGGTCGTGATCGGGCGCGACCATCTGGATTGCGGGTCGGTCGCCTCTCCCTACCGCGAGACGGAGGCGATGCTCGACGGCTCGGACGCGATCGCGGACTGGCCGCTGCTGAACGCGCTCGTCAACACCTCGAGCGGCGCGTCGTGGGTCTCGATCCATCACGGCGGCGGCGTGGGGATCGGCCGTTCGATCCACGCCGGTCAGGTCGTCGTGGTCGACGGGACCGAGCTCGCCGGTGCCAAGGCGGAGCGGGTCCTCACGAACGATCCGCTCATGGGCGTGTTCCGCCACGTGGACGCCGGCTACGAGGACGCCGAGCGCGTCGCGGCCGACCGCGGCGTTCGGATCCCTATGGGCGAGCGCGAACGCGAGCGCGGGCTCCAGGCCTGACCGGTGCTCGTCGAGGGGATCGGCGAGCTCGTCACGAACGACCCCGCGCTCGGATCGCCGTTGCGGAACGCCGCCGTCGCGATCGAGGGCGACCGGATCGTCTGGGCGGGTCCTCGAGCCTCGATCCCGACGGGCGTCGCGGGTCCGCGGCTCGATGTCGCCGGGCGGGCGGTCCTCCCGGGCTTCGTCGACGCCCACACGCACCTCGTGTTCGCGGGCGATCGGACGGAGGAGTTCGACGCTCGCATGCGAGGCGAGCCTTACGCGGCCGGCGGGATCCGCAGGACGGTCGCGGCCACGCGCGCGGCGACGGACACCGAGCTGTCCGAGACCGCGCGCCGTCTGGCCGACGAAGCCCTCCGGTCGGGGACCACCACGATCGAGGTGAAGTCGGGCTACGGGCTCACCGTGAACGACGAAGCGAGGCTGCTCCGGGTCGGCGCGGAGGTGAGCGACGACGTGACCTTCCTCGGTGCGCACGTCGTGCCCGAGGAGTACACGAACGACCCCGACGCGTACGTCGACCTGGTATGCGGGCTGATGCTCGACGCGTGCGCCCCGCTCGCCCGCTGGTGCGACGTGTTCTGCGATCGCGGCGCGTTCGACGGGTCACAGGCGCGTCGTGTCCTGACCGCCGGGCGGGACCGCGGCCTCGGGCTCCGGATCCACGCGAACCAGCTCGAGCATGGGCCCGCCGCGCTCGTGGCGGCCGAGATCGGCGCGACGAGCGCCGACCACCTCACGCACCTGACCGCTGAGGATCGGGACGCCCTGGCCGACGCCGGGGTCGTCGCCACGTTGCTTCCCGTCGCGGAACTCTCCACGCGCAGCGCGTGGCCTGACGCGCGGGCGTTGCTGGAGGCCGGTGTGACGGTGGCGCTGGCGACCGACTGCAACCCGGGAACCTCGTTCACCACGAGCATGCCGCTCGTGGTCGCGCTCGCGGTCTCGATGATGCGGATGACGCCGCAGGAGGCGGTGTGGAGCGCGACGGCGGGCGGTGCCGCGGCGCTCGGCCGCGAGGACGTGGGGCGGGTCACGCCCGGCAGCCGCGCCGACCTGCTCGTGCTCGACGCGCACTCGAGCGTCCACCTCGCCTATCGGCCCGGCGTGCCGCTCGTGCACACCGTGGTGCGCGGGGGGGAGGTCGTGGCGGGGTGAGCCGCGGACCCGTCCGGGACGTGCTCCTGTTCGCGGCGGGCGCGGCGCTGTTCGAGGGCAGCCGCGTGCTCGTGATCCGCGAAGGGATCACCCCCCGCGAGGAAGCGACGTTCCGCGCGGCGAACGACGCACCCGACGAGCTGACGATCCCGGTCCGGAGCGTGATGCAGATGGGGACGTTCATCACGGTTCCCATCACGGCCGCGGTGGCCTTCCTGGCCGGTCGGCGCGAGCTCGCCGCCGCGCTCGGCTTGGGCGGCACGGCTGCATGGCTGCTCGCCAAGCAGGCGAAGTTGATCGGCGGCCGCCCGCGTCCCGCCGCGCTCCTCGACCGGGTGCGGACCCGCGAGCCGATCGAGGGCGACCTGGGCTGGGTGTCGGGTCACACCGCCGTGGCCACGACGATCGCCGCCACGACGTGGGTCGGCGGTCCGAGGTGGTTGCGTCCGTTCCTCGTCGGTGGGGCCGCGACGACCGCGTACGGCCGGATGTACGTCGGCGCGCACCTGCCCCTCGACCTGGTCGGCGGAGCGGGCCTCGGGATGATGATCTCGGCCGTCGTGCGGCGGCTGCTGCCGCGCTGAGGGCAGGTCTCAGTCGGGAAGGCCACTCCCGAGCTCGCGGATCGACGCCTCGGTGATCGGATCGCAGACCAGGATCGCTTCGTCGGCGCCCGCCTCGGCGAAGGCCCGCAGCGACGCCCCGACGTCCGCCGCCTCGACGGCGGCGACCCCGGGTTCGTCCGGTCGTTCACGCGAGTCGCCCGGGAACCGGACCAGCACGCAGGCGCTTCGCTCGACGGTCGTCGGATCGCGCCCTACCCGCTCGCACGCTTCGTCGATCGTCGCGTTCCCGCGCGCGAAGCCCTCCGGCGTGTTGCCGAACCAGTCGTACCACGTGTTCCACGCGTCCACGTCGGGGAGCGTCGCGGCAAGGACGCGGTCGCCGGTCGAGCCGACCATCAGGGGTGTCCGTCGCGCCGGAGCCGGGAGCAGGACGGCGTCGTCGGCTGAATGCCACCGGCCCGAGGACGTCACGCGTTCCCCCGCGAGCAACCTGCGCACGATGTCGAAGGCCTCTTCGAAGCGTCCCGCCCGATGTTCGTACGAGATCCCCAGCGCATCGAACTCCACCCGGTTCCACCCCGCTCCGACGGCGACGACGAGGCGTCCCCCGCTGATCTCGTCGACCGTCGCCGCG
The DNA here is from genome assembly GCA_046723385.1 of Actinomycetota bacterium. Lineage (GTDB taxonomy): Bacteria > Actinomycetota > UBA4738 > UBA4738 > HRBIN12 > AC-51. The sequence goes on from JBKOUM010000104.1 coordinate 5,335, forward strand.
ACCTTCGCGAGCACGACCGGGTTGTGGAAGTTCAGGCAGGCGACGAGCGGTCCGAGCGCCACGCGCTCCGTGACGCTCGCGAGGCCGGCGAGGAGGGTCCAGGCCTCCCACGGGCCGCGCTCGGGTCGGCTGTCGCCCCGATACAGGTAGTGATCGCCGACCCAGATCGAGTCGAAGCCCACCTCCTCCGCGGCGCGCGTCATCGCCGCGTACTCGGGCCAGCGGACCTCGCGCTCCACCTCGGGGAGTTGGACGCCGACGCGGAGGGGTCTCGACACGGCGGGAGTGTAGGTGGCGCTCAGGCGGTCCGTTCAATCGAACGCGGCCTGGGTCGATACCTCGTGCATGACCGGGGATGGGTCTGGCCTCCGCGCGCGCGTGTGCGTGCCGCTGCTGGTGGTGGCGCTGCTCGTCGGCCTCGGGCCGACGAGCAGGGCCACCACCGACGGCCGGCTCCGCCGCGCGCGGGCCGAGCTGGCCGAGCTGACCCAGCGGATCGCCGATCAGGCCGCGGCCGAGAGCGGGCTGGAAGCGCAGCTCGCAGCCGCCGACCGCCGGATCGCGACCGCGGAGCGCGCGCTGGGTCTGGTGCTCGGCAAGCGTCTGCAGGTTCGCGACGAGCTCCAGGCGGCGCGCGTCGCGTACGCCGACGCGTTCACCCGATTGCACGACGCGGTGGTGGACGCCTTCATGGCGTCGCCCGGGGGGACGGCGGACGCCGACGTCCTGGGGGCCTTCTTGGACGCGAGCTCGTTCGGCGAGCTCCAGGACCGGCTCGCGTTCGCCGACGCGATCGTCGCCGAACGCGAGCGCTCCGCGATGGAGCTCGCGCGCGCCCAGGCGTTGCTCGGTGCGCGGGCCAGGGCG
>JBKOUM010000108.1:0-15622 GCA_046723385.1 Actinomycetota bacterium
CCCGTCCGCCACGAGCGCGAGGCGATCCGACTCCTTCACACGGAGCTCGCCGGCTCCCAGGAACCGGGTCTCGCCCTCGGCACAGGCGGCCAGGACGGCGAGCACGGGAACCTCGTCGATCACGCCGGGGAGCTGGCTCGCTTCGACCGTCGTCCCTCGCAGGTGGGTCGCGGCACGTACCCGGATCCGCCCTAGGGGCTCGCCGAGCTCCGTCCCCGTCACGGTCGGCTCCGCAGCGACGCCCATCCGCGAGCAGACATCCAGGAACCCGAGACGGGTCGGGTTGAGCCCGACGTCCTCGATCGTCGTTTCCGACCCGGACAGAGCGGCCGCGGCGATCAGGAACGCGGCCGAGGACACGTCTCCGGGCACCGTCGCTTCGAACCCATCGTGCTGGTACCGCCGGACCGCGACCTCGGTGTCCTCACGCCGGATCGGGGCGCCGAGCGCCTCGAGGGCGCGCTCCGTGTGATCCCGCGTCGAAGTGGGTTCGACGACGACCGTCTCCCCCTCGGCGGCGAGCCCGGCGAGGAGGACCGCGCTCTTGACCTGCGCGGTCGGGACGTCGAGCCGATGCCGGATCCCGCGAAGCGAAGCTCCGTCGACGACCATCGGAGGGTGGCCGTCGGCGGTGTCGACCGTCGCGCCCATCCGCCGGAGAGGTGACGCGACCCGTTCCATCGGCCGGGAGCTCAACGAGGCGTCCCCGACGAGCCGGCAGCGGACGGGTGCGGACGCCATCACACCGGCCAGGAGACGCATCGAGCTCCCGGAGTTGCCGCAGTCGAGATCCGACGAAGGCTCGACCAGCCCATCACGCCGGTCACCCTGGACCTCAAGGACCCCTCGCCGGGCTTCCCTCGCGGTCTCGTTCCACGTGGAACCGCCACCCTCCACCCGGGAGGAAGCGTTCTCGGCCCACAGGTCGAGGGCAGGTCGAGCCTTGAGGGTCACCTTCGCGAGGCACGATGCCGTCGACCGAACATCGAGGGCCGACGGCAGCTCGACCAGACGGCTCCGTCCCTTCGCCGTCGCCGCGAGGATGAGCCACCGGTGCGCGACGGACTTGTCGCCGGGGACCCGAAGACTGCCGTCGGCCCCGCGACCCGAGGTCACTCGGACCCTCATCGCTCGCTCACGCCAGCCTGATCGGATCGTAGCCGCCGACCGAGAGGACGTCGGCGGCGTCGCCGGCAACCGAGGCGGCCACGGTCACGTGGACCGTCCCACGGCCGCCCTCCGGACTGTGGACGATCTGAAGGTCTTCGATGTTGACGGCGCCGTCCGCGAGGACGGCGGTGATCCGGGCGAGCGCTCCCGGCTCGTCGGGGATCTCGACCTGCAACACGGCCACGCCAGCCCGAACGGTCGGCTTGGTCGCCATCGTGAGTCGAGCCTGCTTCGCATCCTCCAAGGTGCGCACGACGTCCGGCCGGCGTTCGCCGAGGACCTCGTCTCGGAGCGCCCTGAGGCGGTCGACGTAGAGATCGATCGCGGCGGCGACCTGCTCTCGGTTCGCGAGGAGGATCTCCGCCCAGAGGGACGGGTTGGACGACGCGAGACGGGTCAGATCGCGGAACCCACCCGCCGCGAGGAGCAGGATCTGCGGCTCCCCCGCCTCCTCGGCCGCCGCGAGACCCATCAGTGAGGTCGAGGCGACCTGCGGCAGGTGGCTCGCGAACGCCACGAGCCGGTCGTGGCGGCCGGGGTCGAGGCGGACGGGCCTGGCGCCGATCCGTTGGATCCATCCCTCGACCCCCGTGATCGCGTCGAGCGACGTCGCTCCGGTCGGCGTGAGGGCCCAGACGATCCCGTCGACGACCGACGCGGCGGCGTGCTCGGGCCCGGATCGCTCCGAGCCTCCCATCGGATGGCTCCCGACGTACCGGTCGAGGTCCCGGGGGTCCGCGGCGGCGGCCACCTGCTGGACGACGTGCATCTTGATGCTGCCGGCGTCCATCACGACCGCTCGAGGGGCCGCTCGCAAGGAGGCGACCACCGCGTCCGCGAGCGCCTCGATCGGTGTGCACACGATGACCAGGTCCGCGTCGCCGACCCCTTCCTCGAGCGTCGCGGCGCCGGTCATCCCGCCCTGAGTGCGAGCGGCGGCGCGCGCGGCCACGCTCCGGTCGGCGTCCCATCCGCGCACCGTGCAGCCGGCGCGCGCGGCCGCCATCGCGATCGACGTCCCGATCAGACCCGTCCCGACGATCGCGACGCGGTCGAGCGAACGCGGTTCCCCCTCAGGACGCACCGAGGTCATCACGCAGCGCCTCCGCTCCGTCGAGGTACACGTGCACCACGTCCGCCATGGCCGCGTCGCTGTGGAAGTGCACCAGGACCCTCACCACGGAGGGCATCGCTCCCTCGACCGGGATCTCGCGCGCGCACAGGAGCGGGACGGAGCCCAACCCCATGCGACGGGCGGCCTCCGCCGGGAACGCCGCGCGGAGGTCGTCCGTCACCGTGAACAGGATGCTGACGAGATCCTCGGTGGCGACCGCGTTGCGTTCCAGCATGGCGCCCAGGAGCCGCTGGGTCGCGGACAGGAGCGCCTCGGCCCCGTGATCGGGGACGACGATGGCCCCTCGGGCGGCACGGACCCGCACGCGCGTGTTCCTTCCTGGGAGACGACGACCCGGACCTCTGCGTCCGCGGGCGTCAGGCTACATGGAGGAGCGACGCGGACGGTCGTCATCGGCGGGCACGCCGCTCCGCCTTGGCGACGACGCGCTGCAGATCGAGGAGCTCCTCGATCGTGAGTTCACGCACCTCTCCGGGCCGAAGCTTGCCGAGCCTGATCGGACCGACCCGCACACGGACCAGTCGTCTGACGGGGAGCCCGACGGCGGCCATCAGGCGACGGACCTCTCGCTTGCGGCCCTCCGTCATCACGAGGGAGAGCTGGGCGAGGCCGCCGCGCGCATCCACCGATCGCACGGACCTGGCTCGAGCGAACCCGTCGTCGAGCTCGACACCCGAGCGGACGAGACGGAGCTGGGCAGGGGTCGGCACCCCCTCCACTTCCGCGAGGTATTCCTTCTCGATCCCGAAGCCCGGATGGAGAAGGCGGTTCGCCAACCCGCCGTCGTTCGTCAGGAGCAGGAGGCCCTCGGTGTCCCGGTCGAGCCGGCCCACGGGGAACACCCTGGGACCTTCCTCGGGGAGGAGCGCGCGGATGTCGGCGCGCCCCCGCTGGTCCCGCATCGTGGTGAGGACGCCCGCCGGCTTGTTCAGCTTCAGGTAGCGGACGCCCGGATCGAGGTTGACCGCGGCGCCCTCCAGCGTCACCCGGTCACGCTCGGGATCGACCTTGTCCCCCAGCGTCGCGACCTTCCCGTTGACGCGGACGCCGCCGCGGGCGATCAGCTCCTCACACGTCCTGCGCGACCCGAACCCGGCGCGCGCGAGCGCGCGCTGGAGCCGCTCTTCGGCCATCAGTCTTCGCCGTGGTCGGTCTGAAGCTCCGTCTCGGTGTCGAGGTCGCCCCCTGGCCCCTCGTCGACCGCGCTGCGCGATGGGTCCCCGACACCGGGATCGCCCAACAGCGGGGCGAGCGAGGGCAGCGCCGCCAGCGACGGCAGCCCGAGACGCTCGAGGAACTGGGGCGTGGTCGCGTACAGGAGCGGGCGCCCCGGCCCCTCGTCCCGCCCCGCCTCCTCGATCAGACCGCGATCCGTGAGCGCGCGCAGCACCCCGTCCGAGTTCACACCGCGGATCGAGCTGACCTGATGCCGCGTCACCGGCTGCTTGTACGCGACGATCGCGAGCGTCTCGAGGGAAGCCTTCGTCAGCCTCGCCTGCCGGGACGACAGGATGAACCGCTCGACGGCGCTCTGGCTGTCGGGGTGCGTGAAGAGCCGCCAGCCCCCCGCCACGGAACGGAGCACGAGGCCGGATCCGCGGTCATCGAGAACGGTCGCCAGACGCTCGCACATCGCGTCCGCGGTCCGACGGTCGACCTCGAGCGCTTGGGCGATCAACGTCGGCGCGAGCGGCTCGTCGGAGACGAACAGCAGCGCCTCGAGCGTCCGCGTGTCGTGACCATGGACGTCATCCGTCACCGGAGCTTCATCCCTTCCACTCGACCTCGATCTCGCCGAACGTCGCGGCCTGCTGAAGCTCGACCTTGCCTTCACGGTACAGCTCGAGCAGAGCGAGGAACCGGACGACGACGTGGATCCGATCCTCGCAGTCGGCCACGAGCTCTCGGAACGACGCCTGCCGCCCGTCCGACGCCGCGAACCGCTCCTCGACCGCAGACATCGCGTCGGACACCGTGTAGGCGATCGGGGTGACGTGGGACAGGTCCAAGGTCGGCGGAGGCCGGAGCAGCTGGGCCGCGAGCGCCGCGAGCTCGTCGGCCGTCACCGACGTCATCGGGTCCGGGTAGAGCCTGGAGAAGTCCGGCCCGGGGCCGACGTCACGGGTGAAGTACCCGGCCTCGTCCTTGAGCCGCCGAGCGAGCTCGACCGCGACGGCTCGGAACGCCCTGAGCTCGATCGACCGGGCGTAGAGCAGATCCGGGGATCCGCCGACGAGGTCCTCCTCGTCGGGCTCGCGCTGTCGCGGGGTGAGCCTCGCGACCTTGAGCTCCAGCAGGACCGCGCAGATCGCAAGGAACCACGTCGCCTCTTCGAGGCTCCATGCCTCCGCGTCCTTGGCGTACGTGAGGAACGTGTCCGTGACCGACGCGATCGGGACGTCGCAGACGTCGACCTTCTGCTCCAGGATCAGATCGGTCAGCAACCGGAAGGGACCGGTGAAGCCGGGAACCTCGACGGCGAAACCGCCCCCCGATCCGTCATGGATCGTCTCGGGATCGCTCACGCCCCGGCCCCGAAGTGCATCGCGGTCCGCACGGCCGCGAGCGTCTCGACGGCGACCGGACGCGCCCGGTCGATCCCGGCCGCGAGGACGTCCTCGACGAGGCCGGGGGTCCGAGCGATCTCGCCGCGACGCTCCCGGAACCCTTGGAAACGATCGATCAGGTGGTCGGCCAACAGGGTCTTGCAATCGACGCACCCGAGCTCGCCCGTCCGGCACGTCGTCTCGACGCGAGCGACGTCGCTCGGGGAGAACGTCTGGTGCAGCGCGAAGATCGGGCAGATCTCCGGACGGCCGGGGTCGCCGCGTCTGATCTTCTGGGGGTCGGTGACGAACGAGCGGACACGCGCGCGGATCTCGTCGGGCTCGGCCGCGAGCTCGATCGTGTTGTCGAGCGACTTGGACATCTTGCGGCCATCGGAACCGGGGATCGCCGGCGCCTCCGACAGCATCGATCGCGGCTCGAGCAGGACCTCGCCGTAGAGCCTGTTGAAGCGCCGGACGATCTCACGCGAGAGCTCGAGGTGCGAGAGCTGATCCTCCCCCACCGGGACGACCTCGCCGCGCACGATCGTGATGTCCGCCGTCTGCAACAGCGGATATCCGAGCAATCCGAGGTTCGCGATGTCGCGCTCCGCCATGTCGCGCAGACGCTCCTTGTACGTGGGGACCCGCTCGAGCCATCCGAGCGGCGTCAGCATCCCCAGCAGAAGCGCCAGCTCGGCGACCTCGGGGAGCGCCGATTGGCGGTACACGACCGAACGCTCGGGGTCGATCCCCGCGGCCAGCAGGTCCAGCACGAGACCTTCCACGTTCGCCGGGAGTTCGTCGACCCGGTCGTAGTGGGTCGTGAGCATGTGCCAATCGGCGACGAAGTAGAAGCATTCGTAGCCCTCGTCCTGAAGACGGACGGCGTTGCCCACGTTGCCCGCCCAATGACCGACGTGCAGGGGGCCGGTCGGACGGAAGCCCGTCAGGACGCGTGGAGGCGCGGACGCGTTCGTACCGCTCACGATGGCGGCGATGATAGCGCGGGGTCCGAACGCTCCCCGGAGCGGGACGCGATCCGCCGCCCTGGCTCAGAACTGGAGGAGCAGCACACAATCGGATCCTGTCGCCGCGTTGCAGAGCGCTCCAGAGATCGACGTCAAGAACCCGAGCGCGAGCGAGCTGAACAGGAACAGGATCACGAGGACCAGGAGCGGTAGGTATTTGTCGAAGTCGCGATAGACGCGGGCAGCGTCCGACGGCAGGGCGAGCGCAACCATGCGTGCGCCGTCGAGCCCCGGGATCGGCAGCAGGTGGAACACCGTCAGCGACATGCTCGTGAAGCTGAGCGTCAGCACGACGCGGTAGAGCTCGATCGGGAGTCCATGCAACCGGAAGACGAGCCCCGCCGCGATCCCGAGGACGGCCGTCGCGATCGGGCCGGCGAGCGAGACCACGACCGTGTCACGAACGGGACGACGGAAGCGACCGGGATCCAACGGCGCCGGCTTCCCGTAGGCGGCGGGGATCAACAAGACCTGGGCCATCCACAGGATCGCGATCAGCCCGGGGAGCACGCCGCTCCCGAAGGGATCGAACCAGGTCTTGGGCTCCAGTGAGACCCGTCCCCACAACCTGGGCGTCGGATCGCCGATGGACACGATCGCGCGAGCGCGGACGTACTCGCGCAGGGTCATCCCCACGAGCAACGATGCCAGCATGTAGATCGCCAGGCGGATCCCGAGGCTCGTGAAGTTCCCGACCGCCAGCATGTCCGTCACGATCACTCCCCGTCCTGGGCCGGAGGGTCTGGCTCGGCCCACCCGAGCACGAGCTCGGGGGCCGCGATCGGACCGTCGCCGAACGAAAGCGCGGCCAGGGTCCGGCGTGCGGCCTCGGCGGCGTCCGCGTCGGTGCGCGCGTGGACCTCGCCGATCGTCTCGCCCAGCTCGATCCGGTCTCCGATCTTCGGTCGGATGACGATACCGACCGCCGGGTCGATCGCCTCGACCTTGCGCATCCGACCGCCCCCCAGAGCCCCCGCGGCGAAGCCGATGTCTTCGGCGTCCATCGCGGTCACCGTCCCGCCGCGTTCGGCTACGAGCGGCGAGACGATCGCGGCCCGCGGGAGGACCTCCTCGGGGTCGTCGATCACCCGCGGGTCGCCACCCTGCGCTTCCACCATCCGGCCGAAGCGCTCGAGGGCCGAGCCGTCATCCAGCGCCCGGCCGGCGCGGGCGCTCGCCTCCTCGAAGGACACGTCGGTCGTGCTCGCGAGGGCTCGCGCGGCGAACCAAACGCCGAGGTCCCGGAGGTTCCCCATGTGGGTCCCTCCAAGGACGGCCACCGCCTCCGCGACGTCCAACGCGTTCCCGACGGCGTCGCCGAGCGGCTGGGACATGTCCGTGATCGCGACGCCGCAGCGCCGGCCGGCGCCGTGGGCGAGCGCGCGGCATGCGTCCGCGAGCTCGCCCGCGGCCCCAACCGTCTTCATGAACGCCCCGGAGCCGGCCTTCACGTCGAGCAGGATGAGGTCGGAGTCCACCGCGAGCTTCTTGGACATCACGCTGGCGGCGATCAACGGGATCGATGGGACCGTTGCGGTCGCGTCGCGCAACGCGTAGAGAGCGCCGTCGGCGGGGACGAGGCGAGGCGACTGGGCGGCGACCGCGCAACCGATCTGGCGCACCTGCTTGGCCACCCGGTCGGGATCCAGGTCCGTCCGGAACCCGGGGATCGACTCCAGCTTGTCCAGCGTCCCGCCCGTGTGGCCCAGTCCACGCCCGGACAGCTTGGCGACGGCAAGCCCGAGCGAGGCGACGAGCGGCACGAACACGAGCGTCACGCCGTCGCCGACGCCGCCGGTCGAGTGCTTGTCGACGGAAGGGCGGCCGAGCTCCCCGAAGGACACCGTGTCGCCGGATTCGATCATCGCCCGGGTCATCGCGAGGGTCTCGTCGGCGTCGAGCCCGTTGAGGAGCGACGCCATGAGGAAGGCTGCGGCGGGGCCTTCGTCCACCTCGCCGGCGGCGAACGCGAGGACGAACCGCTCGACCTGGTCCGGCGAGAGCGTCCCACCGTCCCGCTTCGCCGCGATCGTTACCCGAGGATCCCAGAGGCTCATCGTCAGCCCAGCCTCCAGCGATCTCTCCCCTTCGTGGAAGCCTGAACCTCAACGTGAGACCCTGATCCAAGGACATAGGCGTCCAAGCCTGAACCTAGGCCTGAAGCTCGGCGTGACGTCCATGTGAAGCTCGAGCCGCTCATCCGCACCCGATCTCTCGGGCGAACGAGCCACCGACCGATCCGGTCACCTCGACGCCGAGAAGGTCGGCCACCGTGTGACCGAGGTCACCGAACGTCGCCCGGGTCCCCACGTCGAACGGCCCCCCGCTCAACCCCGCGACGAGGAGGGGGGTCCGCTCGCGGGAGTGGTCGGTCGATACCGTCGTCGGGTCGCACCCGTGGTCGCCGGTCAACATGACCACCCCGTCGCCCAGGACGTCGATCACGTCGGGGAGCCTGTGGTCGAGCGATTCGACGGCGGTCGCGTAGCCGGGCGGATCGTTGCGGTGACCGTACTTGGAGTCGAAATCGACGAGGTTCGTGAACACGAACGCCGGTCCGTGCCGCGCGAGGTGGTCGATCGTGAGGTCGAGCCCGTGGTCGTTGGAGTCCGAGTACACGCCCTCGGTGATGCCGTGACGGTCGAAGATGTCCTGGATCTTCCCGATGCCGACGACCGGGATCCCGGCCTCCGTCAGCCGATCCAACACGGTCGGTCCGGGTGGCGGCAGGCTGAGATCCCGGCGTTCGGGACGTCGCACGAACGCCCCCGGGACCCCCTCGAAGGGGCGGGCGATGACCCGTCCGACGGCGTGGTCACCGGTGAGCAAGCCGCGCGCGACCCGGCACCACTCGTAGAGCTGGTCGAGCGGCACGACGTCGACGTGCGTGGCGATCTGGAAGACGGAATCTCCGCTCGTGTAGACGATCGGCCGTCCCGTCCGCAGGTGCTCCTCCCCCAGTCGCTCGATGATCTCGGTGCCGGAGGCGGGGACGTTGCCGAGCACGTCGCGGCCGATGGCTTGCTCGAACGGCCGGATGATCTCCGGCGGGAACCCGTCCGGGTAGAGCGGGAACGGGCGGTCCAGTCGGATGCCCATCATCTCCCAGTGGCCGGTCGTCGTGTCCTTGCCGGCCGAGACCTCCGTCGCTCGACCGTGCGCCGTCCCGGCCTCGGCCCGCGGCTCCACCCCTTCGATCGACGTCAACAGCCCGATCCCCAACGCCTCGAGGTTGGGGATCTGCAGCCCACCGACCGCCCTCGACGTGTTGCCCAGCGTGTCCGAACCGAGGTCGCCGTAGACGTCGGCGTCCGGCGCGTCACCGACCCCCCACGAGTCGCAGACGAGGACGCACACCTTGGAGACTTTGGGGGAGACCTTGGGCGCGGAGCTCACGCCGTCAGCCTCTTGCAGTCGATGCAGAGGAGCGCCCACGGGATCGCCTCGAGGCGCTCCTCGGCGATCTCCCGGCCGCACCGCTCGCACGTCCCGTACGTGCCGGCATCCATCTTGGCGAGCGCGAGATCCACGTCGTGGAGGTTCGACCGGAGCGCGCGGACGACCGCGATCACGCGAGCACGCTCCTCGGTGCTGTGCGATCGGTCCGAGAATCCGGCGTCACCTTCGAACGAGACCTCGTCCGAATCGGGGTCGGCGCCGTGGTCCTCGATCTCTCGTCGCAGGTCGGTCCGCTGCCGCGAGAGCTGCTCGCGCAGCCGCTCCAGCTTCGCCGCGTCGAGCACCGTTCATCGCCCCTTCCCGTCCCGGACGCGCGCCCGTGGATGAGCCGTGAGGTAGACCTCACGCAGGTGTTCCTTGGTCACCAGCGTGTAGATCTGGGTCGTCGCGACGCTCGCGTGGCCCAGGAGCTCCTGCACCACGCGGACGTCGGCCCCTCCTTCGAGCAGGTGCGTCGCGAACGAGTGTCGCAGGTCGTGGGGTGAGACGCGACGAGCGAGACCTGCCCCCGAAGCCGACGTCGCCAGGAGCTTGGCGCACGACTGTCGTGTCAGCCTGCCGCCCCGTGTGTTCAGGAAGACGGCCCCTCGGCTGGGCGGGCCCGCCAGCTCGGGCCGACCGCGGGTGAGGTAGGCCCCGACGGCGTCCCGAGCATGGCGCCCCATGGGAACCTCTCGCTCCTTGCCCCCCTTCCCCACGACCCGGACGTAGCCCTCCTGGAGATCCAGGTCGTCCACGTCGAGGCTCGTGAGCTCCGACACGCGCAGACCGGCCCCGTAGAGCACCTCGAGGATCGCCCGGTCCCTGAGGCCGGTGGCGGTCGATGGATCCGGCGTCTCGATGAGACGCCGGACCTCATCCACCCCGAGCGGGTGCGGCAGCGCGCGGGGCAGTCGGGGACGCACGACGTCGGCGGTCGGATCACGGTCGACGATCCCCTCGCGGAGCAGGAACCGGTGGAACGACCGGACCGCCGAGAGCGTCCGGGCCACCGACGACGCCTGGTACGGCTCGTCCTCCGGCCCGTGGGTCGAGGCCGAGACGGAGGCGAGGAACGAACGCACCACCCCCGCGTCGACCTCCTCCGGCCGGTCGACGTCGCGCGCGGTGAGGAACGCCAGGTATCGGCGAAGGTCACGGCGATACGCGGAGACCGTGTGGTCGGAGAGACCCCGCTCGGCGACGAGGTGCGTGAGGAACCGTTCGGCATCACGATCGAGCGCCGGCCCGCTCACGCCGAGGATCGGCGCTCCGCCGCGAGCACGAGCGCGACCGTGGTCATCGCGTCACGCACGCGCCCCGCGCGAGCGGCGCGGACCATGTCGGCGAGGGGCCTCCGGACGACCTCGATGCCGGCCTCCGGCGTTCCGATCGGGACCGCGTCGATCTCGCCGACGAAGAAGTGGACGTACTCGTCCGAGGCGCCCGGCGACATGTACAGCCCGCCCAGGAACGAGATCGACCGTGCGCGGAAGCCCGTCTCCTCCTCGAGCTCCCGGCCGGCGCACGTCGAAGCGTCTTCGCCGTCCACGTCCAGCAGCCCGGCCGGGACCTCGACCAGTTCGCGACGCACGGGGATGCGGAACTGTCGGACCATGATCACATCGTCGCCCGGCGTGATCGGGACGATCGCGACCGCGTCGTGCTTCCGCAGGATCTCCCACTCACCGACCCCCGGCCAGCTCTCGGTGACGATCGAGAGGTACCTGCCCGCGTACGCGACCCGAGACGCGGCGGGTTCGAGCATGGCCGAGCTCGTCAGCCCGTGACGACGATCCGCTCGCCTGCGCCCTCGCGCGTCCGCCGGTGCGCGACGGCGGCGCCGACGAACTCGCGGAACAGCGGGTGCGGGCGGGTGGGTCGCGAGCGGAGCTCAGGGTGGAACTGGCCGGCGACGAAGAAGGGATGATCCGGGAGCTCCACGATCTCGGCCAGACGGCCCTTCTGCGAGGATCCGCTGATCACGAGACCGCCCGCCCGGAGCGCATCGTGGTACGCCGGGTTGACCTCGTACCGGTGGCGGTGGCGCTCCTCGACGACGTCGGCGGCGTACGCGGAGGCCGCGCGGCTCCCCGGCTCCAGATAGCAAGGCTGCGCGCCCAGCCGCATCGTGGCCCCGAGATCGGTCACGTCCTTCTGCTCGGGGAGGAGATCGATCACCGGGTGCGGGGTCGCCGGGTCGAATTCGCTCGAGTTGGCACCCTCCAGCCCGCACACGCTCCGCGCGATCTCGATCACCGCGCACTGGAGGCCGAGACAGATCCCGAGGAACGGGACGCCACGTTCGCGGGCGAACCGAGCGGCGTCCACCTTGCCCTCCACGCCTCGCACGCCGAACCCTCCCGGGATCAGGATCCCGTCCATCTCGGACAGCGCGAGCTCGGTCGCGTCCGCGCCCAGATCGTCCGACGCCGTCCAGTGGATCCGGACGTCCGCTCCGTGGTGGATCCCGCCGTGTCGGAGCGCTTCCATCACCGAGAGGTAGGCGTCCCGGAGGTAGACGTACTTGCCGACGACGGCGATGTCGACGGGATCGGTGGCGGCGTGCACACGATCGACGAGCGCCGTCCACTCGGACAGGTCGGGTTCACCGCCGATGCGGAGGTGGTCGGCCAACAAGGCGTCCAGACCTTCCCGGTGCAAGACCAAGGGAACCTCGTAGATCGAGGGCGCATCCGGGGCGCTGATCACCCCGGCGATCGGCACATCGCACAAGAGGGAGACCTTCTCTTTCAGGTTCCGGCCGATCGGGCGGTCGGAACGGCACACGATCGCGTCCGGCTGCAGACCGAGGGCCCGGAGCTCCTTGACGGAGTGCTGGGTCGGCTTCGTCTTGAGCTCTCCGGACGGACCGATGAACGGCATCAGCGACACGTGGACGAACGCGCATCGATCACGGCCGACCTCGTTCCTGAGCTGGCGCACGGCTTCCAGGAACGGGAGAGACTCGATATCGCCTACGGTGCCGCCGATCTCGACGACCTGCAGGTCCGCTTGCTCGGCCTCCGCCAGCGCGCGGACGCGCGCCTTGATCTCGTCGGTGATGTGCGGGATCACCTGGACCGTCTTCCCGAGGTAATCGCCTCGCCGCTCCTTCGCGAGCACGGCCGAGTACACGGCGCCGGTCGTGAAGTTGGATCCGCGGTGCAGGTCCGCATCGAGGAAGCGCTCGTAGTGGCCAAGGTCGAGATCGGTCTCGGCGCCGTCGTCGAGCACGAAGACCTCTCCGTGCTCGAACGGGTTCATCGTCCCGGGATCGACGTTGACGTACGGATCGAGCTTCTGGAGAACGACCTTGAGCCCGCGGGAAGCGAAGAGGCGGCCGAGGGAGGCGGTGGTGATGCCCTTGCCGAGTCCGGAGGCGACACCCCCCGTGACGAAGATGTACTTCGCGCGCTCCTTCACAACGGAACCCGACTGTAGCAGAGGTTGGTGGCCCTTCCAGCGCGCGCCCGGGAGAACCTCACCCCGCGGCGGGGTCAGCGGCCGCGACCGGGGGGCGGGTCGCGGCCTGATGCCGCGACCGAGCCGCCTCCGCGAGGAGCTCCTCGGCGTGCGACCCACCGTGTTCGGACGTCTCGAGACCCGCGAGCATCCGGGACAGCTCGGTGACGCGCTCGAGATCGTCGAGCACCTCCAGGGTCGCGACCCCGTCGCGTTTGCGCACCCGGACATGGAGGTCCGCGAAGCAGGCGATCTGCGGCAGGTGTGTCACCACCACGACCTGCCGGTCCGACGACAGGCGAGATAGGCGCCGTCCGACCGCCAGACCCGCGACCCCGCCGATGCCCGCGTCCACCTCGTCGAAGACGAGCGTGGGGACCTCGTCCAGGTCCGAGAGCACGCTGCGGCACGCGAGCATCACCCGCGAGAGCTCTCCCCCGCTGGCCGCTTTGGCGAGCGGGAGCCAGGGCTGGCCCGGTCCGGCACACAGGAGGAGCTCGACCCGCTCCGCGCCGGAGGGACCGATCCGTTCGAGCTCATCGAGGGAGACCCGGATGGCGGCCCCCGCCATGCCGAGGTCCGCGAGCTCGACCGTGAGTGCATCCGCCAGGGCGGCGGATGCTGAGGCCCTGCCGGAGGACACCGTGGCCGCCAGCGAGGCCGCTTCCGATCCGAGGCGCGCAACCTCCTCCCGGAGCTCGTCGAGCCGCTCATCCGCCCCGGATAGCTCCTCGAGCCTGGTGCTGGCGACGCCGAGGAAGCCGATCACCTCGTCGTCTCCGGCGCCGTACTTGCGATGGAGGCCCTTCAGCGCAGCGATGCGCGCACGCAGCACATCCACCCGGGCCGGATCGAACGCGATCGACTCGCGGTACCCGCGGAGGTCCCGAGCGAGCTCCGACGTTTCCGCGGCGAGGGCAGCCGCCCGCTCGGACAGTGGAGCCGTGGACGGGTCCAGATCCGCCATGGCCGCGATGCCGCGCGCGGCGGAGGCGAGGCTCTCGCGGGCTCCGCCATCGCCCGCGAGGGTGTCCTCGCCGGCGCTCGAGAGCTCCACCAGGCGCTCGCCGTGGGCGAGCCGAGCCTCCTCCACCCGGAGCGCGTCGGTCTCGCCGGCGTGGGGATCGACGGCCCGGATCTCGTTCACCTGGTACCGCAGCAGGTCCATCTCCCGCTCGCGATCGCGCACATCGTCCTCGAGCGTGTGCAGCGAACGTCGTCGTGTCTCCAGGAGCTTGTACGTCTCGACGTAGGCCTGCAGCGTCTGGAGGTGGTCCGGGCCGGCGGATCGGTCGAGGAAGCTCGTCTGCGTCCCCGCCTCGAGGAGGCGGAGCGATCCGTGCTGGCCGTGGATCTCGATCAGCTCTGCACCCAGGTCGGCGAGGGCCGACGCGGTGGTCAGCTGACCCCCGATCCGTGCGCTGCTCTTGCCGTCGGGGCCGATCGACCGCGAGAGGATCACCTCGCCGTCTTCGACCCACCCCTGACGTGCATCGGGATCCGCGTCGCCAGACAATCTGGGGGGCGCGTCGAACCGGGCTTGAACCCTGGCGGCCGTGGCGTCGACACCCACGAGCTGGGCACTGGCTCGGGCCCCCGCGGCGAGCGAGAGCCCCACCGTGAGCATCGTCTTGCCGGCACCGGTCTCCCCGGTGAGGACCGTCAGCCCGGGGGTCAGTTGGAGATCGAGGTCCTGGATGACGCCGAGACCACTGATGTGGAGCTCGAGGAGCACGCACGCATCCTAGCGGGCACCCCCGACATCTCCGCCCAGACCGTCGAGCTCCGGCGCGATCAGGTCGTCGTCCGGCTCGCCCGGGAGGTCGAACTTGTCACGCACCCGGCTGAGGAACCCGGGGGCGTCGTCACGCCGCACGAGTCGTGCGGGGCGGTTCGACGCCCGGATGCGGACCTCCGTGCCGAGCGGGATCTCCTGGGTCTCCCGTCCGTCCGCGGACACCAAACCGGGTTCGTCGCCGACGACCTCGAGCGTCACGACCCGCCTCGCCCCCAGGACGAACGACCGGTCGAAGACCATGTGGGCGGCGATCGGCGTGATGAGGAGGCACGCGACCTCCGGCGACACGATCGGTCCGCGAGCCGAGAAGGAGTACGCGGTCGAACCCGTGGGGGTCGCCACGATCACCCCGTCGGCGGAGAAGGTCGTCACGTATTCCCCGTCCACCGCCACCCGCAACCTGATCAAGCGATGCCGGGCCCGCTTCTCCACCATGATCTCGTTCATCGCCCACTGCGGCGGGAACGACGCGCCGTCGGCGGGCTCGGCGACGACGGCGAGTCGCTCTTCGACGCGAGCGCGACCCTCGAGCGCCTCTCGGATCAGGGGCGCGGCTGCGGGCGGCTCGACTTCCGTCAGGAAGCCGAGGCGCCCGACCTTCACGCCGAGCACGGGCGACCCGATCTGCGCGGCGACGTACGCCGCCCGGAGGAACGTCCCGTCGCCCCCGACGGAGACGACGAGGTCGACATCGGCGGCGACGCCGTCGACGTCGACCGTGGCGACGCCGTCGTCGGAGAGCACACCCCGGAGCTCGTCCGCGGCGTCGACCGCGGCCGCGCGTCCGGCGTGGATCACGAACCCGACGGTGCTCACCGCAGGAAGGCCTCCCCTTCCGCGATGGCGCCGTCCAGGTCGAGATCGCGAACGGCACCTCGGGCCGCCAAGAGGAGCAGGAACTCGACGTTGCCGGCGGGACCCGTGAGCGGTGACGCGATGACCGCCTGCGGCTCCAGGCCCAAAGACCGTCCCGCCTCTGCGACGCCGGTCACCGCACGTCGCCAGACCTCCGGGTCACGGACCACGCCGCCGGAACCGA
>JBKOUM010000210.1:0-11728 GCA_046723385.1 Actinomycetota bacterium
GGGCGAGCGCCGAAGCGCGGCTCAGGAACCGGCGGCGGGTGATCGGCGGGCGGTCCACCTGATCGGTCACGCTCCCCCGGCCGCGACGATCCGCACGCCGTCCGCTTCACGGAGCAGACCGCGAACGTCGTCCATCGTCGCGACGGGTCCGCGAGCAACGACGGCGCCCCCCTCGTCGACCACGAAGGCCGTGGGGGTGATGTCCACGCCGAACGCGGCCGAGACCTCGTCGCCGCGCTCGGCGCCGACGCGGACGCGGACGTCGGCGACCCTCCAGGGCGGAGGGGTCGAGGCCGCATCACCCTGTCCGATGACGGCGACGGGCGGGATCGATCCGGCGCCGGCAGACCGCACCACCTCGGGGACCAGGTCGTCGCACGCGCGACACGCTGCGTCGGCGAACAGCAGCACGTGGCGGCGCGCATCGAACGTCGACGACGACACGACCTCGCCGTCCGCGGTCGCGATCCGCCACACGGGAACGGGAGCGCCGACCGGCAACGCCCGGCGCGGGGCGTCGTCGCGCGTTCCGAGGGCATCGAGCTTGGCCCGCAGCTCCTGGAGTTCCCTGACCGCTCCGACCAGTGCGAGCGCGATCCAGGCGACGGCGATCGCCAAGCCCGCTATCGCGAGCCACCCGAGCACGCTCACGAGGGACCCACCCGGAGCGAGCGGAGCGTGGCGTTCACCGCGTGGAGCGACGCTCTCAGGCCCGGTCCCTCGCGCGCCATCACGTAGAGGCTGAACGCCCGGTTCCCGCGCGAGAAGAACCGCTGAACGCCCAGCCTCCCCGGACCGGATGCCTGCAGCGCCTTCGGGTCGAGATCCTCGAGCCGGAGGCGCGGCGCGCCGCGCGCCGCGTAGAGCCCGGCGTTCGCGGACACCGTGTCGAACTCGATCAGCGAGACGAGCACGTGGCCCGGCCTGAGGGCCTCGGCGACCTCGGCCGCGTACGTGTTCCGCGTCCTCGGCAGTGGGAAGTTCGCGAGGCGGATCACGGGCCCGGCGGTTGCTGGCGGCTCGACGCGGGGGCGCCACATCCGCGCCTCCCAGCCGCGGTGCACCTCGATCGCGAGCCCGTGGCCGGCGAGCCTCACCACCGCGCGGCTCCCAGGAACGCCACGCTGGCGATCGCGGCGACCGTCGCGTACGTCGCCCGCCGCGCGGGACTCGCCAGACGACCGAGCAGGGCGTCCACCCGCAGCAGCTGATCCTGCCGGCGGACGCCGGCGACCGAGAGCACCGGGAGCGCACGCGCGAGCCCGAACGCGGCGCCGATCGCCGCACCGGCGAACACGCCTCCGGACACGAACGCGGCGACCCACGTCGCGTAGACGGTGGAGGTCGTCACGATCGTGACCACACCCACCCCGAGCTGAAGGCCATAGCCCACGCCCCACACCCACCCCCGGTAGCGTGCGCGCCAGCCCTCATCGACCTGGCGCCGCACGCTGGGCAGCCGCACACCGAGCGCCCCCAGATCGAGCATGAGACCCGCGATGACGACCAGACCCAGCGCGACGAGACGAACGCCCGCCCCATAGCCGGGCGCGATCGCACCGCCCAGCCAACCGACGGACGCCCCGAGCGCGACGGCACCGACGAACGAGCCGACGACGTACGCGACCAGCGTCAGCCACCACCTCGACCCGCGTCCCCGCTCCCCGAGCGGGGTGATGCTCCCCAGCATCGATGCTCCTCAGGGCGACCACGTGGACCGGATCCCGGCCGCGACGGCGAGCGCCATCCCGACGGCCACGACCGCGCTCACCCGTCACTCCCCCGCCGCGAGGCTCATCGGCCCGCGGCGACCTCCTCGTCGAGCAGGGCGTCGCGGAGCAACGACGTGACCTGGTCCCAGCCCATCGCCGACCCCTCGCTCCGCACGGTCCCCGACGCGCCGTCGACGAAGCAGAAGTACGGCGACATCGAGACGCCGAAGTCCTCCCACGCGACCGAGGACTGCACGACCGTGACGTCGGCCGGCGCCAGCTCGCGGAGTTTCGACGGACTCTCGAACGCGGGATCCTTCACGACGACGACGACCCGTGCGTCGCCCGGGAGCGGCCGCCACACCTCGGGCCGGAGCCCATCCCAGAAGGTCCGGCACGTCAGGCACCCCGTCGAGAGGAACGCCACGACGGTGTTCACGCCCGACCGCATCGAGACGACGACGGGGTCTGCGTCGAGCGTCGTCCCCGAGATGTCGTGGGCCTCGGTCGCCCGACGCCGCGGGGTCGGGAGGTGCTCCGGGATCGCCGGCGCGTCGGGGAGCACCACCAGGCCGCCGGCGGGACCTTCGTCGGCGTGATCGCCATCCGGTTCCGGAAGCCTCCGGAGGATCTCCGCGTGGCTGCGGAGCACGGCGACCACGATCACCGACAGCAACGCCAGCACGACGGTCTCCACGACCACGAGCGCGGTCAGCATCTAGAGACACCCCGCCTCGTGCCGACACGTGTGCTGGTCGTACGCGGCGCCGCAGTTGCAGTTGAGGCAGTCGATCCTGCACGGGATCACGCACGTCACGAGGCGGCACTGGATCGGCGTCACGTGCGGGATCTGGGTGTTGCAGTTCCCGTACCGGAAGACCACGCAGCACGTCTTGAAGTTGTTGCATCGCTGATCGCCGCAGTGGCACCCCCCCGGGCACGCCCGTCCCGGATCCATGGAGCAATCCAGGTAGTACCGAAGGTTCGTCGTGCCGCACAGGTTCGAGTGCCCGTAGTTGCACTGCCACCACCCGCCCACGAACGTGTGCGGGGGGCAGCCGAAGTTCGAGCCGCCCGGGAGGGTGCAGCAGAAGGCGGTGTACGCACCGCAGCACCGGCTTCCCGGCGGGCAGCTCGCGCACGATCGACGGACGACCGCCGTCGCGTCCACCGGTCGCGTGGTGTAGCTGACGGGTGCGACCGAGAACGCGCTCGCAGCGCGGGCGAACCGCTCGAGGCCGCCCGGCGCCGTCGTCGTCTCCCCGGCTCCGCGGGTGCCGACGAGGCGGAGCGCTCGATCGAGGACCGCGCTCACGCCAGCGCCTCCGTGTCGGCGCCGGGCCACAGGCTGGGATGGCCGGGGCCGATCCCCGCGGACGCGAGCGCGGCCTCCGCGGTCGCGTCGTGATCGTCGCGCCGACCCGGATCATCGACGTGCTCGGGCGGGCCCCATGCGCGCCAGGCGAGCGGCGCCTCGGTGACGGCCACCGCGGCGAGCCACCCGGCCACGCCGAGCCCGGCGAACACGAGCACGGAGGCGGGCCCGAGATCCGAGGTCCATGCGAGCGCGGACGGGCCCGACGCGGCGGCGTAGCCCAACCCGACGAAGCCGGCCATGAGGTCGAGGGTCAGGTGCAGGACGCTCGGCGGGACCGCCTTCGCGCCGGCGCAGCCGCACGAGCCGGCGCCGGGGTGGGTCGTCAGCACGTACGCGAGGAACCCGGCGAACCCGAAGTACGCGAACGACAGCGCGAGCGCACCGCCAGCGGCGGGGGCGAGGATCGCCCACGCCGCGGCGGCCAGCTCGACGGAGCCGAGGCCGCGCGCGACCGCGCGCGACCCGGGCAGCCCGACCTCCAACATCGCCTGCGCGGTCGCGCGCGGCCGGACCACCTTGAGTGCCCCGGAGATCGAAAGGAGCGCGGCGGCGAGGAAGAACGGGGGGGCGATCGTGTCGGGCGTCACGTGGTTCCGACGCTATCGGTCGACCCCGGTCGATTCAAACATCCGAGGTGCGGCGCCACGCCACCTGGCGCACGCGCCAGGTGGCCCGGCGCCCCACCCGCCGGCCGGACGCGACCTCCTCGAGCTCGGCGGCCAGATCGGTCCGTGGCTCCGTCTCACCGCGTTCGACCAGGACGGAGAGGTTCATCCCGAAGACCCGCGCGGTCAGCGACGCCGGAGGTGAGAACGCGGTCACCTCATCCCGGATCCGTTCGCATCCCGTCGGATCCGGCATCCGGTGCAGCCGCGGTCCCACGAAGAGGTCGCCGCCTTGGGCCCTCACGATCGCGATCGCGACGTCGTCCAGGTACCTGCGGAACGCCGGCTCTGGGGCATCGAGCGTCTCGAGGTCGTCCACGAGCAGCGAGCCGCCGATGGCCAACGTGGTTGACCATCGGCGGACCACGCCCTCGACGTCCGCGAGGTGTGCCAGCAGGAGCCGCGCGTACACCGCGTCGGCCGGTCCCGTCGGGAACGGCACGGCCGTCACGTCATGCACCGTGAACGTCACGCCGGCGGGCTCGTGGAGGCGGGCCTCGGCGACGAAGGCTTCCGACCGATCCAGGCCGACCGTCGAACGCGCCCCGGTGACCCGGTGGAGCAGGCGGGTCGTGTGACCCGGCCCGCAGCCCAGGTCGACCGCGACGGCCGGCGGAAGATCGATCACGCCTTCGAGGAACGACCGCGTCGTCGGCTCGAACATCCTCGCCACGAGTCCGAGACGCTCGGCCGCGAGCGCTGAGTCCCCGTACGTGTACCTGCCCATCAGCCGATCCCGGCCGCACGGCCGTCGATCAGCCGGCCCAGATCCTCGACCCCGGACGCGGGGTACGAGGTTCCGATCACGATCATGACGAGGTTCGCGCGGCGCCAGCCGAGGATCGTCACCGCCGCGCCGTCCGCGTTCGTCGAATCGAGCCGGTACGCCTCGTCCCCGAGCGCGATCGGCGGGCGATCCCGGGCTCCGGGGAGCTGCCGGAACCGAAGGTCGTCCAGGAACCGAGCGAGGGCCGCGGCGGCTCCATCGTCGCGGGCGAACACCGCCGCCGTCCCCTGCACGATCGGATCGTGCGCGGTGAGGTGCCCACCGGCGATCCGATCACTGGGCACGAACAGGGCCCCATTCCCGAGCTGGAAGCCGTCCGCCGACAGCGCGGTCTTCTCCTCGGCGTTCCGGGCGAACGCGCTCAGGTCCTGATCACCGGAGAACTGCGGGACGTACCCGAGCCCCGGCGGCGCGTCGGCGGGCAGCAGCACGATGTCGCCCAGATCAGACGGCTGGTACCGCACCGTCGGGGCCGACACCGGCGAGGAGCACGCCGCGATCGTCAAGAGCAACAGCGCACGGCCACGCTTCACCGGGCCGACGCTACCATCGGGCCATGCGCGACCTCCGAGCCCTCCCGAAGGCCGAGCTGCACGTCCATCTGGAGGGCTCGATCCGCACCGAGACGGTCCGTGAGCTCGCGGATCGCGACGGCTCCCGCACGCCGCACGGGCTCCAGGAGGACACGTGGCGGTTCGACGGGTTCATGGACTTCATCCAGAACTACGGGGAGACGTGCGCGCTGCTGCGCACGCTCGACGACTTCCGGAGGATCGCCGAAGAGTTCTGCGGCGACCTGGCCGGCGCCGGCGTCCGCTACGCCGAAGCGGTGTTCAGTCCGGCGAACCACGCAGCGCGTCTCGGAAACTGGTTCGGCCCGATCGAGGCCGTGCTCGATGGTCTCGAGGCCGGCGCCCGGATCCACGGGGTCCGCGTCCAGCTGACGCCCGACGTCGTGCGCGACTTCGGGATGGAGGAAGCCGAGCGCACCCTCGAGGTCGCGACCAAGTTCGCGGGCCGCGGCGTCGTGGCGCTGAACGCCGCCGGGAGCGAGCGCGCGCCCGTCGCGGACTTCGCGTCGATCTTCGTCCGGGCCCGGGATGCCGGGCTGCGCTCGGTGCCCCACGCGGGCGAGTGGGCGGGACCGCAGAACGTGTGGCAGACGCTCGAGCACTACGCGCCGGACCGGATCGGCCACGGCGTCCGCTCGATCGAGGACCCGCGCCTGGTCGATGTGCTCGCCGCTCGAGGGATCGCGCTGGAGGTCTCTCCGCTCTCCAACGTGGCCACCGGCGTCTACGGATCCCTGGACGACCACCCCTTCACACGGCTGCGCGACGCCGGGGTGGTCGTCACCCTCAACTCGGACGACCCGTCCATGTTCGGCGCGTGGGTCGACACGGTCTACGAGGCGGCGCGCTCGACGTGGGGGTTCCGCGACGGCGACCTCGCGCAGGTCGCGGTGGCCGCGGTCGATGCGAGCTTCGCGGACGACGGGACGAAGGCCGCGATCCGGTCCGGGATCGACGCGTGGCTCGCGGCGCCCGACGGTTAGGACGAAGGCGAGGCGCTGGGCGAGGAGCGGGGCGCCTTGGCCGTGTCGATCGTGACCTTGTCGATGTACACGGCCTGGGTGGGAGCCCCGTCGTAGTCCTTCTGTCCTTTGGGCATCAGCGCGTTGATCGTCTTGGCGACGTCCAGACCGTCGACCACACGGCCGAAGATCGTGTAGTTCGGGTTGCCGTTGAGGTTGGTCCCGTCGCGGCCGGTGATGATGAAGAACTGGCTCCCGCCGGTCCCCGAGCCGGCGTTCGCCATCGCGACCGTCCCCGGCGTGTAGTTCTCGTGACCGGTCAGCTCGTCGGGGATCGAGTAGCCGGGCCCACCCTGGCCGTTGCCGAGGGGATCGCCCCCTTGGATCACGTCGATCGAATCGACGACGCGATGGAAGAACTGCCCGTCGAAGTACCCCTTCTCCGCCAGGAAGACGAAGCTCGCGACGGTCTGCGGGGTGTTCCCCGAGTCGAGCTCGATCTCGATCGTGCCGCAGGAGGTCTCCATCACGGCGGTGTAGGTGGTGTCCTTCTTCAGCACCTGCTTCGCGGTGGGCGCGGTGTCGAACTGCGGCTTCGGCGTGTCCGCGTCTGCCGGCCGCGTACCGCCGCACGCGACCTCCTTGGCCGGCTCCGCCTGCGGCGTGACGGTCCCGGTCTTCGTGGGCAGACCCGCGGACGAGGGTGACGAGGTCGCCGACGCTGCCGGCGAGCCGCTCGCGACCGGGTTGTCGTTATCGTTGCCGCCCAAAACGAACGCGACGCCGACGCCGACCGCCGCGAGGCCGACCACCGCGCCGACGATCCCGGCGGTGATCCGCCTCCGGCGCTGGGCAGACGTCTGCTCGGCCTTGCGGCGTGCGGCGAGCTTCGCGAGCTGACGTTCGCGGGATCGGCTGGGCATGGCGGGTCAGGTTACCGGACGCCCAGGGCCTCGAATGCGAGCCCGTCGAGGATGTCCGTCTCGGAGACGAGCGTGCGGGTGAAGCCGAAGCGGCGCATCACCTCGACCAGGATCACCGCACCCGCGACGATCACGTCGCCCCGCCCTGGAGCCATCACGGGGATCGCTGCCCGCTCGGCGTTCGTCATCCCGGCGAGCGTGTCGAGGACGCCCTCGGCCTCGGCCGAGGAGAGCCACGAGCGATGGATCCGATCGGGGTCGTAGCGGCCGAGGCCGAGCGCGACCGCCTGGAGCGTGGTCGCGGTGCCGGCGACGCTCACGAACGTGCGGGCACGCTCGATCGGAACCTTCCGCGAGGCGCGCTCGACCCCTCCAGCGGCGAGCTCCCGGAGCCGCTCGAGATCGTCGGTCGTCGGCGGGTCGTCGCGGACCGTCCGCTCCGTGAGACGGACCGACCCCATCTGGATGCTGATCGCGTCGTCGGCGACACCGGGCGCGGTCCCGATCACGAACTCGGTGGACCCGCCACCGATGTCCAGGACGAGGAACGGACCCTGATCGGGATCGAGCCCGCGGGTGCCGCCGAGGAACGACAGCGCGGCCTCGCGCTCGCCGGAGATGACCTCGAGGTCGGAGCCGGCGAGCTCGCGGACGCGGTCCGCGAGCTCGCCGCGGTTCTCGGCGTCGCGCGTGGCGCTCGTGGCGCCGACGCGGATGCGGTCGGCGCCGAGCGCGCGCGCCCGCCGGCAGTACCGCGCCATCACCGACAGCGTGCGGGCGAGCGCGTCCGGATCAAGCCTTCCGGTTCGGTCGACGCCCTGACCGAGGCGGGTGATGATCATGTCGCGCGCGAGCTCCGTGGGCTCGTCGGCGGGATCGACCGCGGGCTCCAGGATCGTGAGCCGGCAGGAATTCGTTCCCTGGTCGATCGCGGCGATGCGTCCACCCCTCGCGTCGAGATGGACCGGCTCGATCCGCTCCGCGACCCATCGCCCGACCACGTCATCTCCACCGGCGATGTGGTTGGCGTAATGGGCGTGCAGGCACTTCACGCCGATCCGGGTGCCGCCGACGCCGCCCCACCCTCCTGCTTCCGGAAGATCGCGCGCGCGATCCTCGGCGGCCTCTCGGTGTCCCGCGTCGACGCGTGCCCGGAAGTCCGCGTCCGCGTCGTACCGTTCGTTGAGCCGCCCGATCCAGCCCTCGGACTCGAGGCGCGACACGGCTCGGACGCTGTCGGGACAGGTCAGCCAGTGCGTGGTCGGGAACGGCACGCCCTCGGCATCGAGCGGCGCATCGCGGATCACGAGCGGATGACCTCCCGTGCACCGAGCGACCACGGTGAACGGGATCGTTGCCTCGCGGCCGAGCTGCCGGGCGACCGTCGCGAGATCCGCCGCCCGCAGTTCGCCGTGCTCGACGCCGGAGCGAGCGTTCATCAACCCGTCGACGTCCCTGCCGCCCTGGCTGCAGCCGAGATCGTCAACATCCTCACGACCGCGAAGGTCGCTACTTGCGCTTGTGCTCGGTGGCGCGCCGGAAGTCGACCTGCCGCTCCTCGCTCTGCTTCATGAACTTCTTCAGCATCTGCTCGAACTCGGGATCCGAACCGCGACGCGATGCGCGCGGCGGCGGCGGGTCCTGGAGCGCCTTGATCGACAGGTCGATCTTGCCGTCGTCCTTGATCGCGACGACCTTGGCCTCGACGGCGTCACCTTCGCGGAGATGCTCGCGGACGTCCTTCACGTAGTTCCTGTCGATCTCGGAGATGTGGACCAGGCCCATCCGCCCGTCCTCGAGCTGCAGGAACGCCCCGTAGTTCTCGATGCGCGCCACGGTTCCCGTGATGGTCGCGCCGACCTCGATCTCTGCGATGTCGCCGTCTCCTTCCGTCGGCCCGAGCCGTTCTCGGACGCCGGGCAAGTCTGCGTGACCAGCCCATCGGCCGTCAATCGAGTCGCGTAGCATCCTCGGATGGAGGCGACGCGCTTCGAGGACCCTCAGGTCTGGCTCGACGCCGTCCGGCCGCTCCTCCTCCGGAACGAGGCCCGTCATGACCTCCCGCTCGGGATCGCGAGCACGCTGATCCGGCATCCGTCCGTCTATCCGGACAAGGAGCTCTGGGCCGTGGAGCGCGCCGGGGACCCGGTCGGGGCGGCCCTGCAGACGCCCCCGCACAACCTCGTCCTCGCCCGACCCGCCGAGAACGACGCCCTGGGGATCCTGGCCCGCGCCCTCGTAGATGCGCACACGAACCTGCCCGGGGTCACGGCGGCCCTCCCTGAGGCGGACGCGTTCGCCGAGGCGTGGTCGGACCTCACGGGACGCGCGGTACGGCACGTGATGGGGCAGGGCGTCTACGAGCTGAGCTCGGTCCGGGACCTCCCGGTGGCGTCCGGCTCGACGCGAAGGGCGGAGGGTTCCGACGACCTCGAGCTCGTCCTGCGGTGGCTGGCAGACTTCGAAGCGGAGGTCGTGCCGCCGGAGATCAGGGGCGACCCAGGCGAGCGCGCCCGCCGAACGACGACCGTCTTCTCGTCGGAGGAAGGCGGCTTCTGGTTGTGGGTGGACGGAGGCCGCTCGGTGTCGATGACGGGCGTGGGCGGACTCACGCCGAACGGGATCAGGATCGGTCCGGTCTATACCCCGCCCGATCTGCGCGGCCACGGCTACGCCACGACGCTGGTCGCCTCGGTGAGCCGCGACCAGCTCTCGAACGGGCGTCGCTTCTGCTTCCTCCACACCGACCTGGCGAACCCCACCTCGAACGCGATCTATCAGCGGATCGGGTACGAGCGGGTGTGCGACTCGGTCGTGCTGGCGTTCGAGGCGAGCTGAGATCCGCTCAGCCGCAATCGGGCGGCGTCGGCGCGCGACCCTTGGGGATCGGGACGAACGCGATCTCGCCGGGCTCAACCATCCCGAGGCACTCGCGGGCGAGCCGCTCGAGCGTCGCCGGGTCGTTCAGGTCGGCGATCCGCCGTTCGAGCGCCGTGTTCTGCTGCTCGAGCACGTCGGCCTGGCGCTGGAGATCCGAGAGCTCGGCGCGCTGGTGCAGGTACGCTCGCATCGGCGCGACCGCGAAGACCACGGCGAGGAACACCGCGAACAGCAGGATCGACGCACGGGGCGTCGCACGCATCCGCGTTCCCGACGCCTTGGCTCGGCTGCGTTGCTTCCCCCGGGCTCCAGCGGGGGAAGTCGCCGTGGCCCGCGCGCTCATGTCGCGCCGGCGCCAGGTGGTCGTCCGCCGAAGGGCGAGCCGAACGCGGCCGCCTCCCCGAGCGAGCCCTCGATCCGAAGGAGCTGGTTGTACTTGGCGGTCCGCTCCCCGCGCGACGGCGCGCCCGACTTCATCTGGCCGGCGTTCGTCGCGACCGCGAGGTCGGCGATCGTCGTGTCCTCGGTCTCGCCGCTCCGGTGCGACACGACGACGCCGAAGCTCGCCCGCTGCGCGGTCTCGATCGCCTCGAGCGTCTCGGTCAGCGTCCCGATCTGGTTGACCTTGACGAGGATCGCGTTGGCCGAGGCCGTTCGGATCCCGCGCTCGAGGCGTTCCGTGTTCGTGACGAAGAGGTCGTCGCCGACGATCTGCACCCGGGGCCCCAGCGCGCGGGTGAGGGTGACCCAGCCGTCCCAGTCGTCTTCGGCCAGCGGATCCTCGATCGAGACGATCGGATAGCGGTCGAGCAGGTCCGACCAGAAGGCGGTCATGTCGTCGGCGGTGCGATCTGCCCCCTGCACGTGGTACCGCCCGTCCTTGTAGAGCTCCGACGCGGCCGGGTCCAGCGCGATCGCCATCTCGCCACCGGGTTGAAGCCCGATCGCATCGATCGCGCGGACCAGGAAGTCGAGGGCGTCGTCGGCGTTCGCGACCTGGGGGGCGAAGCCCCCCTCGTCGCCGACCGCCGTCGACATCCCCGCTTCGTGCAGAAGATCGCGCAGCGCTTGGAAGCATTCGACGCCCCACCGGAGCGCTTCCGAGAACGAGGCCGCGCCGACCGGCATCAGCATGAACTCCTGGAGCTCGAGCTCGTTATCCGCGTGGGCGCCACCGTTGATCACGTTCAGCATGGGAACGGGAAGCTCGTGCGCGTTGGGTCCCCCGAGGTAGCGGTACAGCGGCTGCCCCGCCGAGTCGGCCGCCGCCTTGGCCACCGCCAGCGACACGCCGAGCACCGCGTTGGCCCCGAGCCCGCTCTTGGTCGCCGTCCCGTCCAGGTCGATCAGCGCGCGATCCACCCCGCGTTGATCGAAGGCGTCGAGGCCGAGGACGGCCTCCGCGATCGGCCCGTTGACGTTGGCGACCGCATGGAGCACGCCCTTGCCGTGATAGCGGCCGGGCTCGGCGTCTCGGAGCTCCGACGCCTCGTGCTCACCCGTCGAGGCGCCGCTCGGGACCGCGGCGCGGCCGAAGGCGCCGTCGTCGAGGGCGACCTCCACCTCGATCGTGGGGTTCCCGCGAGAGTCGAGGATCTCGCGGGCGTCGACGTCCTCGATGAACGACATGGCTCGGCCGGATGCTACCGGACCTCGGCGTGCGGGCCGGGAGCCCGGTCGTGCGCGCTCATCGGTCCGTCTCCCCCGGCGGCGGCTTCCGGAACTGGCGGACGTGACCGACCGGATCGAACCCGAGCTTGGCGTAGAGCCGCTTGGGCCAGTCGGCGTCGTCGGCCATCAGGCTGTCTCTTATACACATCTCCGAGCCCACGAGACTCAACCACGAATC